>JAQXBH010000243.1 GCA_029252505.1 Opitutales bacterium | reverse complement strand
GGGCCAACTCCTGCAATCATAGGCTTCCCTGAAAAAAGTAATAGTTCCCAAAATGGTGAAATCTATAACGCTGCCGCTTGGTGTGAAGCGGGCCAAGTTAGACAAACCTTTCACAAGCGCCTTCTTCCCACCTATGATGTATTTGACGAAACCCGGTACTTTAAATCAGGAGAAAAAGATTTTTTTATTCAATACCAAGGCAAAAATATTGCGGTTACTATTTGCGAGGACATTTGGAATATTCGGCAAGGTGAGTACAGTTCGGACCCGATTGAAGAAATTGCCCAACAAAAACCCGATTTATTACTCAACTTATCTGCCAGTCCATGGCACTTTAATAAGGGGAATAACCGAATTCAATTACTGAGTCAGGTGGCAAAAAAATGCCAATGTCCCATCGTCTACCTCAATGCGGTCGGAGCAAATGACGAACTCGTATTTGACGGTATGTCTATGAGTGTAAATCAGGATGGCGAACTTCTTTCAATCTCTGATTCATTTACAGAAAAAATTGAAGTCCATGACCTGAATGATCAAAGTGAATCGGTGAAATTCTTAGAAGACTCCATGGAATCACTCAGGCAGGCACTCGTCCTAGGCGTACGGGACTATGCACATAAGAGCGGATTTTCGAAAGGCCTAATTGGTTTGAGCGGTGGAATTGATTCTGCCATTACCGCTGCCATCGCAGTGGAAGCGTTGGGCAAGGAAAATATAATCGGCATAAGCCTGCCTTCCTCGATCTCCAGTCAGCATAGTAAAGTGGATGCCGAGGAGCTTGCCAACAATCTGGGCATTGAATTTCATACTCTGCCTATTCAAGGAATTGTCGATTCTGCAACCCGCGAACTCCAGCCTATTTTTCAAGACCGTCCAATCGATGTAACCGAAGAAAATATTCAAGCCCGTTCCCGCGGCCTTTTACTCATGGCAGTGTCCAATAAACTGGGCGCACTCCTTCTCACCACAGGTAATAAAAGTGAACTCGCAGTTGGATATTGTACGCTCTATGGAGATATGTGTGGAGGACTGGCAGTTATTTCTGATGTTCCTAAAACTCAGGTTTTCAAACTGGCAAGGTATTTGAATCGTGATCATGTGGTCATTCCCGAAAATACAATTGAAAAACCTCCCTCTGCGGAGTTACGCCCCGATCAAAAAGACAGCGACTCTCTTCCCGAGTATGAAATCTTAGATGCCATCCTACAGGCTTATGTCGAGGAGGGGAAATCAATCGCCAGCTTAATTAAAGCAGGATTTGAGGAGGAAGTGGTTCGCAAAATTACCCGCTTAGTCGACCTTAACGAATACAAAAGAAATCAGGCTGCCCCAGGAATCAAAACCACTCCACTCGCCTTTGGAGTGGGAAGAAGGATTCCCATTGTGCAAAAATACGCTAATTAAAAATTAATATGAATCAATCTCACCAACTCTTTGAACGTGCAAAAAAAATTATTCCCGGTGGGGTAAACTCTCCGGTCCGGGCATTTCGTTCAGTCGGAGGAACTCCCTTTTTCACCAAAAAAGCGAGTGGAAGTTACCTCACCACTGTAGATGATAAAAAATTACTCGACTATGTCTGCACATGGGGACCGGCAATCCATGGGCATGATCATCCTGTCATCCGGGAGGCAATCAGTAAGGCATTACAAAATGGAACGAGTTTTGGCACCCCCGGTCCCGATGAGGTCGAAATGGCTGAACTTTTAGTGGATATCGTACCCTCTGTTGAAAAAGTAAGAATGTGCAACAGTGGAACCGAAGCCACCATGTCCAGTATTCGACTAGCCCGTGGATTTACAGGGAAGTCAAAAATCATTAAATTTGCCGGATGTTATCACGGACATGTGGACAGCCTACTTGTCAAAGCAGGTTCTGGTGCTCTCACCTTCGGTAATCCAGATAGTGCAGGCATACCCGAAAGCTTTGCCAAGGAAACAATTGTACTTCCTTACAACGATATCGAGGCAGTAGAAAATGCATTTACTCAAACTGAAGAAGGAATTGCTGCTATTATCGTCGAGCCATACCCCGCAAACTGTGGATTCATTCTGCCAAAAGATGGATACCTCGAAGCATTAAGGAAGATTTGTACCCAAAATAATGCCGTTTTGATCTTCGATGAAGTAATGACTGGGTTTCGTCTTGGACTAGGAGGAGTACAGGAAAGAACAGGTGTTACTCCGGACCTTTCTGCAATGGGGAAAATCATTGGCGGGGGTCTACCCGTGGGTGCATTTGGAGGGAAGACTGAAATCATGGATTTCCTCGCTCCACTCGGCCCGGTATATCAAGCAGGCACCCTCAGTGGAAACCCACTGGCGATGGCGGCCGGGATCGCATCACTAAAGTTACTGCGTGAAACAATGCCCTATGAACGGCTTGAAAAACTGGGAAATCAACTCGCTAAGGGAGTCCAAGATTTGGCACATCAATTTTCCATTCCCCTCCAGGTTCCTCAGGTAGGATCGATGTATTGTCTATTTTTTAGCGAAGACCCGGTTCATAATTTTGAAGACGCCCTCTCTTCAAATGCTGAAAACTTCAAAAAGCTTTTCCAACATTGCTTAAATAATGGAGTGTACCTTCCCCCCTCTGCCTACGAAACCTGCTTTATCAGTGCAGCTCATCAGGAAGATGAAATTGCACATACAATAGATTGCATGGAAAGTGCGTTTCGCTCATTCTGACCCACTTTCAATTGACATAATAATTCGAATTAAAGAAAAGAAATAATGCACTTCCCTCTTACTAAGTTCTGCTTTTTAATAAGCCTCTCTGTATTTTCATTAACGCTGACTGGAAAAGAAAACAGGATCCCATTTTACGAAGATTATTTAAAAACCTCCGACCTATCTGGCTTTTTAGAGGTGGCCAAAAAGTTTCTTGATGAAAACCCCGATTCAATCGAGGCCCCTCGGGTCAGTCATGATTACCTCATTGTAGCAAAAGCAAACCGTGACCTTGAGGGGATAAATTTTGCCACATCCCTGCTACTATTTAAATATGGGAATAGCATTCCTGCACTTCACTTCATCACCTCATTTGAAAAAGATTCAAAAACTCTGACCAAGCTACTGGTGGGAAAAGCGAACTTTGGAAACTTGGAAAGTAAAGATTTCGCAATTTCATATTGTCGAGCATTGATCTTAATTGCCCGTACCCGTGGTCCAGAGTTCCTTGCCAATTCCTCCCTGCGCCTCCGGGCGTTTTTGCTCGCCCAAAAAGCAGGGGTGGAAGAAATTGAAACAAGTGCCGCCAAAGCACTTCAAATTGAAGCAGGGAAAAATAATGGATTTTCAAAAGTCGCGAAAATCGTTACCTCGGATAAGAATCTTACGGATAAGCTTTCCGCACTAAGCCAGTACTCGGGAATGGACGCAGAATTTACCACCGCTTACTATCTCGCTCAATTATCTAAAAAAGAAAGAACTTCGGATGCAATTATTACCATCCAACTCAAGCAGGCACTCTTTGGGACTCCTCCCAGTATTGAAAAGGCACTCCAGTCAATTGCATCACTGCCCACTAAAATTGGAAAGCAAGCCGACGTGCAGACTTTCTTGGGAATGGCTCATCACTTAGACGGTAAATCCGAACTTGCCATCAAGACTCTTTCCCAAATCCCCACCTCCTCATCCAATCAAATTATGGCCCAATGGGGAGAGACTGCCCGATCATTTGCAAATGGAATTCAATTTACGGAGAACCGAAAGAAATTACTCCTCGAGGCACTGGGAAAAGCGTTCGATCAACTGAGTACCGAGCAGAACTCTTTATTTGCTCAACTCAACTGGAATAGTGAATCAACTAAAGACAGTACCAATTACACCGCACATATCGGAATTTCAAAAGAACAGAAGAGATTGGAAATTAATGTAATGCGTGGAAGTAAGACCATTTTTGCCTACCGAACAGATGAAAAAAATTCATCCCTTTTTTCCTCCGACCTCAATCAATCGATCCGTTTTAATTCACAAGGTGTTTTTCCAGTCCCTCAATTTGATATTAAGAGAGATGTGGAAACGGGTGGATTTTCCTATAACTTCAACCTGAATTTTTCTGCCACTCAGGATAAGTTATTGGCTGAGGGTACCCGCCTCATTGAAAATCCATACCTGAGTACTTCGAAGGGTCGTAATGTTTTCCTCACCTACCTATTGAGTGAAAAGCCAATGTGGATGTCCCCGGCAAAAAGTGTGACGGGAGGAACTAGTTTCCCACTCTTTCTACTCGACGCAGAAAGCCCCACTCCAACTTCTATTGTGATTACTACCGACCTGAGTAATAACTTAAAAGGGATACAAATTGGCCGATTTTCCCTGTCTAATATCTCCCTGGGAGACACAGATAGTTTTGACAATATCCCCACCTGGCCCGAATCAACCCCCATTGATATGGAAAAATTTGACTTCTCCCTATTCATGAAAGTTCTGCAGGAGTTTTCAAGAGCAAGTCAATAGAATGCAGAATTGAGATTTTTTGATCTCCTCAATTAATGTTGAGAATGAGATTTTTCATCCCCTCTCCCCTTTTCATTTTTCTTATTGCTTCGACGATCGGGATTTGTGGAGTTAGTAAAGTTGAACTCTTTCATCAATGGGACCGCGATCAAGATAATCTGCTTATTCGATCTGAACTTCCCCCAAGCATACAAAAAAACTTTAATCGGGTTGATGTTAATCAAGACAAGACAATTTCCCTGAAGGAACACCTCCA
>JAQXBH010000218.1 GCA_029252505.1 Opitutales bacterium | reverse complement strand
CTCGCTTATATCCTAAGCGGTGGTAATCCTCAGCATCAATTCTTCCAATAAAAATTCTTTCAAAGAATCGAGCGAATATATTTTATATAATCGGTTTGGTTTTGTTTTTTGGTCTCAATCCTCTTCCGGTTCAATATAGTTTTGATCTTTCCGCCATCCCATAAGATCTTTGGAATCAGCTAGACTTGAATGAATTCCATGAGAAATAGATTATCTACATGGATACATAGATATAGAATTTCAAAAAGTTTGTAACTAACCTCCGCAAGAGTTCGCTTTTCTCAATAAGAAAAAAACTGACTTCACTCACAAATTGAAATTGTCAACAATTTCAATTTGACCAAATTTTAGTTATTCTTTGCTATGTATTTATGACCGAACACCAAGTTCAAACAAAATATACTCGAGAAAAAATCTGCAACATCTTACGGTCTGATCTTATTGCTGGTAAATTTAACCATGATCAACCAATGCGTGAAATTTCCCTAGCCAAACGCTTCGGGGTAAGTCGAGGGCCAATTCGAGATGCTTTTTTAAAGCTTACTCAGGAAGGTTCATTAGTATACGAAACCAATCGCGGAGTTCGTGTTCATTCAGCAATCGCAGATGAGGAACGGAAAATAATGATGAATATGCGATTGGATTTGGAAAAGTATTGCATCTCAAAATATATTGATGAAGCTGACCAGAAAGATCATGGGGAATTAGAAGTTTTGCTCGAGCAATTCAAGAGTGCTTGTCTAAGAGACTCTTTGCCCGCAGTCGCGGAAAGCGACTTGGCTCTGCACAGACACTGGGTTACCCGGGTTTCTAAGAACCTCGAACCGATTTGGCTTGGACTCGCGGTTCGTATTTTAATGAAGTATTCCCGTTTGGAGAACATTGAAGAGTCAATCGGAGAACACGAGAGGATTGTGGAGGCAATCGTAGTAAAAAATAAGGAGAGAGCCCTACAAGCCCTTGCATCAAATCTAATTTAAATTTGCGGTACAGCCCACCATGCCAATCCATACTCGAAGCTTAGTCTTATTTTTTATATGTTTATTATTTTTTAGCAGTCTAAATGGAGGCGAGGGAGAAAAAATTTTCTCCCTTAAAGTAAAAAAAATAGTAGAAAGTAAATGCCTTCCCTGTCATGGAGAAAAAGGGAAAAAAATAAAAGGTGATCTTGATCTAACTTCCCTCGCTTCCACTCTTCATGGTGGAGAAACCTCGGAAGAGATCGTAGTTCCTTTCCATCCTGAAAAGAGTCTCTTAATGACGGCCATTCGTTGGGAAGACCCTGATTACGAAATGCCTCCCAAAGAGAACGATCGTCTCTCAGGAGAACAAATTGAATGGATAAGAAAATGGATCCATTTGGGCGCACCATGGCCTACCACTGAGATTCAAAAAAAATATCTTCTTGAAGAAAGGTCAAAGACACACACAGAGGACGGCATTCTCGTAAAAACCAGCGGTGGTCTTTCCGAAGATTGGACATTCCGTCGATATAAACCAGAAGACATCTGGGCATTCCAGCCCTTGACTGATTATCAACCACCCGATAATTCTTCTCATCCAATTGATGCCTTTATTTCTAATTCCTTAGAAAAAGCACAAGTTCAGCCCGCTCCGCAGTCCGACTTTCGATCCTTGATAAAAAGAGCCTACTATGACTTGCATGGCCTACCCCCTACTCCTAATGAAATTTTTAAGTTTCGTAAAAAATGGGAGAAAAGCCCGGGTCAGGCATGGGAAAACTTAATCGATCAACTATTGGCAAGCCCCCATTTCGGGGAACGTTCGGCTCAGCATTGGCTCGATGTTGCAAGGTATGCGGATACAGCCGGACTTTCCAATGATTATGAACGGTCCAACATGTGGCGCTACCGAGATTATGTGATTCGATCCTTCAACAAGGATAAGCCCTACAATCAATTCGTTATTGAACAAATCGCCGGGGATGAACTTTGGAACAAGCAAACGGAAAAGGAGAAAGATCCTGAATTATTAATTGCATCCTCATTTTTGCGAATGGGCCCCTGGGATCCAGCCATGACATTGAAACCTCAGGCAAGACAGCTTTATTTGGATGATGTGGTCAATGCAGTGGGACAAACTTTTTTAAGCACAACGATGAGATGCTTTAAATGTCATGATCATAAATTTGATCCACTTCCCACTAAAGACTATTACAGAATGTACTCCGTTTTCAGTGCTACACAACTGGCCGAAAGAGAAACCCCTTTTTTACAGGAAGAAAATAAAAATGGGTTACAATCAGGGAAACAATTCACCGAACAAATGCTTGCATTCGCCAAGGAGAAATATCATCAATTACTGAACAAGCAGGAAACCGCCGCCAAAAAATGGTTCAAAGAAAATGGCAAAAAATATCTCAACGAAGATAAGCGGCGTAGCTTGCGGGATGAAGAAAAACCTCCTCGACATGTTGGGCTCAGCCCTGCCGAAACGGGTAGGCTTAAAGTTCGCAGACAGGATGATTGGATATGGACTCGAAGGTTGGAACGGTACCATCCTCTCGCCCAAAGCGTTTATAATGGACCCGTGCCCACAAGTTTAAACGCTAAGAAAATGCGAATTCCGAAGAAGATTCCTAGCACGCCTATGCCTGAAAACAAAATTCTTATGGGCGGTGACCTGGAGGCACCTGATAAAGTGGTGACACCCGGAGTCCTCAGTGCCCTAGGCTTGGCCACATCAAACGGAGAAAAGGATCCATTTGCATTACCAAAAAGTTTAAATGGAAGAAGACTTGAACTTGCCCAGTGGATTGCAGATCCGAAGAATCAATTAACAGCCCGATCCATTGTTAACCGTGCCTGGCAACGTCATTTTGGTAAAGCTCTCGCCGGAAACCCAAACAACTTCGGTGCAAAGGGAAAAAAACCCACCCATCCAAAACTATTGGATTGGTTGGCAGCAGATTTTGTGGAAAACGGATGGAAATTCAAACGACTTCATAAATTGATCATGACTTCAGAAGCATATCGTATGAGCACACATCATCCCGAAATGAATAGGTTACAAAATATCGACCCAGGCAATCATCTTCTTGCATATCGAGAACCCCGCCGTTTGTCTGCAGAAGAATTAAGAGACTCCATGCTTGTAAGCACAGGCGAGCTAAACCGAGAAATTGGCGGACTACCGGTTATGCCGGAAATCAATATGGAAGTTGCCCTTCAGCCTCGTATGATTCAGTTCTCCCTCGCCCCCGCCTATCAGCCTTCGATTCGGCCCGAACAAAGAAACCGCCGTACTATTTATGCCTACCGCGTGCGTGGACAACCAGACCCCTTCCTGGAACTCTTCAACCAGCCCAACCCCAACGACTCCTGCGAAGAAAGAGTCGCCGAGTCGGTCACCCCCCAAGCCTTCAGCTTTCTCAACAGTGACTTGATGAACGATCGGGCCATCGCTCTGGCTTTGCGAGCAGAGAATGAGTTCGATGATCTTCGAATGCAAGTCAAGCGGGTGGTTCAATTGGCTTTCGGCAGAGTTCCCGCAAAGAAGGAATGGGACAGACTTGAGAAGTATGTGGAGAAGATGAGGGAGTATCATCTCGAGCACAAACCGGAAATGACCGAGTACCCTACCTTCATAACCCGTTCCCTCGTCGAGGAGGCCACTGGCCTTCCTTTCAGCTACGAAGAAATTCTTCCCGCTTTCGAAAATTACCGTGCCGACAAGAAAGCCCATGAAGTAAGCCCACAAAGCAGAGCTCTCTCAGATTTGTGCCTGGTTCTCTTCAATGCCAACGAATTTATGTACGTCTACTGATATGAACATACCACTCTACGCACCCGAACTCAACCGCCGTGATTTCCTCTACGGACTAACCTCTTCACTCGGGGCCTTGGCCATGACCGATTTAATGGCGAAGGATTCTGCATCCTTTAGCGGCGTGAAGAAACCGATGCACGAACCCAAGGCGAAAAACATCATCATGCTCTTCATGGAAGGCGGCCCCAGTCAGGTCGATACTTTCGACCCCAAACCAAAGCTCAACGATCTTCACAAAAAGGAATCGAAACGGCCGGGAAGCCTCGCATCCGGATACAAATTCTACGTGGGTAGTCCTTACGGTTCGCGCAAGGTTGGGAAATCCGGTTTGGACATGAGCGATCAATGGATCCATCTGCCCAAAGTAGCCGACGAGTTGTGCAACTATCGGGGTTGTTTCGCCGAGTCTCTCAACCACCCGGAGGCTCTCTTTCACATGAACACGGGGAGTCGACTGGGAGGCGACCCCTCTCTCGGTGCTTGGGCAAACTACGGTTTGGGTTCAGTCAACAAGAACCTTCCCGGATACGTCGTTATGACGGAACTCGCCCTCCCCCAAGGCGGATCACGCAACTGGTCAAACGGATTCCTGCCCGGTCAGTACCAAGGCACCCGCTTACGTCCGTCCGGTTCTCCGATCCTCGACTTGAACGCTCCTGCCCACAAGACAAGGCGGCATCAAAGAGAGGCTCTCGACGAACTCGCTTTCCTCAACAAGAACCACATGGCCAAACACCCCCAACACCAGGAACTGGAATCCCGCATGCAAAACTACGAATTGGCCTACCGCATGCAAATGGAAGTTCCCGGCGTGATCGGATTGGAGGGAGAGAGCGATAATACAAAGGAAGCCTATGGACTTAAGCAAAAGGAAACCGCTGAATTTGGGAAACAATGCCTGATGGCCCGCAGGTTGGTTGAAAAAGGAGTTCGGTTCGTGCAAATCTTCTCGGGTGGATGGGATAGTCACGACTACCTCGAACGAGCTCACGCCGCCCGCATCAAGAGCGTGGATCAACCCATGACCGCCCTGATCCAAGATTTAAAATCAAGGGGCATGCTTAAAGATACGCTTGTTCTTTGGATGGGTGAATTTGGAAGAACTCCAGACAACAACCGCAGAGGAGGAGTCTATGCCATCGGTCGCGGACACAACAACCAAGCCATGACGATTCTCATGGCAGGTGGTGGCGTCAAACCCGGCAGTATCGTCGGGGCGACCGATGAATTGGGATCGGGAGCAGTCGACGTGGCTCATCCAATTCGCGATTTCCATGTTACCTTACTTCACCTTCTTGGACTGGATGATAATAAACTAACCTACTTTCATGGAGGCAGATATAAGCAGCTCAGTCAGTTTGGAGGACAGATCATTAAAGAGTTGATTGCCTGATTGCAGAACTGATTGACGCATACTCAAATCTTTTACCCGAGCAACCGTTTAAAATTATCATGATAAAAACCTTATACAAAATCACTCTTTCCCTATTTTTTCTCCATTCAGGTTTGGGAAAGAAGCCAAACATTCTCTACATCATGTCGGATGATCATGCCGCTCATGGTATCTCCGCCTATGGAGGTCGTTTAGCCAAAATTGCCCGCACACCAAACCTCGACCGTCTTGCAAAAGAAGGGGCTCTTTTTCAAAATGCCTTCTGCACTAATTCAATCTGCTCACCTTCCCGTGCCTGCGTCTTAACCGGGCAATATAATCACACAAATGGAGCGGTCGACCTCAGTGGTAAAGTACTCCCAGGGAAGCAAATGCTCGCGATTGAAATGGGCAAAGCGGGTTATGAAACGGCAATGATTGGAAAGTGGCATCTCAAAGTCGAACCCAAGGATTTTAACTATTACTGTGTGCTTCCCGGACAAGGCAAATACCACGGTCCATCCTTTCGAATTCGGGGAGAAAAGCCGTGGGGCAAAAACCTGATCGAATTTCCAGAAAAACACTCCACGGATGCCATCACCGACTTGACCCTTGATTGGCTCAAGAAAAGAAAGGATGATAAACCATTCTTTCTAATGCATCACTACAAGGCACCTCATGATTACTTTGAAAATGCAGAAAGATATGAGAATTATCTTGCTGACCTTGATATTCCCGAACCTTCAACTCTTTGGAAACGGGATCCTAAATCAGGATCGCTCGCCACCCGTGGAGACAATGATGAGTTAATTCCACATATTGGAACATCCATCGGAAATCGTAACCCCCGGCGATCCTACCTGCGCGACCTACCCGAAAGATTCCCTAAAGAATTTCCTGAAAACTATGATCCTAACAAGTTTACCGACGAAGAGAATACTCGCCTTGCCTACAACGCCTATCTCAAAAAATTTCTTCGGTGCGTAAAAGGAATTGATGATAATCTAGGTCGCCTATTTGCCCACCTTGAAGCCAGTGGTCAGATGGATAATACCTTAATCGTGTATTCCGCGGATCAGGGCTTCATGCTCGGCGAACATGATTATCAGGATAAACGATGGATGTATGAAGAATCCATGCGAATGCCCCTTATGGTTCGTTATCCAAAATCGATTCAATCAGGGCAGAAATTTGATTCGATTATTGAAAATGTGGACTTCGCCCCCACCCTTCTCGACTTTGCCGGTGCGTCTATCCCCAAGTCTGTCCAAGGTCGTTCATTTAAAAGTATACTTGAAACCGGAAAAGAAAAAAAAGAATGGAAAAAAGCCGCTTATTATCGCTACTGGATGCATATGGCTCATCATGATAATCCCGCCCACATTGGAATGAGAACCAAGCGTTATAAACTCATTTACTTTTATGGGTGTAATTATCAGGGAGAGTACCAGACACCGGCAGGATGGGAATTGTACGATATGAAAAAGGATCCTCAGGAAACCAAAAATATCTACGATGATCCAAAAAACGCCAAGCTTGTCAGCTCACTAAAGAATTGGATGGCAAAACTGCGAAAAAAAGTGGGCGATGATGGATCCCATTATCCAGCGTGCGAAGAGATTGTTCAGGAATTTTGGGACTACAGTGAAGCAGATCAGAAAAAAGCCCGAAAAATATCCGGAGAGTATTTATCGAGAAGAAAGGCTGAGCTTACATCAGGATTGCTCAACCCAAAGACCTTTGGAAAACCTTGATTTAGAATACTCTAAACTATTGACTTCCCTACATGTTTGATCATTCGATTGAGGTGTTCTTGCCTATCCGTAAACACCCTCAATCAAATGAAAAATATTAATTTTCTATTCCAGCTTTCCCTTTGCATATTTTCATGCTGCCTTATTTATGGAAAAAAAAAGCCAAACCTAATCGTTTATATGATCGACGATTTGGGATGGAATCAAATTAGTGCAAGACAAGCCACCATGGGAACCCATACCGGTTCCTTCATCACTCCCAATATAGAGAAAATCGCCGACCAAGGCTTGAGTTTTACTTATGCCTACACCCAACCCAATTGCGCACCCTCTCGTGCAGCCATGCTGTCGGGACAATATCCTGCCCGGATAAACAACAGCGTGTATGTTGTTGGGAACCTAAACCGGAACAAAAAACCGGGCATCACCAAGGAAGAAGCTAATTTCACCGGACCAAGTCAAAGTGAAGATGTTGCCTCCTCAGCTATTACTATTGCTGAGGCTCTTAAAAAAAATGGGTACAATACTGCCCATATTGGGAAGTATCATGTGGGTGGTCACGGCACAGATAAAACAATGCCTAAAAATCAGGGGTTTGATATCAATATTGGAGGATATTCGCAAGGTCACCAACCCACCTGCTTTTCCAAAAAGATTAATGATTCCTGGCAATTCGCAAGACTTGGGCAGGGAGACTTCGACCGCTTTGCCAAACCCTACACGGAAGCGTATGTCGAACAGTATGGAATCCCCAAGAGTCAGGTTGGAAAACCCAAGCATGTATGTGATGCCCTAGCTGATGCAATGGAAGAAACGGTGGATACACTGTCTGCCAAAAATAAACCTTTCTATTTACAACTTCATGCTTATGCGGTTCATGGACCCGTTCAGTCCAGACCAGACCTAAAAGAATCGGCACAAAAACGCATAAATTCAAAAAACTCAAACCTTGCTGGTTTTATATCCGGTATGGATGCGGTGCTGGGAAGACTTTTGGATTCTTTGGAAGACCCTAACGGAGATAAGGATAAAAGTGATAGTATCGCAGAGAACACCTTGATCATTTTTACCTCAGACAATGGAGGTACTCATGGTGACAACCTTCCTTTGCGTGGTGTGAAAGGAATGTTTACCGAAGGTGGGATACGTGTTCCTCTGATTGCCTATTGGCCTGGTATTATCCCCGCAAGCACCGTTAGCACCAGGATGGTTCACGGAATCGATTTTTACCCCACTCTCCTTGAAATTGCTGGAAATTCTTGGCTTCCACCCGCTAAAAAACATCCATTAGATGGAGAATCTTTTGCTCAATTTCTTCGTAACCCAAAACTTACGGATAAACGATCCCCCATCTTTTATCTATTTCCAGGATACATGGATATAAGAGCCCAGCCCTGTATTGTAGCAATTGATGAAATCGAGAATAAACGCTACAAGTTACTTTATTACTACGAAGCCAATGCATGGGAACTTTATAACCTGACTGATGATATTGGAGAAGACCGAAACATAATCAAAAAAAATCCCAAGCTTGCCACGAATCTATCGAATCGAATTCAAGACTGGCTGGGGCAGAAACATCCAACTTGGAAACCAAAATTTCCACTTTCGAAAAAAGACGGCAAACCGGTTCTGCCCAAATTCCTGTAAGCATAACTTTCCCTGTTAAATTCGTAACATAACAGGAGATTGATTATATGAACAAAACAAACTTCTTAATTCTTCTGCTTGTTGCTATGGTTTCGACAAGCTCAGCTGAAAAGCGTCCCAATATCCTTTGGTTTGTGATTGATGACATGTCCGCCAATTTCTCTTGCTACGGAGAAAAAGCGATCAAAACCCCCAACGTGGACAAGCTGGCGGAAGACGGTCTTCTATTTACAAGAGCTTATGCCACCTCGCCCGTCTGCTCCACTTTTCGATCCTCTCTGATTACCGGAATGTATCAAAATTCAATCGGAGCTCATCATCACCGAAGCGGCAGAAGTAAAAAAAATAAAATAGAATTGCCGCACGGAATTAAACCTATTCCTGTGCTATTTCAGGAAGCAGGATATTTTACATGCATTGGAAGTGGACTGAAAAATTTCGATTTCAGAAGCCTGCCCTCCAGAACGGGTAGAAAGGGTAAGACAGACTACAATTTCGACTGGGACACTAAGATATATGACAGTCATGACTGGTCGAAAAGGAACAGCAAGCAGCCCTTTTTCATGCAAGTACAATTGCACGGAGGGAAAATACGAGGAGCATCCGAAAAACACTATGAAATCCTTGAAAAAAGAATGGTAAGCCAATTTGGACTTCAACCCACTCCCCATGATTTGGTTAAATTACCCCCGTATTATCCGAATGATTCAGTTCTTTTGAGGGACTGGGCAACTTATCTCGATACAGTTCTCATTACTGACTGGCATGTTGGTCAGGTTATCGAAAGACTCCAAAACGAAGGTATTTTCGAGAATACCTTGATCATATTTTTCACCGACCATGGAATAAGCCACGCACGCGGAAAACAATTTTTGTACGATGAAGGTACTCACATTCCACTTGTGATTAAAGGGCCAGGCGTCCCGAAAGGGAAAAAAAGGAACGATTTGATTGAGCATATTGATATTGCTGCACTTTCGCTAGCAGCAGCTGGAATTAAAATACCCGCGAAAATGGAAGGTCAAGATATTCTTTCTTCAAAGTACCAGCCAAAAAAATTCCTCTTTGCCGCCCGTGACCGTTGCGGAGAAGCTGCTGATCAAATTCGTTCGGTGCGCTCCAAAGATTTCCTCTATATAAAAAACTTTTTTCCGGATAGACCACACTTGATGCCCAGTAATTATAAGGACTCTAAATTAATCATTAAGCGACTTCGTGAACTTCATGCTAAAGGAAAAACAAATACCCTGGCCAATAAACTATTGTTTTCCCCAACCCGTCCCAGAGAAGAGCTTTATCTTTACAAACAAGATAAATGGCAGATCAAGAATCTCGCGGAAAATAAAAAATATGAAAAAACACTTACCGGACTAAGAAAAAATCTCTCTGAATGGAAAGTTCGAACAGGAGACCCAGGTCCGGAAACTCTAGATGTTTATATTCTTGAAACTGAAGATCAAATGAGTTCAACCGGAAACAAGGTTTCCAGAGAAAATTACCGAAAGAATTCTGAAATTTATAAAAAATGGTTTAAAGAGGGAAAATAACTCAAACTTTTTGTCAGAGATGAGCATCTTTCAATTTTATTAGATTTAATGCATTTTAAAGAAGTCAATGCAGGATAGGTATTAGCTCTAAATTTTTGTTCACTCTAGTTCCGAATTTCCATTCCAGGTCATATATCTCGACTTGTTTCCCAACAAATCACAAGTTTCTCATTAGCCCTTTTCAAAATTGGTAAAATAAAATTGCTATTAATCTTTTAGCTCTCCACCTATATCTAAGAGATGTTTCTTAACTTTATTTTACCCACAACCTTCATCTTTTCTTGGTTGATTTATGTCCTCAAGAATGACCCAGATGAAATTATATTCTATTCAGTTTTTTTGTTATTCCCCTACCTCATCTTAGTTACGAAAATCAGAAGTATTCGGGTTATGAAGAAATTATCCCCTTTTGAAACTCTGATTACTCATGGTTATATTGAATCAGGCTTAAACCCAATTTTCGCCATTTTAGTAGAAAGGGATAAAGGATCTTACCAGTTATATTTCAATGGAAACAAAAAAAACCAGAGCATTGTTTCAGTACAAAGTTTTTTATCCGAAAATACCAAACAATCCAAAGACAGGGCTTTGTATATTCAAATCCAACTAGAAAAAAAATTAATTTCGTATGCTCCACACAAAGGAGCAACATTGTGGGGACAGGCAGAATATGCTCAAAATATCTTAGATGATATGATCGCAAATGGAGTAGAGACCCACTAACCAAGCCCTTTTTTTTATAAAATTCAAACTTCTTTTCAGAAATGTGTATCCATAAGTATTATTAGATTTAAGACATTTCCTCCGACACAATTTGAATTCCTATGTCATTACTATTGTAATGAATTTAAAGCATAAATCATCCCCTCCATATAAATGAAAATCACTCAAGACTCCCCAACCTATTTAGAATGTAAAAAATCAGCTTTTTTCGGCTACATCTTCTCAATCATTCTAATGATTGGAGGCCTAATTGGAGTCATCATTATGTTTATGAAAAGCTCCTCTCAATGGTGGCTTGGTCTAATTGCCCCAGCGATCGGCATCCTAATATTATTTCTTACCAAATCCATTGCCCTGATTGCAGATGGAAACATAAAGCAGGTTAAGATTGCCACTAAATCTCTGCTTGGGGCGAGTGATAATGCTTATGCCTTTCAGGACATCAAAGAAATCGTAATCGAAGAGGACAGACAGTACGAGCGGGACTCAGATGGTGATCGTAAAGATAAAACCAGTTATGTCCTTATTTTTAACTTCCATAATGGATATCAGGAAGCCCTCAATTTGACCCCTGGCTCATCCTCGAATATCGCTGTAAACGGGGTAAATATGAGCCGCTTCTCGCAAAACAACGCAGTAATGAAAATTGGACAAAGACTTTCAGAAGTTATTGGTGTTCCTTTTAACCATAAAAGGCGTGGAGATATGGATCTTGGGGATGTGGTCAACTCGGTTGGTGAAGTGGTGCGTCAAGTGAAACAAGCTTCACAGGACGATCAAAATAGACCCCAGGTTTGATTCTCATTTCATAATCACTCACCTCAGGTTGAGGTGATACCTTAATTTTCCGTTCTTAGCTTTACGGGTTCTTTTTAGTTGGGTTATCCGGTGCGATTTGATTCCTTTGAGGATGAAAATCCTCTTTTCGTCCAAACCCTACAGCCCTATGTTTAAATTTTTGTATAAACTGCTTTATTTTAAATTATGCCTATTTCCCTTCATGCTCTTTAGTGAGGAAGGCAAAAGAAAACCAAATATCATATTTCTGCTTTCCGATGACCAGAGTACATACTCTCTTGGCTGCTACGGGAACAAAGATGTAAAGAGCCCTGAACTTGACCGCTTGGCCGATGACGGCATGGTCTTCGACAGACACTACGATACGACAGCCATTTGTATGGCATCCAGAGCCTCTGTCATGACCGGCATGTTTGAATACAAACATGGCACCAATTTCAATCATGGTGACATGCTAGTTAAAACTTGGGAAAAGACCTACCCGGTAATGTTACGAAAGCATGGATACCGAACTGCCTTTGCCGGGAAGTTTGGATTCGAACTGAGGGAAGGGCCCAATGGGAAAAGACTGCCTTTACCCGAGAAAGACTTCGATAAGTGGGGAGGCGGTCCAGGACAGACTAGTTATAACACAGCAAAAAATAAGTCGATGAAGCATTATGCAAAAAACTACCCTCA
>JAQXBH010000205.1 GCA_029252505.1 Opitutales bacterium | reverse complement strand
TTCAACCTGCCATAAAGAACCTACTGAAGCAAGGGACAAGAGCATTAAGAACTAGCCCAGGAGTAGAAACGAAAGCCTAATAAAATTGCCAACAGTGTACCCAAAAAATTTAATATAATAAAAACAAAAGCGTTACCCCATTGGGCAGACTTTAAAAAATTGAGTGCATCAAGGCCGAAGGTTGAAAATGTGGTAAAACCTCCACACAAACCAATAATCCAAAAGGCACGAAAAAGCTCGCTTTCACTGTTTTGCTCCCAGTGTCTAATACAAATTCCAATTAAAAAAGCCCCCAGTACATTGACCAGCAATGTTGGCCATGGTAACCATGACCGACAGAAATAAGAAATTAATCCACGAAGAACTGATCCAATGGCTCCTCCGCTGGCCACAAGCAGGAAGAATTTCCATTCCATTATTTTAGAGGGGGTAAACCAGAATGGAGTAGACTACTTTTCAGTGTCCGAAGTCTCTTCTGACTCCTCTTCTTCAAACTCCTCGCTGGAATCATCTTCTTCGTCCTCACCATCAATCTCATCAAGTGAGTTGTATTTAAGGACTCGTTGGTGCTGAGGAAGAGGTGACAAACTCACGATAATAAATCTACCATTAAGCTTGGGGGTATCATCCGCTTTACCGACCCCTACTAAATCTTTTATCGCTTGCTTGACCAAGTTCATCCCAAGGTCTTTGTGTTCCATTTCTCTGCCACGAAACATCAAAGTAATTTTGAGCTTATTTCCTTGGTGAAGAAATTTTTCAGATCGACGAAGTTTGGTGATGTAGTCGTGTTCTTCAATCCTAGGTCTAAACTTGGCTTCCTTCACTCGCTTGGAAGTTTTTTCTTTATTTCTCTTTTGCTTACTTAATTCGTACTTGTATTTACCAAATTCAAGGATCCGGCAAACGGGAGGCATCGCCTTCGAGGCAACCTCCACTAAGTCAAGGTGGTGAGACTTGGCAATTTTAAGTGCCTCCTCAGGAGGCATGACGCCTAACATTCCTCCATCTGGACCAATGACTCGAATCTCTCTTGCTCGAATCTTGTCATTTTTTCGAATGTAATCACGGTTTTGATACCGTTTTTTATTTTTTCCACTTGGTTTTTTAACCATGTGGGCTACCTGCGATTAGAAATTGTCAAAAGTTGCGAATTATTATTAAGAAATATAAAAGTCCAAATTGATAAGATTAACGCCTTTTAAGCAAGCCTATTCTTCATTTACTAGCTAAAGATTGAAGCTTTCACCACAACTACAACTGGCTTTTGCGTTCGGGTTCGAAAATTTAAACCCTCCGGCTACCATTTTGTCGGAATATTCTAAAGTTGTCCCCCTCAAGTATAACGCTGTTTTGGAATCAACTAGAAGATGAACACCCTCACTTATCACATAAATATCTCCCTCTTTGGGCTCCGCAATAAACTTCATTTTATAAGACAACCCATTACATCCTCCTCCTGTAATTCGAATTCGTAGATAATTCCCCTTCCCTTCCCGCTCAATTAATTGGAAAATTTTCGTGGACGCGGAAGAAGATACTTTTACAAGTTTTTCATTTCCTTCTCTCACCCCCGAAGGTAATTCCAAAGCAGATTGCATAATTAAGCTATAGTAGGTGAGGAGATAAAGTACAACATGTTTAGATTGCTATGCCTGAGATTTGCTTTTCACAAAGCCCCGCCCCTCCAATAAAAAGAATTCAACAAACTCTTTTGCCAGAGCACTGGAAGAAATAATACTATCCTCCAAGCAATTTTTGGCCCTTAATGATGGGTTTCCTCGTTTCAATAAAACCGATCGGTAGGCATGCTTTAAGGCTTTTGTATCTTCACTCGAAATCTGTCTTCTTTTCATGCCAATTAAATTGAGTCCATACGCTAAATTACGTCCAGAAATAGTAAGGTTGGGGGGGACATCCTTGGAAATCTCAGCCAACCCACCAATCATAACTCCCTGCCCAATTCGTACAAATTGATGAACACCCGCACCACCGCCAATGAATGTATGAGCACCAATGGATACATGACCTCCAATCAATGCTCCATTTGCTAAGATTACTTCCTCACCAAGATTTCCATCATGTCCTACATGAGAATAACCCATTAAGTATGACTCTGACCCAATATTAGTTACCCCGTCTGCATAAATCGAACGATGAATCGTAACTCCTTCTCCCACCCGTACATTGTCTCCCACTTGGACATGCGATTGGATTGAAGAATCAAAGCTTAGGTGCTGGGGATCGCCACCAATTACTGCAAAGTGACCAACTTTTATCTCTTTTCCTAAAATTGTCCCCTTTTTGATAATGGCATGGGCTTCAATCTCACCATTACTTCCAATCTCCACTCCTTCCTCAATAATTGCATACGGGCCAACCGTGCAGCCTTCCCCAAGCTTTGCCAGAGGATCCACAATTGAAGTTGGATGAATAATATTTGTCATTAATTGTTAAAACATTTCAAGCTGCGGTTCTTTAGTAAGTTCGTAGGCTTTTAATAATTTTAAGACCTGAAAAAATGGTTTTCCCGGATAACTCTTACTAGGATCAGATTGTCTCAGTAAATTTTCAAGCATAGATCGTAATGTCAACACACCATCCACGCCAATTCCCTGGAGCATGCTAAGAACTTCGCTTAATTTTGCTTCATTTCGAGGGAGTGAAGGAACAATCAAGAGACGAGAAAATGAGCCCATTCCGCTCTCTGCAAGTTCAGGTCCTGGATTAAAACCAGGCTGAATTCTGTTTTCTTTTACCTCTTTTTTAAAAAACTTTACTAGTAATCCATCATTATCAAGCATTCCATTTACAAATTCTGAATTCCCCCACCCGATTGAAGAAACTAACGCGGATCGAATTTTAATTAAGTCGCTCGTGTATAAACGAACTCCAAGAGAAGCAGAATTTTCAAGAACAGCAGGATTAAAAATAGCCATAGTCAGTATAGATTCTGGTTTTTTTCGTACTGTAACCGACTCTACTCGACCTGCTTGGCGAACCAGAAAGCCATTACTTTCGAAGTAAGCTTCCATCAAGTCGTGTTCAATATCCATTAAAACTAAAAGTTAAGTCGCTCCCACCGACTTCCACACTTCCACTATGTCAACTGAAGTTATATCGGAAGTAACAAATGCATCACCTAATTTCTTAAGAGCAACAAAACGAATTTTTCCGGCCGATACTTTTTTATCCGATTGCATGGCATTCATAAGTTCAGAAATGGCTAAGCTTGAATTCAGCTCTACGGGTAGTTGATAAGATTGAAGTAAAGACTTTAAAGAGGACTCATCCTGACTGATACAATAACCTCTTCTGATCGATAAACGAATGGCACAGACTAAACCAATTGAAACTGCTTCGCCGTGAAGATATTTCCCATACCCCGAGACTGCCTCGATTGCATGGGCAAAAGTATGGCCAAGATTTAAAAGTGCACGCCCCCCTTGAGTACCATCGGTTTCGCGTTCATCATTTTCAACAATTCTGGCTTTATCCAAACAACAGGACTCAATAATTCCTGGTAGTTCTTCTGATTCCGAGTGAAGGGGAGAGGAAAAGGAAAGAAGGCGATTAAAAAGTTCCTTATTTCCAAGAAGTCCATATTTAATAACCTCCGCCATACCAGCAGAAAATTCTCGCTTTGGTAAAGACTTCAAACAGTCCAAGTCAATAATAACAGCCTTGGGTTGATGAAATGCACCAACTAAATTCTTACCCGCTTTTAAATTGATGCCGGTTTTTCCCCCGACTGAACTATCCACCATCGCGAGTAAGGTAGAGGGAACTTGATAGAAATCAATTCCCCTCAAATAAGAAGCGGCAGCAAACCCCGCAAGATCTCCAGTTACTCCACCACCAAGTGCGAACAGGATTCCCGATCGATCGATCCCGTGATCGGCGAGAAAATCCCAAATATTGGACAAGTGCTCGATTGACTTGGTCGTTTCTCCACTCGGTAAGTTTAAATGGGGAACGGTATTAAGAAATTCGCTGGCAAATAAAGGTGCTTTTTTTAGTAATCCGCTATCCGTTATTGAAACCACTTTTTTGCTTTGGTCTGAGTATTTACTGGAAACCTTGCTTATGAAAGATCCTAAATCCCGACCAATATAAATCGGATAGGACCGTTCACCAAGTCCCACATTTAAAGTCTTGAGTATATTTTCACTCATTGTTGCTTTATTGTTCTAATCAAAACCAAAGGGATGATTAATTCACGGATTCCATTTTCACATTAGGCAAGATGGAGTCTAGATACTCCTCTATTGAAAAGGGTTGCAGATCATCGGCAGACTCACCCAATCCAACATAAAATATTGGAATTTTAAGCTCTCGGTAAATCGCAACTAATGCCCCCCCTTTTGAAGAACCGTCTAATTTAGTTACCACTAAACCGGTGATTCCAAATTTTTCATTAAAAACACGGGCTTGTTCAATTCCGTTTATTCCCGTTGATCCATCCACAACCAGCCAAGAATGATGAGGTGCCTGCTCATTTCTTTTTCCAAGCACTCTCTTCATCTTGGCTAATTCATCCATTAAGCCCTCTTTCACATGAAGTCGGCCTGCTGTATCAATAATAACTAGGTCATACCCTCGAGATTCGCCTGCAGAATAAGCATCAAATGCAACCGCCGCAGAGTCCGCACCATGATGACCCGAGACAACATCTAAATCCAAGCGATTCGCCCATGCCTTTAATTGCTCAGTCGCGGCAGCACGAAAAGTATCACAGGCTCCGAGAATTACCTTTCTTCCTGCCTCTTTAAGCTGAAAACCCAATTTTGCACAAGTGGTAGTTTTCCCGGAACCATTGACTCCAATTAAACAAAGAACCTCAGGTTTATCGACCGAAGCACCTAAATTATCAACCCCTTCAGCACCCTCCAAAATAGTTCGCAAAACCTTACGGGCAATCTCCCCCACTCCTTCTGCTCTGAGTTCCCTGTCAGTTCGATGAGCTTCTCGAATGGAATCTAAAATCTCTTCTGTTGTTTCTACTCCAAAATCACTCCCATAAAATGCCTCTTCAATTTCGAGCAGACTATCTTCATCGACTCTTGCTTTCCCTGAAAGAGTATCTAAAGCACCATGTAGGAGAGAAGCCCCTTTTTTAAATCCTTTTTTAAATTTTGAAAAAATTCCCATTGGTATATGTTCTATTTGGGCTGTATGAGCAGAGTACAGCAAGAATACTCAACCATTTGATTAGTGCAACAGTCCTTCACTTCAAAAAGTTGAATTGTTAATATAATTACACGATCACTCAGATCCCATGTGTCAGTCAGGTAACCTCCTTCGTCATTTAATGGAACATCGTTTAGATTAGGGAAATCCCGATGCTTTCTTTTTGCCCCATATTTTTTTATTACAATTTCCCTGAGGCTTTCCCATTGAGGCTGAACTACATCTTCATAAAATGAAAATTGCCAACCTTTCTGCCCTTCGATTAAGCAAAATTTAAGTTTATCTTTTTTTAATTTTGCAGCGAGTGAATAGCGAAAATTGTTTAATCGAAGCGTACATTTAACTAACTCCTTATCCCGTTCTTCGTAAATTTGTAAAAAGCCTCCCTCTCGAAGCTTTGTCATAACAACTTCGCGGGAATCCTCTTTTTTTAAATTAAAATAAATAAAATCCGTATCCAACTCTGCAAATTGAGGAAGGTCTTTATCTCCCCAAACTAAAGAATTGGTTTCTATTAGAAAACAAAATAAGAAGCACCAAGCTTTCATCATGCAATTCGTATGATAATTTTAAAAGTGCAATTTAGAGGCTGTAATAGACCCTCTCCAAAGCAAGTAATGCATAGGAGGAAACCAGTATCGGGTCCCTTTCCCACCATCTCCCATTTTCATTTAACCAGTATCCATCAGGATTCTGTTTATTCAATAACTCTAAAGCCAATTCTTTTCGCCAATCTTTCTTTTTCCCTTCCTTATCTATTACGGTTTCCACTCCGCTTAAGGAAAGAGCTTTCGCCATTGTGTGGTAGTAGTAATATAATCCTTGCTGCCCCATCCCAGGATTTTCTGTTATATCGTAATTCCCCTCCAACCATTTCCGAACCGCTTGCAAGCGAGGATCAGAACTGTCCATTTCGGCGTAGATAAAACTAAGTAATCCCGCGTAACTCATGCTACCATAAGAGCGAAGTGCCACTGAACCCTTCTCTCCCTCTCTCTCCCCTGCCATACTACTTCCTGGAAAATAAACGAACCCCCCTTTATCTTCGGCATGTTCGCTTACCCATTTTTCTTTATTTGTAGCAGATAAGTTTTGGCATTTACTCACAAAAGAAATCGCGGCATCCCAATCTAAGTCAAGATTCTCACCTTCCTTAGATTGCAGTGATTTTTTGGCATAAAAAAGAGCTTCCATCGCCAGATGGGTATTGGACAGATCCGAATGTGCCCAACGGGACCCGTACCCCACTCCTCCATCGAATGTATTATCCTCCACCCCTTTTTGATCAAAATCTGATTGTTGATTGATAAGAAAACGCCTCGCAGTTTGAATAATTTTCTCATATCCGGGATCCTTAGACTGTAATAATGCCATCATGCAAATTGAGGTATTATAACAAGCCAAGCCCTTTCCGTAAATTCCTCCATCGGATTGAACCTTTGAGAGTAAAAATGAAAAGCCTTTCTTTTGATTGGAAGAATATTTGGCCACAACAAGCTCATCTGGGTGCCCCATAGTTGCACGAAGTGCGAGAGCAGTTAAAGCAGGGTAATCCGATTCTCCCCAGTGACCAGAACTCCCATTTTGTTCCTGATTGAGCCATTTCAATCCTTTTCCAATGGCCCGCTCAATCTCTAATTTTATCGAGGTAGATTGATCGGCAAGTAAAGGAGTAAACCCGCAGGAAAGGAAAAATAAACTTACTCGAAAAAAACCTTTTATTGTATTCATAATTTATACTGTAAAAATAACTCAAATCCTTTATTGAGGCAAGTGGAAGCGAATCAAAACAGGCAATTCCAAAGGAGGCATCTCGTCCTTATTTGCGATCCAAACATCGTCATTCGAACTATCGTAGTCACTGTTATTCATCACGGCACTTTCATCGGAGTAAATCGCGAGAATAGAACCCGAAGATTCAGCCAAAAAAGTTCCTTCTATCATTTTGGAACCGGTAAAAATAAATGATTTCTTTTTTATCGGTCCATTTCTATTCTGATTAATCGATAATTTCTCAATTTCTTTTTCGTACATTGTACCGTTTATTTCCCATGAAACTAAAATTTCAAAGCAATTCTCAGAATAATCGATGGGTTTTGGATCATCACTCCATAAATTCTGGAAAAAGCCCTCGACGGGTTTAAACTTTAAAAGCAAGAAAGAGGTGTGAAAAATTTGTGGTCTTATTGAAGTACGAAAAAGGGATTCATGAATCTTTCCATCTTCATGAACCACTCCATATTCTACCAGTCCATTCACTTGGTTCGAAAATGCAGGAATCGAAACAGAATTGGATTTACGATCAATTATAATTCCGCCGAAATCATAAATCCCCTCTTTTACTTTTTTGATCGCTGGTAAGTTACTGCCATTGTCCTCCGCAATTAATGAATTCGAAAAAGTAGCCCATATGAGTATAGAAATGGTAATTAAAAAATTTCTACCAAAACTAGAGTTTGAAAAAAGTGTTACCATCTTGCTAACATCATAATTTAAGAGTGCTCGCTTCAAAAGGAAAGAATTTAATAGAAATAAATATTCCTGCATACTTGACCTTACCCTATTCATGTTTAATGTTAAAAATATTCTTTTTAATATATTTTAACAATTATGGATCAAGAAGAAGCTTACCACGAAGAAAACCAAACCCCTCAAGAAGAGTATCTAGAGGAACAACAAACTGTTTCGGTTGCCCCTCCCCTCGAAGGTGCATTTAGCAAGTACATGCGCGAGTATCGATTACTCAATAGCCTTCTAGTTTCTTTACTCATGCTGACCGTTATAATGGCATCCATTTGGGGGATGATGATGGGACTCGCACTGAGTGGAGAAGGAAATTCCGACTTTTCCGACGGAGGTACAGCTCCTGCAGCGCAAAAACAGGAAAAGCAAAAAGTGGTCAAACTGATGCAGAGACAGAAAAAAGCACAACCCACTACCCAGCAAACTTTCCGAACCACCGCAATTTCCGACATTACACTACCCGATTTTAATGAATTGGATGTGAAGGATTTAGCACCAGTGGTAGAAGCCGGTGCCCCCACGATGTCTGCCGCGGGCATGAATAACGATAAAATGACAAAAGCGATGGCGGGTATTGGATTGGCTTTGCCCAAAACGATGCAACAACGTTGCGACCCCAAGAAACGAATCGCCCGATTAAAATCGGGGGGCGGAAAAACAATGACGGAAACTGCTATCGTCAAAGGCCTCAACTGGCTTAAGGCAACTCAGAGCGAAGATGGTTCTTGGGGAGCAAAAGATAAAGATGAAGAAGGTAAACCTATCAAAGCGGACGCCCATCACAAAAAAGCAATGACAGGAATGGCACTCCTTTGTTACCTCGGACATTGTGAGCTCCAAGATTCCCCCGACTTTGGTCCCACCGTACAAAAGGCGATTAGTTATATTACATCCATGCCCCCCGACGAGCCCGTGGGAGCAGGAAACCGCGGTTCTTATTCTCACCCTATTCGCACCTATGCCCTCTGCGAAGCTTACACGATGACTAAGATTAAAAAGTTGGAAGTTTACGCAAAACGGGCTGCCGAACTTGTTATCAAGGGACAAAATGAAAATGGTGGTTGGGCCTATGCTTACGGAAAAGGCCCAGCGGCTCACACAGATTTATCTGTTGCGGGATGGAATATCCAAGCACTCAAAGCTGCGGCATACACCGGAATTGAAATTAGCGGATTAGATGAAGCAATGGACAAAGCGATTAAATATGTCAAGGAATGCCAAGACAAGGCGGGTAAGTTTGCTTATCAAAGAGGAAAGGGAGGAAAAGCGAGTCTTACCGGAACGGGAGTTCTTTCCCTTCAAATATGGAAAAATGCCAAATCAGAAGAAGCCGAAAGAGGGCTTGAATGGATTGTACAGAATGAAGCGGTGATTACCGAATGGAGTAAGGTCGATGTGTATGGCTGGTATTACAACGCACAAGCCTGTTTCCAAGCAACCGGCGTATCAGGTGGTTCCAAATTTTGGAAAGCGTGGAACAAAGATTTTCAAAACACAGTTACTTCCAACCAGGCAGCAGACGGACATTGGCCACATGGTAACCATTTTCATGGTGACACGGATGTATATCGAACAACCATGGCTATTTTGATGCTTGAAGTTTACTATCGGTACATGCCCACAACAAAAGTTTAAAATCTTATTGTAAACTAATTATGGTTTTGATTACTTGATCTCATGGATCAAGAAGAAGTTTACCCCGAAGAAAACCAAACTCCCCAAGAAGATTATTTAGAGGATCATCAATCCGTTACGGTTGCCCCTCCACTAGAAGGAGCTTTTAGCAAGTACATGCGCGAGTATCGCTTACTCAACAGTCTCCTGGTTTCTTTACTGATGCTGACCGTCATAATGGCTTCCATTTGGGGAATGATGATGGGACTGGCACTCAGTGGGGAAGGGAATTCTGACTTTTCCGACGGCGGTACTGCACCTGCTGCACAAAAACAGGAAAAGCAAAAAGTGGTCAAACTGATGCAAAGGCAGAAAAAAGCACAACCCACTACTCAGCAAACTTTTCGCACTACTGCAATTTCTGATATTACTCTACCCGACTTTAATGAATTGGATGTGAAGGATTTAGCACCAGTTGTGGAAGCCGCCGCCCCCACGATGTCTGCCGCTGGCATGAATAACGATCAAATGACAAAAGCAATGGCGGGCATTGGACTGGCTTTGCCAAAAACGATGCAACAACGTTGCGATCCCAAGAAGCGCATTGCACGTTTAAAATCGGGAGGTGGTAAAACAATGACCGAAGCGGCAATTGTGAAAGGTCTGAAATGGTTGCAAACAACCCAAGACCCCGAAGGGTCATGGGGGGGAAAAGACAGGGATGAAAAAGGGCAGCTTAAACCGAGCGACAAAAACGCGATGACTGGTATGGCTTTGCTTTGCTACCTTGGGCATTGCGAACTACAGGATTCACCCGATTACGGACCCACAGTTCAAAAAGCGATCAAGTTTATTACCTCTACCACCCCCGAACCAAAGATTGATCAAAGGGGATCTTACTCTCACCCAATCCGCACCTATGCTCTATGCGAGGCCTACACCATGACTAAGATCAAAAGGCTTGAAGAGTTTGCAAAGAGAGCGACCATACACATCATCAATGGACAAAACGAAAATGGTGGCTGGGCTTACAGTTACGGAAAAGGTCCAGCAGCTCACACCGATTTATCTGTTGCCGGATGGAATATCCAAGCTCTAAAAGCAGCAGCTTATACCGGGATTGAAATTAGCGGATTAGATGAGGCGATGGATAAGGCGATCAAATATGTTAAGGAATGTCAGGATAATGCCGGTAGATTTGCCTATCAAAGAGGCAAAACAGGAAAATCGAGTCTTACCGGAACTGGTATTCTCTCGCTTCAAATTTGGAAAAATGCAAAGTCAGAAGAAGCAAAAAAAGGACTGGAGTGGATTGTCCAAAATGAAGCGATTAAAAAAGATTGGAGTAGCATCAATGTGTATGGGTGGTACTACCATGCACAGGCTTGTTTCCAGGCAACCGGCATATCAGGAGGTTCCAAATTTTGGAAAGCCTGGAACAAAGATTTTCAGAAGACTGTTTGCTCGAACCAAGCCGAAGACGGTCATTGGAAACATGGAGCCCACTTTCATGGGGATACAGAGATTTACCGTACAACCATGGCTATCCTTATGCTAGAAGTCTATTACCGCTACATGCCTACCACAAAGGTGTAGCGGTTATTGAGTTAATACGACTAAATTTCACTCTCCCAACTTGCATACTAACGGGATCCTGTATATATAATTTACTCATGAAAAGATTACTCCTATCAACTGTACTGTTCTTCCACGCCTTCGGTTTCGCATTTGCCGAAAAAAAAGCGGAGAATGAAATTACCATTTCCGGAAACGACACCATGCAATTTGATGTCAAAAATTTTAATGTTACCGCCGGTGAAAAAGTAAAACTTATATTTAAAAATTCGGGTCAACTTCCGAAAATTGCAATGGGACACAACTTAGTGCTCCTCAAAAAAGGAGTTTCCGCAATTGCTTTTGGACAAAAAGCATTAGGTGCGGGTGCAAACGCAGTAAATCCCCTACCCGATTCTCTTAAAGGTGATGTGATCGCCAGTACTAAACTTTTAGGACCAGGAGAACAAGATGTGGTTTCTTTCACTGCTCCTAAAGAAAAAGGTGCTTACGAGTATGTTTGTACTTTCCCAGGGCACTTCGCGATGATGCGGGGTACCATGACAGTAAAATAACTAGTATTTTCGGTTTTCTAAGTTCTCCGTCTATCTATTGACTTCTTGACAAAACAGCCTTGGGACGAGATACCAAGGGTATGTCGATCGAACAAGAGAAAAAATTATTACAAGATGCTGAAGCTAAAGGGCTTTACTCGTGCCTAGCAACTTATACTAAACTTTCCGGGCCAGGATGGCTACAAAGTGCGATAACGCTTGGAGGAGGCTCACTTGCATCCAGTTTATTCTTGGGAGTTTTAGCAGGATATTCCCTACTATGGCTCCAGCCTATCGCGATAATATTGGGTATCATCATGCTGTGTGCGATTAGTCATGTAACACTTTCAACAGGCCAAAGTCCGTTTGTCTCGATTAATAATGAAATCAATCCTGTTCTAGCATGGGGTTGGGCAATCGCAACCATCCTAGCAAATATTGTTTGGTGTTTACCGCAATTCTCATTGGGAACTGCAGCGGTCACCCAAAATCTCTTCCCCATCCTTGATAACACAGGAGGGAAAGTACTCGTGGTTTTATCAATTCTCATTACTGCGTGTATAATCATTTGGGCTTACGACCGTGGAAGTAAAGGAGTTAAACTCTTTGATTTAATTCTTAAAATCATGGTTGCACTCGTGGTCCTTTCCTTTTTTGGAGTAGTAATCAGCATGGGAATCGCTGGCGATTTACCTTGGAACGAAATTGCGGCGGGCTTTATTCCCAACTTCTCTCTTTTTTATGAACCTGCAGATGTCTACTCTCCTTTCCTTGAAGGGACTGGAGAATTCCGTTCCTTTTGGGAAAATAAAATCATAAATTTACAAAAAGATGTGATGATTGCAGCTGCTGCAACTGCAGTGGGAATCAACATGACATTCTTTATGCCATTTGTGCTTCTTAGCCGAAAATGGGGAAGAGAACATAGAGGCCTGGCCAAATTTGATTTATGGACTGCCCTTCTTATTCCCTATGTGGTCGCAACTTCCTGCGTAGTGATTGCGGCTGGCACTCAGTTTAACGGGAAACCAGAGTCTGCCTATGAGGATTATGAAAACAGAGTACTGCGCTCTAATTTGGCAAAGGGATACAATGAATTTATTACCGAAAGGCTCGAACTAGAATTAGGAGAAGAAAAATTTGCAAGCTTAGCTCCTGTTCAGAAAAAGGAACTGAGCTCAACGATTCCTGAATCCGATAAACAAATTGCCGCAATGCTCGTAAAACGAGATGCCCGTGACTTGGCTGAATCCCTAAAGTCATTAACATCAAATGACACCCTGTCCCAAGTTATATTTGGAATCGGAGTAGTCGGCATGGCTCTGTCCACTATTATTATTCTAATGACAATTAATGGTCATGCGATCTGCGAAGTACTAGGAAAGCCCCATAAAGGTCCAGTGTTTTTAGGAGGAGCATACATTGCCGGGATCGGAGTACTGGGTCCCTTTGTTTGGAGTGATGCTGCTTTTTGGCTCGCGGTTCCGACATCAATTCTCGGATTTACTCTGATACCTGTAGCTTATCTCAGTTTCTTTTTGCTGATAAACAGTAAAAAAGTTTTGGGGAGAGAAAGGCCCAAAGGACTAGGGCGAGTTATATGGAATATTGGCTTGATCCTGTCACTTGGTATTATGGGAACAGCAGCATTTTATGTTGCCTGGAATAAAAGTTGGGGGGATATACAATTTGGTCGAATTGCCCTGATTGTATTCGGTATCCTCCTTTTAATTGGACACTTTGGACTCCAAAATAAAAAACTCCTTAAAAAAACTGAAGCGATGGATCTAAAGTTACAACAATTTAAAAAGAAATTAGATTCTGTTAAAACGAATTAGAATTATAAAATTTAGTCCTATCGAGAGGCAGGTTTTTTGGTTTCTAGAGGAACCCATTTTCTCTGCTCGCCGTTTGATCCAATTTTTGAGGCCAAAACCCAAGCCTCTCCAGTTGTGGTATCGAACTTGACCAACCGTTTATATAAAAATGGTTTCGCATCTTCAGAATAATACTCAGCACTTACAATCTGGTATTTTCCACTCTTGCTTGAAAGAGAAGCAAAACTGGGCGGAGGGGGAATATTCATTGGTAAGCTCGGCCTTAACGAGGGCGAAAGTGCAGGTGGAGAAGATTGCCCTATTACATGAAGGTAAGTTCCGCTCAATGCAATGCAGGGTAAAAGAATATATTTTAATAATAGTTTCATTTGCTACCTTATCTAGAATTAAATTGGTGAACATTCAACCCTAGTTGTGAAATTTTCCGGATTAAATCTTAGAGTTACTGGTTGCGAAGAATCAAAAGACTGGAAATAAACCAAAAAAAGCCGTCGACCTTGCCCAAGTCGACGGCCAGTTTTATAATTGTGCGTAACGCACAATTAATCCGTGCTTACAATCAACATGAATGAATATTATTCTAAAATCAAAAGGAAAAGTTACCTTTTTAGCTTTTTTAGTATTAAAACTACTCTCATGTGACTTACATTAGATATTAACTCGATTGTGCAACAATCAAGTCATATGGAGATAATCTAGAATGATACGAGTGACAAAATTTCGTATTACTGATTTGCAATAACCTAAAAGCTATCAAATTACATCCAACAGTACTGTAAGATTGTTTTACAAGTTAGCGAATTGGACTGTATTTGTACTAAACTCATTTATCTACAGTATAATTTTTCTGGTTCTATACTTTCTTCAAATTCATTCTTCCTCTTCCTGAATAAAGACAACCGCTTGATACCAAAACCCTTCATCTTTGACTGGTCCACCCAGACATTGCCAGCGAGCCGAGGATCGGAATATAAATCCTTCGGTGTCTTTATACTCCTTCTGGATACAATCATTTACGATCTCGCTTAATTCTTTTGACGAAGATGCTTTCATCACTTTGTACTTCCTTTGAACTGTTATCATTTTATTGAGTTTTTTAATTTAGCCTCACAGACGAAAGGTATTCACCATTAAT
>JAQXBH010000174.1 GCA_029252505.1 Opitutales bacterium | reverse complement strand
TTATTTGGCAAATTCTTACTTGGGTATTTCCCTTATACTTCACTCTTTTTCCTCGTTTTTGTCCTGGTAATTAATTCCTCCGCTTAACAAATTATTCCTTAATCACCCAGTAACCCGAGGTGGTTTGTACATCAAATCCATACTCATTTACATTGCCCGGTAAATTCCTTGGCTTTACTTGCACCGATGCGGTCCAATTATTGACCGCACCCGGAGTTGCTGCTTCGCGAGCCTTCGTAACTTCGGCAGTGGTTGCCCAGCGGTAGCCCGAACCGAAGGCATTAAGCAGGGCGGCACGCCCAGCTGTGGTGACCCCCCATGCACCGGTCAGAACTTGGCTACCAGCATAGGTAACAGCGAGAGAAGAATTGCTTTCGAATGTGGCATCTCCCTTTGCAAGCAAGAATTTGGTGTAGTTTAGAAAATCAGAATCTTTCAATGGCGACCGGCTGATGGTCAGGTTTCCATCGGAAAATGGCAGGGTGAGAAAGTGCAGGTCCACCGGTTTATTGGTCCGTCCATCCTGGCAAAGAATTTCAAATTTTATGGTGCCGGTGTTGGTGGTCCAATCCTGCTTTACATCCCAGGATACCCGGTGAACCTGATTGGTGGTGATGGGGGTACCAATTTTGCTTGCTGTTCCATCCACCCATGTTTGTGGGACAAGTTTATCGCTCCCTGCATAGGCAATAATTCCAATCGTGGCATTGGAATCATCGGGATCAACAATTTCAAAATCGAGGTCCAGTACATTGGTGCCCGCCCGTTGGGTAACTCCACGAATGGCAGGTTGCGGGATAACATTTCGGTTTACCAATCCCTTTGTACGATAAGCCCGTTTCCAGAGTCGGAGCTTATTATTGCCACTCTCAATCAAATCTCCCTCTGGGGTAAATGCAGTTCTTGCTTCATAATAAACGCTTGATTGTTGGATAATTTGACTAGCATCTGCATCCCGCAATCGCTGGTAACTCCAAATCGACCCATCGGGAGCAAGGGAAACATATTTTTTTGCACTGCTTGTCCGGGTAATAAAAGTTCCATTGCTGTCAAAATAATTCAGGTAAGAATCATCCCCAACGATTAACCTCCCATCGGGTAAGAAGATTAAATCAGCGGGGCTACTCAGTTGCCCAGGTGCGGTTCCATTCTCTCCAAACTTTTTAATAAATGTCCCATTTTTGTCAAATACTTGAACTCGATGATTACTTTTATCCGCAACATATAAATTTTCATCCGGGCCCAGTGTTATCGCATAAGCGTAAGAAAACTCGCCATTCCCAGAACCTTGGCTCCCATAATTCGAAACCGATGCATTTTTTCCCTTTCTCCACTTAAAAGTCCCATCATTGGCCAAACAGGTGACGCAATATCTTTCCGTGGTGTAAATATTCCCCTCATCATCCAGGCAAAGATCCCATACCCCATATCTATTTGAAGCGATAGTAATGTGCCGATCCAAAGAACCATTTAAATCATAAACACTTATCCTTCCCTCAGTCCAAGAACCATTCTGCCAATTTATCTGATAAATTTGGCCAATTCCTGTGCTATTATCCTCGTAGTAGGCAACGCCATAAGGACTGGTGATACTTTTCTCCCAAGCCAAGTACCAATTGTCCTGCTCGTAGGCATGCCCGGTGGAGCAGGCAAGCAAACAGGCGGTGAAGAAGAGAGTGAATTTTTGGATGATCGTATTCATGATCAAATATAATTGGAGAAATGAATTATAAAATATTTTAGTTTATAAAAAGGGGGGTGGAATAGGAGCACAAAAATCTAGTCCTGAATCTAGAGAGGTCAGGAAAAATAATGGAATTGCCCGTAATTTGTAACATATCTTCTTTTCGCACGGAAGATTGTAAATCGTTTCTATACAACAACAAAATTAACTTATCGGGTCAAAGATAATTTTTATAATATGTATTATTATTTATAAGATTATTACACCGACGAATGCAAAAACGGAAACGAATCTTAAGGGTGGGAGTTAAATCTTAATTCTGACTGTGGACAGCCAAGTAAATCAATAATGAATTATTTTACCGACTCGGTCGAGTAGTCGTAAAAGTGGGCTTTTCCGTCCTGCTTTTTGAGGAAGTAGAACCAATTGGCAGTGTTTTTCGAAGAGTGAAACTATTCGTAGGATTTTGTGGTATAATTGTAGAAAAGGCTTTTGCCATCTTTTCTTGCGTACAAATAGATCCATGCGGAATCCTTCCAACGGAAAAGGTAGGGGTATACTCCGTCCTGCGTCCATCTCCACCCATCTGATTGGTTCCATAGCCAAATACTACCATCTTTCATGGGGGAGGGGTAGAGCCATTGCAGGTCAGTATGATAAAGCCATTCCCTGGAAGTTGTTTTAAAAGAGCCAAACCAAGAAGATGTGTGCCAGTCTCCAGGTAGCGACACAAGGGTTCCTGCCCAGGAAGATAAGTTATCTGCTTTGGGTTTGCTGAATTTCTTTATCGCCCCTACGGAAAGACCTTCTGAATTAACCGCATATGCTCTGAAGTAATAAAGCTTATCTTCTTCGAAATCTTGCACTGAAAAGGAAAAGTTGTTTGTCTTCGGATTGAGCGTTGATGAAAGCTTTATAGCGTCTGTAAAACTTATGCTTTGACCTAAATGGAAACCGACTTCTGTTACCGATAGTCCACCATTGGTAAGAATCTTTCCATTTAAAATAAAGATGTTATCCTGTGGAGTTACCGAAGATGTCTCAGGAATGGGGATATAAGCATTGAGCACCTCAATCGAAAATGTTTTCTCAAAGGAAGCGTTAAATTTATCATTTATCCGAATTCGTACATTTAAAAGGGAATTTTTTTCATAATCCAAAATATCATTGGTGATTAATGAACCATCAGTGTTTATCTTGAAAAATTTATTGTCAGTGGAACCGGTTCCTGAAACAAGGGAGAAGCTAAATCCCTCAGTTTGATCTTCATCAATTCCTTTCAAATCACCAACTACCGAGCCGATCGGTTGCCCTTCCTTTATGCTGTTGGCACTAAGCTCGATATTGGTGGGCGTTTTATTGGGTAATGAGTTGGGGTTTAGTGGATCTGTTCCCCATTGCAATTCAACATTATCCGCAAAGCCGTCACCGTCTGAGTCTGCTTTATTCGGGTCCGTACCAAGGGCAAGTTCACGTGCTAGGGAAAGTCCATCTTTATCGATATCTTCATTCATATTCACTATGGCAGTTACATTAATGTTTCCGGTAAATGTTCCATTACCCGAATCTGTAATCTTCACCCGGATGGAATATTGGCCCAAGGGTAGAGGAGTATTGGTTTTGAGCTGATTTCCCGATATTGAAAAGTTACTGTTGTCATTTTGCACGGAATCATCAACCAGTGTGTAAGTGTAGGAATCCGCTTGGTTGGGGTCGTCATAATCCAAGGGGAGTAAAGTTCCCACCAAATACCCGGCTGGTTCGTCAGCAAAGAATTCATTGGCGGAAAT
>JAQXBH010000164.1 GCA_029252505.1 Opitutales bacterium | reverse complement strand
AACATCACAACTTTTTGAACTAGCATAAGCGGCTCGGGTAAGCGTTTCAATGTGTAGAAACTGTATGAGTGTATGTATGTGTAAAACACGATACGCATGGGATCATCCTTGATCATATGGCGACAACATCCTGTTGTCGGGAAATAATAGTTAATGTATTAATTTGGCACAATAAATGGTAAACAATAAATGTGTTAATAAGGGAAATGTTACTTGTACTTATTAACTGTAGTTACTTTTGTATTATGCCTGTGGTTATTCCTCCTGTTGCTGGGTTAATGTAATAGTTTAAGAAAATTGAAATAGTTTTGATTACACTGATCCCCAGGTACCCACATTTACATGTAAGTACCTGGGCAGTGAATCACAGTTCTGATCCTCATGAGTAAGAATACCCGAAGAATACTGAACTTTTTGTTGCCAAGATTTCCGACCAAAGAAAGAGCTTTGCAGTGTTTTTATAGTAGTAATAATAAAAATGGTTAAAGTGTTAGAACGAAATGTAGTTCTTGGTAAATTTATAGGTTCGGATAGACAGATTTGCTTCAGTGGATTAGTCACAGTTGGCAAAAAAATAGTTTGTGTTGATTAGATTAAATTCTTGGAGACCAAATCCTGTAGTTATTTGTAAGTTGATCATCATAATAGAGCACCCCCGTCTAGAACAGCACCCCTATGATGCTGGGTGGTGAGAGGAGTAAGGACATCGTTTATCCTTGTCGTATTGCTCATTACAAAAGCAGCCATGTCCATCTTGAGCATTTGTTTTGCATGGTTGGTAGTTTCCAATGCGAGATCAGAATCTACAATTCTACCCAGTGCGATTTCGTGACTTAGTGATGAAGAACTCATCGCCGCAAGTTCTGAATCTATGCGGTTAATCGCTGATGCAATTTTGGGCAACCAGTTCGTACCGATACACTCTGATTCTCCCATCATTTCACCAGCTCCCAGAAGTTTCTCTGAAGTTCTTTTAGCATTTGCAGATGAATCGATGGAGAAGTCTTCAAAGGTATCGAAGCCTACTGCTTTGATGACCACTTGATTCCCGGTTGTGTCAATATCGAGATTCTGGTCAAAAAACTTAGGTACAAATTCGACATCAGATATTACACCAATTGATTTCGTTTCGACATGAATGGACAGCTGAGTTTCGGACGATTTAACATCTAGGTTGGCAATACGAATTTTCCCCCCATTTGATTTGAGTTGTTCTTGCGGAGACGAGCCGATGTTAAAACTTTCACTTATATTAGAATTTCCAAGAGTGATTTCATAAGTGGTCTCAATTCCAGGGCCGAATTCTAGTGTTATTTTGTCTGTATCACCATCACCTGCTAAGCCGGATGTTTGCCACGAATCGTTGTTCCTGATGTTTCCTTGTAGTACTGGATTGCTAGCACTATCTTCATTTAAATCAGATCCACTTGCCGTTTTATTAATTACAACCTTAGTAGGATCCCCTGTGAAAGTGGGTCCAGTGGAAAAAATTTGTGTTGGCCCCATGAATACACGATAAATCTCACCAGCTCCACCTGAGTTTACATTAAAAGAAAGTTTGCCTCCATAAGCTTTTACATCAACAGACTTCCCCCTAATTGTTTGTAAAACACCTGGATCTTTGGTAGTATAATCAAGTGCTGATCCTTCTACTGGTATATCAACAATTTCTCCACAGGTTGCAACTGGATCAAAGACGGAAATACCATTCATTTTTGAATTCTTAATCTCTACCAATTGTTTCTTTAGCTCCTCGAACTCCTTGTTTATCGGGCTATTGGAACTCTTAGGTTGAAGGAGTGATTCACTCGATAATTCCTCCATCCGCTGATAAATTTGAAATACTTTCATGAATCCATCTTCTTGAAACTTTAAATAGGACCGGGTGGAGTACAGGTTCTGTGTGTAAGATTGTTCGGTCAATATTGTAGACCTTAAGTTTGCTGCCTGAGATATTGAAGCGGTATCCAATTTCGACACACCCAACTTCGAGGATGATGACACCCTCGAAGATGAACTCGAGGCCGATCTCTGAGCGTCAAGATAATCATTTCTCGACGACATAAATGCGAAGTTAGTTAATTGCATGACTTGGTAATTTCAGGGGCGTTTTAAAGCTATAATGAAGAGAAAATATTGTTATGTGATTCGTGAGGATGTGATAATTATGCTTTACCTTTATTATCCTAGTAACTGAAGAGCTACATTGGTAAGTTGGTTTGCCTGGGCAGTCATTGCCGCACTGGCTTGGACGAGTACATTATGTCGAGCAAAACGAGTCGATTCTAGGGCGATATCAGTGTCCATAATTCTCCCATGAGCTGCCTCGATATTGGTCAGGTTCGACTGTAGGAGATCCATCGTCTGCATAATTCTATTTTGTTCAGCACCATTTTCTGCCCTTGCATTTGCTATTCGTTCAATCACTTCAGTAAATTGAGAAACTGCTACCGTAGTTATATCTGTAATGGTTGTTCCAGTAGCAAGGTCACCTGTGGACCCAAGTGATAATGCAAATTCAAGGTTTGTAACATTTAATTGAACACTTCCTGCAGCACTGACTCCAGATTCATGGGTAATTAACGACCGTGAATACTTATCATAATTCAAAGTTAATCCGCCTGAAGTTTTATAGGTAGCGTTATCATTACCCCCAGTATAATTTGCCGATGCGGCAGCGGCACCATGACCGAATGTAAATAAACTAATCCCATTAAATTTTTCTTTTGAAATCTGATTTAATTGGGACTGCAGTTCCACAAACTCTTTCGAGTAGTTCTCGATGTCAGAGCTATTTTTGGTAATATCCTGTGCCATTACTCTTAACTCGGACATTCGATCCACAATCTTGCCTGCCGTTTGTAGTCCACTGTCCTGAACTTGAAGGTAGGACAGCCCGTTTTGCGTATTTTGGATAATTGCAGTGGTGCGATTAATCTTAGAGTTCAGTTTGGATGCAACCGCTAATCCGCCCGCATCATCTGCTGCGTTATTAATCCTTTTTCCGGACGACAGTCTTTCCAAACTGCTACGTAATGAGTCGTTGGCCCGACTTAAGTTAAACGAGGCAGAGGTGGCACTCGCGTTTGAATTTACTACTATTGGCATTTTTATCTTCCTTGATTGGTTGTTATGATTTTCACTTCCTTGTGAGGGGAGGGTTTAATAAAATATTATTGGTTGAGTTATCCGAGTAACTGGAGAGCAACATTGGTGAGTTGATTTGCCTGTGCAGTCATCGCTGCACTAGCTTGGACCAGTACATTATGCCGAGCGAACCGTGTAGACTCTAGGGCGATATCAGTATCCATAATCCTCCCATGAGCTGCCTCGATATTGGTCAGGTTCGACTGAAGGAGATCCATCGTATTTAGCACCCGGTTTTGTTCGGCACCATTTTCAGCACGCATATCTGCAATTCGTTCGATAATGCTGGTGAATTGGGAAACCGCGATGTCGGTAATATTATTCAAGAAACCTGCTGCGTTTACTTCTGTGCCTCCAGCCGTACCACTATTAATGTTACCAAGGTCAAAACCAGTTCCCCCTGATGATGTCGTACCAACAGAAAGCATAAATTGGAAATTTACCACATTGATTGATATGCTTCCTGCTTCACTTTCCCCCGAGTCATGAGTTAGTAAAGTTCTGCCATATGTGTTATATGATTTCGGAACAGAAGTTCCATCATTATAAGAACCAGTTCCCGCGGTCAAAGTCCCAGCAGCAGTTGCGTTTGAACTCGCAAATAGACTAATACCATTAAATTTTTCTTTTGAAACTTGGTTTAATTGAGACTGCAGTTCCACAAACTCTTTCGAGTAGTTCTCGATGTCAGAACTGTTCTTAGTGATATCCTGAGCCATCACTCTCAACTCAGACATTCGATCCACAATCTTACCTGCCGTTTGTAGACTACTGTCCTGAACTTGAAGGTAGGACAGCCCGTTCTGCGTATTTTGGATAATTGCAGAGGTACGATTAATCTTAGAGTTAAGTTTGGACGCAACGGCTAATCCGCCCGCATCATCTGCTGCGTTATTAATCCGTTTTCCGGACGACAGTCTTTCCAGACTGCTACGTAATGAGTCGTTGGC
>JAQXBH010000163.1 GCA_029252505.1 Opitutales bacterium | reverse complement strand
TTTAATTATGGTGGAGCTTATTGGACCGCTTGGAATCGAAAAATGGAACCAATGTTGCTCAATTCTCAACTTCCTAACGGCAGTTGGCCCAAAGAGGGGGGAGGAAAGACTTCAAGTCGGGGTGGACAGGATGCAGAAGTCTATCGTACTACACTTTGCACCTTGATGCTTGAGGTATATTATCGTTACGTCTATTAACGGATTTTTTAATTTTTTCTAGTATTAAACTAGGCCTATGAAGCTTCTTCACATCGGTTTTCTTCTTTTCTCCTTCTCCCTATGGGGAGATGATTTCATGATTAAAAAGTCAGGGTTTTTAAAGGGGATTTTAAATGCCAAGGGAGATGCCTGGGTCGAGGTTAAGGAGGATAAAGGTTTGCTCGAGCGATATCTTGCGCCTTGGTTGGGAGGCTCGCCATCCCGAGGTGGTGGCTTTGATTCAAAAACGCTTGGTGTTTTTAAAGATCTAGTGGTTGGAAACCGTGTATATTTGGATTGGTTTTGGGATGGTCATTTGAGAGTTCGTACAATTAAAAGTATCAAACCGTTTAAAAGGTCAGGTATTATGAATGGCATTCTTATTCAAAAAGGAGACAGATGGATTGATGTGGAAAGTAAGGATAGTTTTTTACCATGGCGGTTTTATGCAAATTGGGTCGGGGGTATGCCTGAAGTGGGTGGAACTTATAATCCGAAAACCTTGGAGTTCTTTAATAAATTTGAAGTTAACGAGTCTGTGCGTGTTGTCTGGAGTTACGATCACCGTCCACGAATCGAGCGATTTATAGAACAGGAAAAGGAGGAAGTATTTGTACCTTTTTATGAAGGTAAAAATATTCCCGTCGGAGTGATTAATTCACAACCTAGTCCCCCCGTTGTGAATCCATTCGAACAGGTATCTACTCCAAAACAAGTCAATCCATTTGATCAGGCGGTTCCAGCACCACAAGCCAATCCATTCGATCAGGTGCCTAATGCCATTCCTCTAAATCCCTTCGACACTCTCATTTCGCCGACAAAAGGCTCCGTTGATCAGGGTGGGGATGAACAAAATTCTGAATCGCCGGAGAGTAATAATCCTTTTGAAAATGTCCCTGTTCCAACCGCTCAGGAATCTAATCCCTTCGAAAATGTACCTTTACCGGGGAACCCCTTTGATACTTTGCCTAAGAACTAAAAATTCTATCGTAAGAATTGGTTCGAATTAAAGGGAGGGATCTCGTTTTTAATGTTAATCTGTGATCCATTGGATAGGAGCCAGTTTGCTTCGCTGGTTGTACCATTCTGCCAAGTTCTTTTTAATTTGGTTCTTTTTCGATCAATTCTTTCGTCGAGAGGAATGATATCACTGGATTGCTTACTCGACCACAGAATGTCGATAATGACGCCCCTTTTGTCCAATCCAACAATCTCAACTGATGCCCCCTGCCTTTCGAATTGAGATAAAATCTCAGGATCTAAAGTAGTGTCAATGGCGAGTAAAGTTTCATTTGCCAAATTCATTGCATCGAAAACAAAATCTTCGTAAGTTGCGTTAAATCGATCATCGAGAAGGAAACCATCCATATTTCGGATCGCGATTTCTTGAATATGGGAGGACCAAATCGGAGTAATTTCATTTCCTCTTTCATCAATTGCACAAACGAGTGCAGGAGCATTATTGGGATTTCGGTAGGAAGGAATTTCCAATATCTTTTTTGCCGCTTCATCGATCGCTCGTGAAAAGCCGTCTGAACTGGCGGGGTGGATTGTTTCCAACCTTTTATTATCCGGCATATTTACAACCAAGGCATGAGTCTGTGGATAGTAGTTGTATTGTTCCTCTGAAAGTACACCATTCTCATCAAAACTACCTTCTTCCCGTAGCAGTTCATCTAAGGTTAATATTTTGCCCTTAGGATGAAAATAGGAGCGGTACGGACCGACTGGTTTACCATCCGAGAAAGAAGCATCGAGACGAAGATGATTGGTTACTTCCAATTCACCTGGTTTCATTGATTCATCCTCTAGTTTATCTTTGTAACGGATTACATCGCTTGGAGAACTGGGATAATAAAGTTTGAACATACCATCTAATTCTCCATTTAAATATGATTTTTCATAGACTAATTCTCCGGTCTTCCCGTACGCGATAAACAAACCGTTTCGTTTCCCCTTTTTGAATGCGCCACGCACCAATGCCAATCCATTTTTTTGCCAGAAAGTAAAGTTTCCATCTCTTAATCCATCTACAAACCCGATTTTAAAGTGATCGTTTCCATCCTTATAGTAGTCCACAATGAAAGCTCGCTTACTTGTTCCGAAAGGTTTTTCATTACCCAATTGATGGAGGATTTGTGTTCCATTCTCATCTCTCCTGTATTCGACATCATCGGGGTGAAGTTCTTTATCTGAGCATGCACCCAATAAAAAGAAAAATACCAAATAAGGGGACAGCAAGGACTTTAGGGATGTGTGATTGGAGTGAATCTTCATTAAACAAACACAATACCTACAAATTAATAACACTCGCAATGGAAAACTTATTCAGTCCTGGTTCGAACTTGTTGGGCAATTTCAAGGACATCACTCGCCGGTAATGTGACAATTTCTGAAGGTCTTCCTCCGACCATCTTGTATACCACGACTCCCAACCATTTTCCCCTTTGATCAAAAACAGGTGTACCCGGGGTCGTGTTTTCAATGACAAAGTACTTCCGTGGTTTTTGTATAACTGCATTGATGCAACCCCGTCGAAGTGTGGACTGTCGATAAAGAGTCTGCCTTAACTTACCAATTGATACTACTTCGTCTAAAATTAACGGATCAGTCCTCTGTGTTGCCTGAGATGGAACTTTCGAAAAAGTAATCTCGTTATATTCGTCTTTTCTCTCCTTGATCGGAAGGACATAAGCGAGGTCGAGGTCCACATCTTTGAGAAGAATTTTGGCGGGCACTTCCGTTCCATCCTGCATTAAAAGCATCACCTCTGTGTAGTTTACAGTAACGGATGCCCCAGGAGAGCGAAGTCGCGAAAGAATATTGGCAGTAGGGTCCACTTTGTTAAGGGAGAGAACGGTAAGCCCATCCTCAGCAATAATGGTTCCAAGTGCTTCCAGTTTTTGTTCTTGGGGTGGAAGGCTACGCCCCCCCGCACTAATTTCTAATTTTACAGTTACCGATACCCAGGTAACACAATTCGCATTTTCATGAAGTAATTTTCTCCACAGTGTTTCTGTTTTTTTTCCAATTGCTTGAAAAGAAGTGCCAAGAAGTAGCGTAATTGTAAAAAGTACTATTTTTTTCATAAAAGTTTTGTCTGATTTCGACTATGTGTTATCCCAATCGGGTTCAAGTTCAAGAAACAGAGTATGAATACCCCTTTTAATAAAGAATATAATTCGTTTTTCTTCGTTTTTGATCCATTGATTCATTTTCTTTTCGAACAAACCAACCTCACTCATAGTCTCTCCGTTAATATTGAGAATTAAATCACTCTGTCTCAGTCCGGCAAGAGCTGCCCATCCTGCAGGTTCCACATTTTCAACAACAAGCCCGGGTTCCTTTTCCTTTAAACGTTTGCTTACACGGTCACCAAACGATAACTCACGAACTGTAAATTCGAAAGTCTCTTCTTCGTAATCGGGGAGTTCATTGGAGGGATCGGGGCGTTTTTCCAAAGTAACATTAAGGTCCAGTTTTTTTCCGTCGCGCATTCCGGAAAACAGAGCAAGTGAACCGGGTTTATATTCTTTGATCATATTTCCAAAAACTTCTGCATCTTCGGTCCGGTAAGCCTGTATAATCTGCCCGTCGATTCGAAACAGAAGATCCCCCGCAAGCATACCTGCTTTTTGGGAAGGCGTCCTTGGGTAAACTTGTGCAATTCTAACACCCCTGGTTGTTTTAGGCATTTGAAGAGCCTCAGAAAGTTCACGGGTTAACACTTGTGTGGACACGCCCAACCATGGTTTCCACGCTTGGACCGGACGGTTTTCTTCCGCTTCCGGTCCAATTTTGATCACCGTTAATAATTGGGCCATATCCCGTTCAAAACTTACCAAAGTGGAAACTGGCTCTTTTTTGCCATTGGTTATTTTATGGGTGAGGCGAACCAAATCGGCAATCCCGGTTACCAATTGACCGTTCATTCCAGTAATTACATCACCGCGGCTCAGGCTGGGTTTTGCACTATAGGAAGGACCCCCACGACCAACCGAGTGAACTTGGGCACCCTGCTTCGAGGAGCGTCGTGCTTCGAGTGAAGACATTAATGTAAAGTCCCGAATGGTAAGACCCCAACTTTTCAACTCTCTTTCTTTGGCAAACGCAGATTCACGAGTGGCAGTAGTCAGTACCCAAGACATCTTTTTATTTTTCCTAAGCCCAGTTATCTTCAAATTCTTGCCAGCCTTCATCCCGTAGGATAATTGATTGAAAAGAGGCAGGTCTTCTGCAATCCGAGCCATAACTGTACGCCCATCGTATGTTTTTATTAAATCTCCCGGTTTCAAACCGGCCTCCTCAGCGGGGGAGTTCTCAATAATACCAGCAACTAAAATTCCCTTTTCATTGGGATCCAGTACGGGTTGACATTCTATTCCCGTCCAGCAACGCGATATAAATCCGTTATCAGCTAATTCTTGGGCTACAGTGCATGCCAAGTTGGACGGAATCGCTCCACCCAAGCTCCCGATTCCAACTTCATTGATACCAATAATAAATCCCTTTTCATCTACAAGTGGCCCACCACTGTTTCCAGGGAAAATGATTGCATCATGCCCCAACCAGCGTACTAATTCCCCCACATTCTCTCCATCCAGCCTAAAAGAACCCTTGTTGGGAGAAATGAGTGCGACATTAGAAACGATACCACGGGTTACGGATTGGGAAAGTCCTGCCGGGCTTCCCATTGCAAAGCATACATCTCCGATCTCCACCTTATCCGAGTTCCCAAAATTGGCCACAGTGAGAGGTTTGCTCTTTGCTGGGCGATCCTCCATTCTTAGTCGTAATACAGCAAGGTCAGTCATCGGGTCTGCACCTAATAAATCGGCCATCACTTCCTCGCCGTTATGGAGTCTACAGGTTATTCTGGTTGCTTTGCCCGCTACATGGTGGTTGGTCACAACTCGACCATCCTTGGAAATAATGACTCCACTCCCTGTTGCGCGTGATTTCATCATCCTTCCACTCGAACCCTGTTCCGAAACCACTTCGATTCGAACAATTGCGGGGTATACATTTTCCACTGCTTCAGCAATGTGCGGGGAAGGGGCGTGTGCAGATTCTGCCCATGAATATGAGTTCGTGAGTAAGCAAAAAAGTAGGATATTTCGGTATGTATTGAGCATAATGGAATATTGTATAGGCGTTACGGAGTAGTTCTTTCGTTTGACTACGAACTCGACATCAATCAAATGATGTCTATCCTTGGGACGAGTCTCAAGCAAGAAAACAAAAGGAAAAGATACATGAAAGACAGTTCCAGTACCGCACCAATTCTTTCCGACAGGCAACGGAAGTTCCTCGCGTTTGTGGCTTCTTTTGCCGGTGCATTACTACTAGGATGCTTATTTGCCGCAGTCATTTTGATCCTGAATCATGCCTTTGATCTGTTTGGCGGGGTCATCTGGTCATTGGCAATTTCCGGTATGCTTGCCATTTTGCTTCGCCCCATCGTGACCTTTTTAGAGGAGAAGATAAAATTGGGTCGTTTTTCTTCCATTCTCTTGCTCTATGTCTTGGTCATTGTAACTGCCGTTTCAGCGACCTGGTTTCTTGGTGGAAAAGTAATTTACCAAACGAAGGAGTTTTTAGGTACCGCGGTCGATTGGCCCGATCAACTCGAGGAAAAAGCCAAACAATCTTTACCTGCTGAGACATGGGAGTCTATTTCTGGACAAGTCGACACATTTAAGGAATATTGGAAGGATATTTTTGGCGAAGAACAAGTACCTGTTCTGGCCCTTCCCTTAGACCGTCAAGAAATTTATGATACTCTGAATCTCGAGCAAAGAGAAACTTTTCGGGCGATGGAGCCCGTTGAGCGAAATGCCTTCTTTTCCATCGAGGATAAAGAAGAGAAATTAGTATATCTTGAGCAAAAGTCCACGGAGATTCATAACCGAGCAATGGAGGCAATTGAAAAACAGGGAGGTGAGATTGCAGAAAAATCGGCTGCTGTGATCAAATCAGCATGGAGTGGACTGCTTGGTTTTTTTGCTCAAATGACCTACTTAGCTGTCATCCCGATCTATCTTTTTTATTTCCTCAGTTCTAATCGTAATTTGATTGATGATTTGGAAAAGGAAATCAGTTTTCTATCAGATTCGGTCAAAGAAGACGTAGTTTTTTTGATTCGTGAATTTGTTAGTATCCTAGTCAGTTTTTTCCGTGGACAGCTATTAATTGGATTATTGATGGGAGTTGGTTATGCGATCGGATTTAGTATTAGCGGACTGAAGTTTGGTATTACCTTGGGACTGCTTTTTGGCCTGCTTAATATTGTACCTTACCTTGGTTCAATCGTAGGAATTGTAACTGCACTGCTTGTTGCATACTTACAGCCTGGAGGAATTGCAGAGAGTGGACAGTGGTCGGTATTGCTTGGTTGTGGTATTTCATTTGTAGTCGTTCAATTAATTGAGAGTTATTATCTGACCCCTAAAATTATGGGTCAGCAAACGGGTCTTCATCCTGTTGTGGTCATGGTTTCGATCTTTTTTTGGGGAACTGCGTTGGGAGGAATATTGGGAATGATCTTCGGTATACCACTTACCGCTTTCATCATTATCACCTGGCGGTTATTGTGTAGGAAATATTTTAATCGTTCTTTTTGTTAAGGTTTAACCGGGTGAAGTCCCGATTAAATCTGTTTTCTCGACCCTTTTATTTTTTGGATGCACATGGATCATATGCCATTTGACAAATTTGTTGTAACTTAAGTTATTAAATTAAAGGACCCTCTTTTGCATGAAAAATAACATTATATCTTCCTCTCTTTATTTTTATCTGCATTCCTGTGGTCTTCTACTCTAGTTCCTTACTCGGGAAAAGTGTCCATTAAGGGTGTAAACTTTGACGGTGCAGCAGAATTTACCTTTTCTCTTATTGATAAGAAGGGAAGCACCCATTGGCGAAATGGATTGAAAAAGGATAAAACAATTCAAGTGATAGCCCGAACCGGCCATGGTCCGAGGCGAATAGCAGCGATCTCAGTGGCAACATGAAACAGACCTTTTCCGCAATGTCATCTTTCTTAATTGAAAAATTTAGTGATTCCAGCTTTCAGGAAACTTACAATGCTTCCATTGAATGGTATAATTGGTATCACATGCCCAAATTCTTTAAGTTCAGTCAGGAAATCTTCACCGATGCATTTAAGCAAAAATTTCCTGAGGGTACGAAAATTAGAATAAAATATACTGCTGACTAATTTGCTCTTTATCGGAGTTTCTACCCAGTCTAGTTTTAAGAAATCAGACTGATTATAGAATCGAATTACTACTATTTTTAAATGTTAATGAGAGGACTATATTTCACGGATTGCCTATGGTGATTTAAGTTGGCTTAACACTCGGACCATCCTTTTTGTATGCAACAATTGATTTGCTCTTCGATTATTGCATCGATTATTTTCAGAGATTTTTCCTATTTAGAAAATAGATTAATTAACAACTCCGATAATTTCTGATTGGCAGATGGTGGATAAACTTTTGTGATAAAAGATAAATTTTATGAATTTGAATATCTCTTATCCCCTGATTTTGTCCTATTTCCTATTTTTCGCAGGTTTTCAGGTTCTGGCGGTCAAACAATCTCTTTTGAACGGAAAGGATTTAACTGGCTGGACGATGGACATACCAGCTCGAGATAAAAAGCCGGATTTGGCAAAACCATTTTTGATTCGCGATGGAATGCTGGTCAGTTTGGGAAAGCCTTTTGGGCATTTACTGACCGAGAAGGAGTATGAAAATTACCAGTTAATTGTAGAGTATCGTTTTGCAGGAAAGCCTGGGAACTGTGGTGTTTTGGTCCATGCATCAAAACTGCGAAACCTTTATAAAATGTATCCCCAATCAATTGAAGTTCAGATGAACCATTCCCATGCGGGAGACTTTTGGTGTATTGTGGAAAATATTGAGGTTCCCAATATGATAGCAAGGAGAGGGGCCAAGGAAAAATGGGGAATTACCGAGGGGAAAGCCCGACGAATTCTTAATTTGACTGATGGATCTGAAAAACTGGTAGGGGAATGGAACCGAATGAAAATTGAGTGCTTGGGTAATGAGGTCAAGGTCTGGGTCAATAGTGAACTGGTAAATCATGGCCATTCCTGCACCGCGAAGAAGGGAAAAATTTCCATTCAGGCAGAAGGTTCAGAAGTAGAATTTCGCCGACTTGATCTAACTACAATTCAAAAAATAAGTAAGTAACAACGCATGAAATTATGAATTTAATTTACATTTCTATGGCGGTTGCACCGGCTTTGGCCATTGCACTTTATATTTACTGGAAAGATAAGCATGAAAAGGAACCCGTAGGAGTTTTAGTAATGTGCTTTTTCCTAGGTGTCTTGATTTGTTTTCCCGCAGGCTTTTGGAACTCGGGGGTATTTGAAATATTTAAGTTCGACTTGGCTGAAGAAAATAATGACATGTTTGTCTCATTTTTTATGGCTTTCTTTGTGGTTGGTTTGGGCGAGGAGTTGTTGAAATATTTAGTAGTGGTTTTGTATGCTTTTCGAAAGCCAAGCTTTAATGAGCCATTTGATGGAATTGTATATGCGGTAATGGTCAGTCTCGGGTTTGCCGCGTTTGAAAATATTATTTATGTGATTGAGGGTGGAATGGGTGTTGCAATCATGAGAATGTTTACCGCAGTACCGATGCATGCCGCATTTGCTGTGATCATGGGATACTACATTGGATTATCAAAATATTACCAGGGTTCCGCCCGAACCGAGAAAAGTTTAAAAGGGCTGTTTTATGCAGTTGTTCTGCATGGGGCATACGACTTTGTTTTGTTTCAGGACGATATTCCGCTATTAAAACTTATGATCTTCCCGATGATTATATGGGCATTTTTTCTATGTCGAAAAGCGATGACAAAACACCTGAATGTTTCCCCATTTCATCCTGATAGAAAGTAAGGGCTTGAAATTGTGCGCAAGATTGCCTTGAAACCATCTCATTCTTGGATGATGGATAAGGGAAAACAATTACTATTTAATGGCTACTAAGGATAAAGATTTCGTTCATTTACATGTCCACTCGGATTTCAGTCTACTCGATGGATGTTGTCGGATGGATCGTTTAATGGCGAGAGCACAGGAACTGGGGCAGTCCGCCATGGCACTTACTGACCATGGGAACTTATTTGGCACGATTTCGTTTATTAAACAGGCTGAAAAGCATGGGATTAAACCAATCGTTGGTTGTGAAGGTTACATGGTGACAGATCATAAAAACGATGAGAAACCCGGAAGGGAAAATCATAAATCGTACCACATCGGTATGCTGGCGAAGAATTATGAGGGCTATCAAAATCTATCCAAGGTCGTATCAGATGCCCATGTGGACGGATTTTATTACCGACCACGAACTGATTTGGAAACTTTGGCGGAACATTCGAAGGGCTTGATCGGTTTTACCGGTTGCATGCAGGGATGGATTCCCCAACTAATTTTACAAGGAAAAGAGGGTGAGGCCGAAAAAGCGATGGGGCAGATGATCGATATTTTTGGCAAAGAAAACTACTTCGTTGAGCTGCATAATCACGGAATTGAAGAACAGGCTCAACTGGTACCTGTTCTATTAAAATTTGCTAAAAAGTTCGATTTAAAGGTAATCGCGTCCAATGATGTGCATTATGTAAAAGAGGAAGACTGGGCACCGCATGATGCTCTGCTTTGCATACAAACCGGTTCCAAGATCGACGACGAAAATAGGATGCGGTACGATGCGAAGCAGTTTTATCTGAAGTCGAGAGAGCAGATGGAGGAGTTGTTTAAGGAGGCTCCTGAGTCAATTACTAACACCTTTGCAGTGGCGGAGATGTGTGAACTCAAACTGCCCTTTGGGGAGAATAATTACCCAGTTTTTACTCTGCCACCTGAGATTAATACCAAGGAGGTGGATAATGTTAAATACCTTAAACTTCTCTGTGTTGAGGGTTTAAAAGAGAGGTATGAAAAAGAGTATCTGTCAGAGGAACTTCGCGGGGAAGATACCGATGAGCAAGTACGCGAGCTCAGTGAGCGGGTAGATTATGAATTGAGCGTGATTACCAAGACCGGTTTTAATGACTACTTTTTGATTGTTGCGGATTTTATGGGGTGGGCAAGGGAGCAGGATATTCCTGTGGGCCCAGGAAGAGGTTCGGGAGCCGGTTGCCTGGTGGCCTACGTTTTAGGAATTACTGATATTGATCCATTACGATTTGGTTTATTATTTGAAAGATTTTTAAATCCGGAGCGTGTTTCTCCTCCGGATTTTGATATTGATTTCTGCATGAGGCGACGGGCCGAAGTAATTGAATATGTTCGTGAGAAATATGGACGTGACTGTGTAGCCAATATTATTACTTTCGGTACTTTTGGTGCAAAAATGGTGGTAAGAGATGTGGCCCGTGTGCGCGATGTTCCCTATGCTGAAGCAGATAAACTGGCGAAGATGGTGCCCGATGACTTGAATATCAGTTTGGAGCAGGCCCTGGAAAAGAGTCCTGAGTTTCGTAAGGAGTGTGAAAGCAATCCAATTGCAAAGCAGATTATTGAGACAGGCAAAGTGATTGAAGGAATGGTGCGCAATGTCGGTACCCATGCGGCGGGGGTTATTATTGCAGACCGTCCATTACGAGAATTAGTTCCTTTAACGAGTCAGGATGGAGTTTTGACTACTCAATTCCCCAAAGACCCAGTGGAAGATTTGGGACTGCTCAAAATGGATTTTCTTGGATTGAAGACTTTGACTGTAATTGCCGCGGCAGAGAAACATATTCGCGAAAAAGAGGGATTTGAAAATTTTCGGGTTGCCGATGTATCGCTTGAGGATGAAAAGACCTTCGAAATATTAAACGAGGCTCGAACAATTGGAGTTTTTCAATTGGAATCAGATGGGATGCGTCGTTTGTGCAGGCAGATGAATATTTCCAATGTGGACGAGATTATTGCATTGATCGCACTTTACCGCCCTGGTCCGATGGAGTGGATACCAGATTATATCAAAGGCAAGGAAGATCCCTCGACGATTAAATTTCCACATCCTTTACTCGAAGAGGTCTGTGAGGAAACTTATGGAGTGATGGTCTATCAGGAGCAAGTGATGGAGGCCGCTCGTCGAGTCGCAGGATATTCTTTGGGTGGGGCAGATATTTTACGTCGGGCGATGGGAAAGAAGAAGCCTGAAGAGATGGCCAAACAAAGGGAGATATTTGTAACTGGTGCAAAAGAGACGAATGAGATTGCTGAAAAGAAGGCCAACGAGATTTTTGATATTCTCGAAAAATTTGCAGGGTACGGCTTTAATAAATCACATTCGGCGGCTTACGGAATTATTAGCTATCAAACGGGTTATTTGAAGGCCAATTTCCCCGTTCATTTTATGGCCGGTGTGTTATCCTGTGAATTGGGTAATTCTGATAAACTATCTCATTTTATAGGCGAGTGTACCGAGATGAAAATCTTGGTCTTGGGACCGGATGTAAATGAATCGGGGGAGAATTTTACTCCAGTCGAGGGAGAGGATGATAAACCTGATTCAATTCGCTTCGGTTTGGCAGCAGTCAAAGGAGTAGGGGATGCCCCGTCAGGAGTGATTGTGGAGGAGCGAAAAAATGGACCCTATCTTAACTTTTCTGATTTCGTTGAACGAGTGGAAGGGAAGGCGGTAAATAAAAGAGTACTTGAAAATTTGATCAAAGCGGGGGGATTTGATTCCTTGGAAGATAGTCGCTCAGAATTACTTGCTGACTTGGATCGGGCGATGGGGGAAGCCCAATTGCGGAGGAAGGATCGGGAAGCGGGCCAAGTTAATTTATTTGATATGATGGGCGACGATTCCAATGGTGAGAACTCGGCTGCAAATGGCGGTTTTGCTCCGATTACGGATCGGCCTTCTGTCCCGAAAATGGATGAGTTGGAAAAATTGGGCTATGAAAGGGAATTACTTGGATTTTTTCTTTCGGGTCACCCAGTTGATACTCTAGGCGGATTGGGACCTTTGTTAGATGACATTACTTCCGATGAGTTAGAAAATTTAGAAAGTAAGCGATCATTTCGTTTATGCGGAGTATTATCTGAAATCGAACGAAGATACACTAAAAAGGATGCCAAGCCATGGGCCCGGTTTACCTTAATTGCAAAAGAAAAGGATTTCTCAATTCCCATGTTTCCGGAGGCTTTTGAACAATATGGCTTACATTTGGAAGAGGGGAAAATTGTCGTGATGGAGGGAGTTGCATCCAAAAAAGAGGGCGAATTACGAACCAATGTGACCAATGTAAGACCCGTTGAGAATGCAATTTCATCCTTAACCGAGGAGGTTACTTGGTTGCTGGATCCGGATCATGAGGAAGCAGAACAATTTACAAAGGACATGTTTGCCCTAGGAGAGCAGGGAGAAGGGGGCACTTTGATTCGCCTTGCGTACGCTCGCAATGGAGAGGACGAAGGTCTTGTGGTGGAAACCGATAGTCGATTTTCAATGCGGTTTTCTTCTTCGATTTTTAAGGATTGGCGCCAGTATAATTGCGTCAAGGGGGCACGCGTGCTCATAAGAACTCCGGAACCGCCACCCGAAAGAAAGTTTGGAAAGAAAAAATTTTAACCCATCTTACGCCTTGACCTGTGGGCGTGAATCTTTAGATTTGGAATCTTCTTTATGACAATTGAAATTAAATTACGCAAAGGCGAGCCCATGGATCGGGCAATTCGTCGTTTAAAAAAGCGCCTCGACCGAGAAGGTACAATACGAGATGTGCGTGATAAGCGTTACTTCACGAAACCTTCCGATAAAAAGAGAGAAGCTCGAAAAGTGGC
>JAQXBH010000162.1 GCA_029252505.1 Opitutales bacterium | reverse complement strand
TTTAATTATGGTGGAGCTTATTGGACCGCTTGGAATCGAAAAATGGAACCAATGTTGCTCAATTCTCAACTTCCTAACGGCAGTTGGCCCAAAGAGGGGGGAGGAAAGACTTCAAGTCGTGGTGGACAGGATGCAGAAGTCTATCGTACTACCCTTTGCACCTTGATGCTCGAAGTTTATTATCGATATGTCTACTAACGATTTGTAATTTTTTCTAGTTTAAACTAGTCTTATGAAGTTTCTCCCAATTGCTTTCTTATTTTTATCTTTCTTTTCATGGGGGGAAAGTTTCATGATTAAAAAATCAGGGAATTTAAAGGGGATTTTAAACGCCAAAGGAGATGCTTGGATCGAGGTTAAGGAGGATAAAGGTTTACTCGAACGTTATCTTGCTCCTTGGTTGGGTGGCTCGCCTGCCCGAGGGGGGGGATTCGATCTAAAGACGCTTGTTGTTTTCAAGGAACTCGTGGTAGGAAATCGAGTGCAGTTAGATTGGTTTTGGGATGGGCATCTAAGAGTTCTTAAAGTAAAAAAAATTAAGCCATTCAAAAAATCAGGTTTTTTGAATGGCACTCTTATTCAAAAAGGTGACAAATGGATTGATGTGGAAAGTGAAGGGAGTTTTGTACCTTGGCGGTTTTATGCAAAATGGGTTGGTGGTATGCCAGACGCGGGGGGAAGTTATAATCCGGTCACCTTGGCATTCTTTGATAAGTTTAATGTAAATGAGTCAGTTCGTATCGTTTGGAGTTATGACCACCGTCCCCGAATCGAGCGATTTATAGAACAAGAAGAGGATAAAGTATTTGTACCTTTTTATGAAGGTAAGACTATTCCTATTGGTGAAACTAATTCACAAGCTGATCAAACCAAGGTAAATCCCTTTGATCAAGTTCCTGCCACTAATCCATTTAATCAGGCAGTTCCTTCCATCTCCACTAGTCCATTTGATCAGACACCTCGCCTGGTTAATGAAAATCCTTTTGATTCAGTGAACCCAACATCCATTAACCCATTTGAAGGTGCAAACAAGGATAAGCAGAAAACTAATATTCCCCCTAGCAGTAGCCCATTTGATAGCACACCTAAGATCAATCAGATGGAAGCCAATCCATTTGAAAATATTCCTTTACCGGGGAACCCATTTGATACATTCCCCAAAAACTGACCTTTTATTGCATGAATTGATTGGAGTGGAAAGTGGAGTTATCATTCACAATGTTAATCAGGGAGCCATTTGAAAGGAGCCAATTTGCTTCCGTGCTACTACCTTCCTGCCATGTTCTTTTGACCTTAGTGCGTTTTCGATCGATTCTCTCATCGAGGGGAATGATATGGGTCAGTTTCTTATTAGTCCACAGTATATCAATGATTACTCCATTAGAATCCAAGCCAACAATTTCAACTACGGCATTTTCTTCGTAATTTTGAGAAATTTGTTCCGAGTCTGAATTTGTATCAATCGCCAGTAATGTGTCTTCAGCTAATGTTCGAGCATCAAAAACGAACGCTTCATAGGTTGGTTGAAAGCGGGTTTTGAGAAGGAATCCATCCCTATTACGAATGGCAATTTCCTTTATGTGAGAAGACCAAATTGGGATAATTTTATTTCCTCTTTCATCAATTGCATAAACGAGGGCCGGGGAATTATCAGGGTTTCGATAGGATGGAACCTCAAGAATCTCATTGGCTGCTTCATCAATTGCTCGGGAGAAACCATCTGAGCTTGCTGGATGAATGGTTTGTAATCTTTTATTATCAGGCATAATAACTACCAGAGCGTGAGTTTGCGGGTAGTAGGAATATTGCTCTTTAGAAAGCAAGCCATCTTTATTAAAACTTCCATCCTCTCGAAGGAGTTCTTCTAAAGTGAGTGGTTTACCTCGGGGGTGAAAATAAGAACGATATTTTCCTGCCGGTTTTCCATCTGAAAAGGAAGCATCGAGCCGAAGGTGATTGGTTACTTCTAATTCACCGTGTTTTTTTCCTTCATCAATTAGTTTTTCATTGTAACGAGTCACATCGCTTGGAGAACTCGGGTAGTATAATCGAAAGATTCCATCGAGCTCTCCCTCGCTGTACTCTTTTTGATAAACAAACTCTCCGGTCTTTCCGTACGCAGTAAAAAGGCCATTTCGCCTTCCTTGTTTAAATGAACCACTTACCAGTTTTAAGCCATTTTCTTGCCAGAAAGTAAAATTGCCATCCTTTAGCCCGCCGACAAATCCAATCTTGTAATGATCACTCCCATCATTGTGATATCCCACAATGTAAGCTCGTTTACTTTTTCCAAAAGGTTCTTCGACCCCTAACTGATAGAGTACCTGTGTTCCATTTTCATCTACTCTGTATTCTACATCTTCAGACTGGAGTTCCTTTTCCGAACAGGCACTGAACGAAAAAATTAGAATACCAATGGTAAATAAACGATTTTTTATTGTAAGCCAATTTTCTTCCTTGCACATTGAAGTTATACAATAGCGAAAAATCAATAATAGTCGCAATGGAAAACTTATTGGGTCCTGGTTCGAACTTGTTCCGCAATTTCTAGTACATCACTTGCTGGTAAAGTAACGACCTCTGAAGGCCGTCCTCCTACCATTTTGTAAACAACCACTCCAAGCCAATTTCCATTTTTATTAAAAACAGGAGTTCCTGGTGCGGTATTTTCAATCACAAAATATTGCCTTGGTTTTGTAATTACCGCGTTCACCCAACCCCGACGAAGAGTGGATTGACGATAAAGAGTCTGTTTTAATTTTCCAATGGAGACTACTTCATCCAAAATGAGAGGATTTTTTGTATCGCTTGCTTGGGGGGGGACTGGTGAAAATATAACCTCCTTATATTCCTCTTTCCTTTCTTTAATTGGCAAAACAAAAGCGAGATCAAGATCTACATCCTTGAGCAAAAGCTTCGCCGGGACTTCAGTTCCATCCTGCATTAACAGCATCACTTCAGTGTAATTCACATTAACAGATGCCCCCGGCGAACGAATGCGGGAGAGGATATTTGCTGTGGGGTCTACCCTGTTAAGGGAAAGAACTGTTAATCCATCCTCTGCGATAATAGTACCAAGTGCTTCGAGTTTTTGTTCCTGCGGGGGCATGCTTCTACCACCGGCACTAATTTCCAACCGAACAGTCACGGATACCCAGGTTACGCAGTTTGCGTGATCATCAAGGAGTGTTCTCCAGGTAGATTCAGGTTTTTTTCCAAAAATTGGGGAAACGGTGCCAGTCAAGAAAGTAAATATCAGTATAAAATTGGTTTTCATGAATTTGTCTATTGGAGTGCTTAGGTATTGTCCCAATCTGGCTCAAGTTCAAGGAACAAGGTATGAATGCCCCGTTGGACAAAGAAAACAATTCTTTTGGTCTTTTCTTGAATCCATTGGTTCATGGATTTCTCAAAAAAAACCACCTCACTCATCGTTTTTCCATTTATTTTCAAAACCAGGTCACCCTGTCTTAATCCGGCCAGAGATGCCCAACCAGCAGGTTCCACATTTTCAATAATCAAGCCGGGTTCTTTTTCTTCAAGTCTTTGATTAACCCGATCTCCAAAAGATAATTCCCGTACTGTAAACTCGAATGTATCCTCTTCATAATCTGGTAATTCATTTGCCGGGTCCGGTCGTTTTTCAAGAGTGACATTTAAATCCAATGGTTCCTTTCCCCGTAGACCTGAAAAAACTACTACGGCTCCGGGTTTATATTCTTTAATCATATTTCCAAAAACCTCTGCATCTTCAGTTCGATAGGCTTGTATAATTTGACCGTCTATTCGAAAAAGCAAGTCGCCTGCAATAAGACCGGCTTTCTTCCCCGGTGTACGGGGGAAAACCTGTGCAATCCGAATGCCCCGGGTCGTTTTAGCCAAGCCCAAAGCTTCGGTTAATTCACGGGTCAATACTTGAGTCGAAACGCCCAACCAGGGTTTCCATGCCTGAACGGGTCGATTCTCCTCTGCCTCAGGGCCAATTTTCACCACGGTTAATAACTTTGCCATATCTCGCTCAAAACTGACAAGCGTGGCTACAGGTTCAACTTTTCCACTAGTGATCTTATTTGAAATTCTGATTAAATCACTAATGTTCTGAACGGCCTCTCCGTTGATAGAGGTGATCACATCCCTGGGGACCAAGGCCGGCTTTGCACTGTTCGAAGGGCCTCCACGCCCAACCGAGTGAACCTGTGCACCTTTTTTAGAAGAGCGCCGAGCTTCGAGAGAGGACATTAATGTAAAGTTTCGAATCGTTAATCCCCAACTTTTCAACTCCCTTTCCTGTGCGTAGGCAGATTCCCGCGATTTTGTGGTTAAGGTCCAGGTCATTCTTTTCTTAGCACGCAAACCTGAGATTTTCACCTTCTTGTTTATTTTCATCCCATAGGCAAGTTGATTGAAAATCGGTAAATCCTCTGCTATGCGGGCCATTACTTTTTTACCATCATAAACTTTAATAATATCGCCAGGCTTCAAGCCGGCATACTCTGCAGGTGAGTTCTCAATAATACCGGCGACCAAGAGCCCCACTTCGTTTGGATCGAGTACAGGTTGACACTCCAAACCTGTCCAGCAACGGGCAATAAATCCATTCTCTGCCAATTCCTTGGATACCGACCGAGCAAGGTTGGAAGGAATTGCTCCACCTAAGCTGCCAATACCCACTTCATTAATTCCGATAATTAATCCATTCTCATTGACCAACGGACCGCCACTGTTTCCAGGGAAAATGATTGCATCATGCCCCAACCAGCGCACTAATTCCCCCACATTCTCTCCATCCAGTCGAAATGAACCCTGGTTGGGAGAAATCAGAGCGACATTAGAAACAATGCCCCGGGTTACAGATTGGGATAGTCCGGCTGGGCTACCCATGGCAAAACAAACATCTCCGATTTCCACCTTGTCCGAATCTCCAAAAGTAGCCACGACCAAAGGTTTGCTTTTTTTGGGCCGGTCTTCCATCCGCAGTCTAAGAACTGCTAAGTCAGTCATCGGGTCAGCTCCCAGCAAATCTGCCATTACTTCCTCCCCATCATGTAAACGGCAAGTTATCCGGGTTGCTTTGCCTGCCACATGATGATTGGTCACCACCCGTCCGTCCTGGGATACGATCACGCCACTACCGGTTGCCCGGGATTTCATCATCCGTCCACTTGAACCCTGTTCCGATACCACTTCAATTCGAACGATTGCCGGATATACCTCTTCCACTGCCTGGGCGAGGGGGAGGGGAGTATCTTTTTTCTCGTCCGCACAAACTAATTTGTACAGAGAAATAAAAACGAGCAGAGCATAGGGTAAGTGAATGAGTTTCATAGAATATATAATAGGCGTAACCGAGGCATTCTTTCGTTTGAATACAACCTCGACAATAGAGTATGAATATTTATCCTTCGACCCAGAGCAAAGCAAGGAAACAAAAGGAAAAGACACATGAAAGATAGCACCAGTTCCCCCCCTATACTGTCCGAAAGACAGAGGAAGTTTCTTGGATTTGTTGCCTGTTTTGCAGGTGCTCTGTTGCTCGGTTGTTTATTTTCTGCGGTTATTTTGATCCTGAATCGTGCCTTTGATCTATTCGGAGGAGTTATCTGGTCGCTTGCGATTTCAGGCATGCTCGCAATCCTGCTAAAACCCATAGTTGCTTTTTTTGAAGAGAAAGTAAAATTTAGCCGTTTTTCATCCATATTATTGCTCTATGCTTTGGTGATCATAACTGCTGGTTCAGCGACTTGGCTACTGGGCGGAAAAGTGATCCACCAGACCAAGGAGTTTCTTGGCACTGCCGCTGACTGGCCGGAGCAGCTTGAGGAGAAAGCGAAGCAATCCCTTCCCCCCGAGACCTGGGAGTCAATCTCCGGACAGGTCGATGCATTTAAGGAATACTGGAAGGAGATCCTAGGCGAAGAAAATATTCAGGTTCTCGCTCTTCCCCCTGAGCAGCAGGAGTTTTACGACATCCTGGATGTGAATCAAAGAGAAACCTTCCGAGCACTTGATTCCGATGAGCGAAACGCCCTTTTTGCAATCGAAGATGAAAGGGAACAGATCGAATACCTTGAACGCAAGGCTACCGAAATCCATAACCGGGCAATGGAGGCGATGGAAAAACAGGGGGGTGATATTGCGGAAAAATCGGCCGCCGTAATCAAATCTGCATGGAGTGGCTTGCTTGGATTTTTTGCACAAATGACCTACCTTGCGGTCATTCCGATCTATCTCTTTTATTTCCTCAGTTCCAATCGTAATCTGATTGATGATTTGGAGAAGGAACTCAGCTTTCTTTCAGACTCGGTTAAAGAGGATATCATCTTTTTGATTCGTGAATTTGTGAGCATTTTGGTCAGTTTTTTCAGGGGTCAGCTTTTAATTGGACTGTTAATGGGCGTTGGCTATGCAATTGGATTCAGTATTAGCGGTTTAAAATTTGGTATTACCCTGGGCCTGCTCTTTGGCCTGCTCAATATTGTACCCTACCTTGGCTCGATTGTGGGGATTGTTACTGCTCTGCTTGTATCCTATTTACAACCCGGTGGGATTGCAGAGAGCGGGGAATGGAATGTCCTGATTGGATGCGGAATATCGTTTGTGATCGTCCAGGTAATTGAGAGTTATTACCTGACACCCAAAATTATGGGCCAGCAAACCGGACTTCATCCCGTAGTGGTCATGGTTTCTATCTTCTTTTGGGGCACCGCACTGGGTGGTATTTTGGGAATGATTTTTGGTATTCCACTCACTGCCTTTATTATTATCGCCTGGCGCTTGCTTTGCCGAAAATATTTTCATCGAGCAGCTTGTTAGAAAGAATGTTTCGAATGGCAAAGTAACCTCTTTGCTTTGTGAACAGTTTTACAATTCATCTGCCACTCTACCCTTGAGATAAGTCCCGTTCACAGTTTGTCATCGCGAGGGCGAATGCCCGTGGCGATCCACTGTGAACCGGGAATCGAACCGCACACTCCGTGCGCCTCCATTGCACCCAGTGGATTGCCGCGTCCTTCGCTCCGCTCTCTCCTCGCAATGACATCGCTAATCATAGAGAATATTTATAATTGCAGAGAATCAAATAAGCCATTTGACAGATTACTTACTTTTCTAATTTAATAAGAGAACATTTTCATTATTTAGCCTATGAAATCCCTGGTCATATTTCCCCTGTTTTTTCTTTCATTTTTTACCCTATGGTCAAGCCCTCC
>JAQXBH010000154.1 GCA_029252505.1 Opitutales bacterium | reverse complement strand
AGCACCTGCTGGATGGGCTGGACCCGGTTGACCATGAAACTGAGGAGCACCTGCTGGATGGGCTTGACCCGGTTGACCATGAAACTGTGGCGCACCTACTGGATGCGCAGCTGGACCTGGTTGACCATGAAACTGTGGCGCACCTGCTGGATGGGCAGCTGGACCCGGTTGTCCTTGAAACTGAGGAGCAGCGGTTGGAGCGGGGTAGCCGGCAGCTGGACGCGGTTGTCCTTGAAACTGAGGAGCAGCGGTTGGAGCAGGGTAACCAGCAGCTGGACCCGGTTTTCCTTGAAATTGGGGGGCGGCAGTCGGAGCGGATTGTCCAGGTATTGGAGGTGGACCATTTTGGGCTAACACACAAAGTGTTGGAGCTAATGCTAATGCAATTAATTTTTTATTCATACTTTTCTTAGGGTTAATAATGATTGAATAATTAATAACTCATTATAAATAGAGCAACACAAGGTAAAAGTTTTAGGTAAAAAATGCATTTCTGTTCATTATTACAACATGATTAAATGATAGATCGCAGTTATCACATACTTTACTTTATTGGTTCTTGTTGAAAGTGATTTTACATTGACAATTATCGATTACGGTAGTGAGTAGAAAACAGGTCTTACCTGCCGAATCATCTTTTACCCTATTGTCCCGCATCCACTTTTCCGCATAACTTTGCTCTATGAAAATATTTCATGTAGATAGAAAGATCAAAATATTGTGCCTAGTCTACTTTATGGTGGCACAAAGCTCCATGATGGCACGAGCTACTTCGGATTCATTCTTACTTAAATATTTTCAGCCTGAAAGCATACCCTTAATGATAATGGCTGCTGCCAGTCTTTCGATCGTGCTGGCTCTATTTACCACTTATCTCTGCGGTCGTTTTCAAGCTTTTGGTGCCATGAGAATTGCTACTGCAGGTATAGTGCTGACATTACTCGCGATGGTTTGTGTTGTCTATTTGTTTGGAAACAAAGGAGAGACAAAACCAATTTATGTATTTGCTTACATGTTGTGTGAAACAATTGTTATTCTTCCCATGGTTCTTTTTTGGGGAATGGCTGTTGGTATATTAAATCCTACCGAGTCCAAGAGGTGGATGGGGCTAATAGGTGCGGCGGGAACAGTTGGGTGTATACTTGCAGGTTTCACCATCTCGATCGTAAGTAAACAAGAATTTGTGAACGAATTGTCTCTTGGTTTGGTGGCGTTGGTTTTGATGGTTGTTTCTGTGATTCTTGTTGCGCGTGCCGATTTATTTAAAATTAAGGAGGACGAACAAAAGCCAGAATCTGGTAAACCAATTGGGGTTTTGGGTAAGTTGCTGGTTTTAATCAGTAGTAAGCAATCAATACTTATGACCTGGTTGGTAGTTTTCTCAGCAATCGTGTTATCGCTTGTAGATATAAACTTCAAATTTGAAGTAAGGAAAGATTACTCAGAGGATTTATATGACTTTTTTGGACAGTTTTATACTTACACAAGTTGTGCACAATTAATATTACAATTATTTATCGTGAAGGCGATTTTGACAAGGGGCGGAGTAATGGCTGCAATTTCGATATTGCCTGTCCTTTTGCTTTTAACCGCTATCGGAGCGGTACTTTTTCAGGATCAGGATGCAATCTATGTCGGCAAGTTTATTACTCAGGTCGTCTTTTTTACAATTGAATATGTTGGTCTCCAAATGCTTTTTCTTTCGGTCAAGAAAAAGCTACGAGGTCAGATGAATAGTGCGGTTGATGGATTAACTAGACCGGCAACAATTGCAACGATTAGTTTACTTATAACCTCTACGCTTGCTTGGTGGCAAGAGGGGAGCGAGGGGGACATCGTTTTACGCCTTAACTTAATTATCATAGTGCTATGCTTGTGTTGGCTTTTCGTGGCGTTTTTAAATTATAAACAATATCTAAAGTCTTTAGTCACTATGATAGGTGCGAGTATCAGTATCCAGAAAAGTTTAGGTTCTCAAAATTCTTCTGATGATCCCCGCCCCACTTTCTTGCCCCATCCGATAAGACCGGAAAATTATTCTAGTTTGGAAGCTTTTATAAGGAAACTTTCTGGGAAAAATGATCGTTTCAATGCAGTTCAGGAGTATTTTAACAATACTAATCCCAATGATTTTGCTTGGAAGAACAAAGGATTTGCGAAAAAGGAATTTATAATATTGTTACGAGATTGTGAAAGTTATTCTTTATTTGAAAATCGTATTCAATCCACTACGGAATTTAAAACACTCAAATCTGCATTACAGGACTTAGTGGAACAAAAAACGGAGGTTTTGACTTCTATATTATCCCACCTCGATTCAACAATTAATTTCCACAAAATCGTTGATTGTTTAAAAGCAAAGGATGCCAATGTTAAATCGGAAGCAATAGAAGTTTTAAAGGGAGTTTTAGGTCCTAAAAATACTGATACCTTTGTTAATTTGATATCACCTGAAATAAGAGACCAAGATAAAGAATTATTTGGTGTTGAAAGAATTTTGAACCAATTCTCTACGGAATCTAATACTTCAATAATTAAAGGAATTCTACTAACTTTATCGAAAGAAACATTTGCGCAAGGTAAAGATTTTATTACTAGTTGTTTTAATCATCACGATCACGCTGTGAGAGAATCTGCACTCAAGATTTTCCTTTCTTTGGAAGTTGAAATAAATGAGATTAGGAAGTATTGCGAAATTTTATCCGATGATAGTTCTTCCACCATAAGCGAACTCGCAAAAGAGAAAATCCGTTCAATTTTAAATCCTTAACAGTACTTCTCAACTCCGAACAAGATTAATAAATATGTGCAAAATAATTTTTTTAACTAACTTAACATTAATTTTATTAACTGTGACTGGATCAGTTTTTAATACATCCGCAAGCGAACAAAAAGAATTTAATTCGAATTTGGGGGCAACTGAAGAATTTATCTTAGTACCAAAAGCAAAACTGATTGATTTCGAAAAGAAACAATCACCCGCCATAAGAATAAAAAAGTTAAATGATTCGGGCGTTGAATTTGATCGTTTAGTTGCTCAGGCACCTGTTCCACAGACGCCACCAAATTACCAAAATATTCCCCAGGCTCAGTTCGTGCCGCAACCGTACCCAAATCAAGCACCTCAGCGACAAGCTATTCCTGTAGCGGGCAATGTCGTGGGGCAATACCCTGCACAGGCACCTCCTATGCAAACCCCACAGAGCATTCCTCCAATAGGTTCTGAGAAAAGTTTGTATGCATTTCATTCTTATCGGTTGAGTTATATGCAGAGCGATCGCGTCTTAGCACTCTTAAAAGCGTTGGGATATAGTACCGTGGAGTTCAGCTCAGGTCGTGGAGAATCAATAAACGAAAGTATTTTTACTGAATTTGCTCAACCGAAAAAATATCCCATTGTAGTCAAAATCTTGGATGCGGCGAAAACCAGCCTTATGCAACCTGCTATGGATGGAGCGAGAAATGTAGTGGGTTTGGACCGTTTAAGTGGAACCTATTTGCATCAATCCACAACAGGAGCACCCGAGCAGAGATTACTTTTTATTTATGAGAAGAAGGACCCTGAGCAATTAAATGCGCTTTTAAATTTACTCAGGAATGAAGTGGATGTGGCGGCAAGTCAGATTGTTATTGAGGCACTTGTGGTTGAAATTAATACTAACAAAGCAAAGGAGTTGGGTTTACGGTACAAACTAAACGGAAGTCGAACTTCGACTAATTTTGACGAACTTGATTTTAATGGAAATGTGGCGAGGGGAATAGATGGCAGTCAGTATAAGTTCAATACGGTTTTCGATTCTGATGAAAACTCGAAATTTCAATTTCAGCAAAAGCAAACTGGAGTGGTTTCAGGAGTACCAATTTATTCCGCTGGTATGGCAAGAATGAATCCATTGGGTTTTCAGGCTACTCTTGATGCTTTTATTTCGGATGGTACAGCCGAAGTTCTTACTAATCCAACCATTTTGGTTCTCGATGGAAGGCAAGCGTTAATAAGAATTGGTACGCAAATTCCCAATGAAACGATTCAAACCACAAATTATGGAACTCAGAAAAGTGTCAATTATATCGATACCGGAATTGTATTGAATATACGTCCGAGAATTTCGGAGGACGGGTCGGAGGTAACCATGCAGACTGAGACAATTGTAAGTAGTGCAATTTATGATGCTTCAGATAAAGACAAGACCCCTAGTATCGAAAGTAAAACGGTTCAGAGTTTTGTTCGAGTTGCGGACAATACACCTTTTATAATAGGTGGCTTAATTGATAAAAAGAAAACCAAAGGGCAAATTGGAATCCCCTTTTTGTCTTCAATTCCTGTAATTGGAAATCTTTTTAAATCAAGGTCCGAAAGTGGTGCCGATCGCGAAGTGATTATTGTCCTGACACCGCATATCATGGATGCATCTGAAAAATCATTTAGTTATGTCATTCCCAAGGATTCCCAGTCTTTTGATTCCTTTGATAATTTATTGTTTAGAAACGCCTATCGTATTCGGGATGATGACCTTTTTGATCTTTCTTTTGCCACGAAGAGCGAATTTTATCAAAACATACTTTCAGAGTTAAAGAGATATAAAAGAACTCATCCCGAAATAGCTGACGATGCTCCCGTTTTTAGTTATCTTGACAATAAAGTACCGGGCGAAGAAGTAATCGTTCGCAGGATGATTTGGGAAATTGTTCATAAGTCAAAATATCATCAATATATTGCAGATGATCATATTCTTCTTTTTGAAGAGAATCAAAAAGCCGAATTTGGTAATAAATTCAAAACTCACTTATTGAATCTACTTTTTGAAAAATTGAATGGCAAAACTGATAATTCATTAGTTTTTAATTTTGCCGATCATAAGGCGAACTCTGCTGGCCCTTTTGAGCATCCAAGAGCAAAGATTTATCGTGCCTCTGTCTCCAGTGCTCCGCATTACATAGAGCTTATGAGTCGACTCAATACCAACGATCCCGAGCGAAATACAATTCTATTATCCAATAGCATCTCACCTCCGGGAGTTCGTGGAGCAAATGCTTTGGAGGTATTAAAGGGCGTCCTTGTTTTGAAAAGAATTTTAGCTTTAAATAGCACTATGCCGGTTACGATAGACGAGTTTAGAGTAGGGCGACAAATTACCTTTCCCACCGAGCAGGAATTGAAAGATAAATACCATGTGATCGATTACGATGTAGCACGATTCTTTTACGAGGTAATCAATTATTATCCTGAGTTTGAACAGGCATTTAATCGTGACTCTGCTAAGATTCTCTATCAAATAAAAGGAGTAGGGCGGTAAAATTTATTAGTGTACTTTTATTAGAATTTATTATTAGCTGAATAATAAGATTTCATGTTTTTTCGTCAGAGCATAGTTTTAAGATTTATCAAAAGTGCAACTGCACTTCCGCTTCTAGCTTTAATTTCTTGCGAAAATACTAGTACTCTACCTTCACTCAATCATGAAATTTCAGAAACTGACATGCTTGTTTGTCAGTCCCTCAATTTTGAGAGCGATGCATTTCAACTTTCGGATTCAAATGACTCCCAATTTAATGTTTTTGAATCGTTGTTTCTCGACAGTAATGCTTATCAGTTGCCAGGTAACCCAACCAAAGAAAATTTGTCTGCATATTTTAAAGATTTAAGAAAAGGATACTTTCAGAAGGACGAAGGGATTGATTATTCTTTTGTAAGAAAAGAATACCATACCTTTACCCATGCAATGGATGTGATGATTACTACTCATGCACTTTTAAACTCGGGCGGTGCAGTTTATTTAAACACTGGTGAAAGAGCTGCCCTCGTACTTGCTGCACTGGGTCATGATGCACTGCATACCGGCGTTAATAATTCTTTTCTGATTCAAACAAATCATGCTTACTTTCAAGATACTGGCGGGAATAGTTTGCAGGAAACAAGATCTGCCAATTATGTGTTACAACTTCTAGACAAACATAGAATTTTAGTAACGAGCGAAGAGATGAATGATACTCAAAGAAATGAAATTCACAATGCCAGAAACATTATTGAGCAATCCATTTTATGGACTGATATCAAGCGCCACAAAGAACAGATAGAGGCCGTGGAATTAGCAAAAAAGAAAATATTAAATTTACTGAATCAAAAAAGATTGATTCAAGTCAACGAGGGGATTGTCGGAGCAGGGAAATTAGACATGAGGCAGGGACTCAACCTATCAGCTTTTATTGACTCTGAAACTAAAATGTTAATTGCATCTTTTATTTTACATTGTGCTGATATTAGTAATCCAGGGAAAGATTGGGTGAAGTGTGAGAGGTGGGCAGTATTGGTAATGAATGAATTCTTTTCGCAGGGGGATTTGCAAAAGCAACTTGGATTAAAACCATCAATGAACTGTGATCGAAACACAGTATCTGTACCCAGTTGTCAGGTTGGGTTTGGTAAGTTTGTTATTCGGGATTTGTATGTTCTTCTTGAGGAAATCTTACACGATGGGGGAGGTTACCTCTTAGATAACTTCAATTCTAATCAGGAAAAGTGGAAAGCACTGCACAAAAGCTGCGAAAAAACTGGCTCCCCTTACACCATGAATTTCTTGCCTCCTTCAAAGGAGGGTGGATGGATGGGGCAACTTAGAAGTTACGAAAAGTAACTTTAGCCCAGTCCTTTCACTTCCCACCCTTTTCGGTATTTCTTTTTAACTAGATCGGTCGCTTCTGGGTTGTCTTTGAATGACAAATTGGGTGCGTCCCAAATTAATTCCTGCTTGGGGAATCGTGTGGCGATACCACCAAGTAATACCGTTTCGGTTAGGGGGCCGGAATAATCAAAGTTTGCAGATGGTAAAGGGGCTTCACCTCGCACGGCATCAATAAAACTGTGCCAGTGGTGAATTTTTTCAACTATTTCCATTTTATGATCTTTAAATTTCTTTTCAGGAAATAACTTAGGCATACCGACATGTGGAATGAGCATCACTCCTTTTGTTCCTACGACAATGGAGCCTTGGCTGGGGCGTTTTTGCCCTTCCAATAAATTAATGATTCTTGCTGGTGGTTGTGCAGTTCCGTCATACCAGGTTACCGGTAAGGTCTTGCTTTTCGAATATTGATTTCCGGGAAAGGTGTAATGAATGATTGCGTCAAATCCCCAATTATCTTGATTCGGTTTTGGCCCTTCGGATCTCAGGGAAATTGGATAAGTCAAGCCAAGCGCTTTGAAGGTCGGGTCGTAAATGTGGCAACCCATATCTCCAAATGT
>JAQXBH010000120.1 GCA_029252505.1 Opitutales bacterium | reverse complement strand
ACGGGCTTTCTGCCCTCGCGATGACAATACATTAGGTATTCAGTAAAAGGAGACATTCCTCTTACCCCTTCAAAAAAGCAAAGATTTTAACTTAAACCATGCCGAAGGCTTGACAAGGGGGGCACCCTTTCCACAAATTCAAACCGTGGATATTTTGGAAGCAGTGATTTATGGAATGGCGGGTATGAGTGTGGGCTTAATTGCCTTGGTCATTTATGTGGTTAAAAATAGAAACCTGAAAAATGAGGATTCCGAGGAACTTCAGTTCAAAGTCAGCGAGCTTGAGGGCTCCGCACACGCACTGGCAACTGAAAATCGCCTGCAAAAGGAGGAGATTCAACAGGGTCAGCAACTCGAGGCGGAGTTACGGGAACAGCTAAAACAGGCGGATCATGAAAAAGTGCAAAAAGCGACTCAGAATGTGGAACTAAATCGAAGGTTAGAAAATCAAATTGAAGAGCAAGAAAAGATTGCCAAACAAATGCAGGAACGATTTGAAAACCTAGCCAATAAAATTTTAGAGCAAAAAAGTGCAAAGTTTACAGAAGCGAATAAAGAAAATATCAAAGCCGTACTCGAACCCTTGGATAAAGACATCCAATCGTTTCGAAAAAAAGTGGAGGACATTCACGAAAAAGATGTAAGCCAACACGCAACGATGAAGGAATTTCTTGGAAACATGCAGAAGAGTCAGGCTCAATTAAGCGAGGAGGCAAGAAATCTGACTCATGCACTCAAGGGAGATTCTAAAAAACAGGGAGATTGGGGAGAATTTATCCTGGAGCGGACACTGGAGGCATCCGGTTTAATAAAAGGGCAGGAATTTTCAATGCAGGAGACCTTTGACCGGCAACGACCGGATGCAATTATTCGCCTTCCCGAGAACCGTGCCATTGTGGTCGATGCCAAAGTGTCTCTTACTGCTTACGAGAGGTCCATCTCACTGGAGGACGAAGAATTACAAAAGGGAGCACTGAAAGAACACCTGCACTCCGTTAAAAAACATGTCGATGAACTTTCTGAAAAAGATTACTCCGCAATCGAGCAGATTAATACACCCGATTTTGTACTACTCTTTATTCCAGTTGAACCTGCATTTGGAGCCGCCTTGCGAGAGGACCCCAATTTGTATCAATATGCATTTGATCGAAAAATTGTATTGGTTACCTCCACCACTCTGATGGCCACCGTAAAAACTGTAGCCAACCTGTGGAAACTGGAAAAACAGAATAAACATGCCCATGAAATTGCACGACAGGCAGGCAATCTATACGATAAGTTCTGCGGTTTCCTATCCAATATGGATGAGATTGGAAAGGCCTTACAAAAGGCTGCAGAGGCTCATGAAAAGGGATTCGGCCAATTATCTAAAGGGAGCGGCAATTTAGTCGGAAGAGTGGAAAAACTGAGGGATCTCGGGATTCAATCCAAGAAGGAGTTACCCGTCTCTTTCGCACAGTTTGACAAGGTTGATACAGATGGGGAGATAGAACAGCAGGATGAACTCACTTTAGAGGAAGGCACGGGGTCAGAACGCACTGCCTAATTATGGGCTCCCTCCATCGTTCACCAACCTTTAAAGAGCACGAGTACGAGTTAGAAAACCGCTTTACCAGGAAGGTTGTTCATCACACGGAAAACTTTTTTGTTTCCCTGGTCGTCAAATTGGTTTCTCTTTCCGGAAAGAATCGCAGTCTCCTTTTTCGAAGAAACCACTTTTCCGGGTAGACTAGCGAGGTGAATATAGGAGGCCCGCGTTGGAAGCGGATCCCGAAAGAGTGGATCCTCCTCATTCGCTAACGGTCGTTTTGCAAGGAATGGAGTTCTATCGAAACCCTCGGCCGCGTGGCCCCGGTTATCCAAAATCTCGTCGAGGTGAGCCAGCGTCTTTTCTCGAAATATCTGCATCGTATCTAATTTACCCAATCCTCGAAGTTCTTGGTTTACCTGTTCGAAGTAACGCAATGTGAATGCATCCACCTGGGGGTCCAGTGAAGGGAAATCTTTGTTATTATCTGCCAACCATGTGGCAAAAGATTTATATATCCCCTGAGTCTTCGCTTCTATCAGGTCTTTATTAAATTCTTCTCCAGGCAAGATCTGCCCTGCGATAAGATTATTCGCACGAGGAAGAAATTCTTCAATTGGTTTGATATCAGGACGAGGATTATGATCGCCCCGATTGTCAATTTTTTCCAACGCTTCAGCCGGAAGAACTGATGGATTTAACTTCAAACTCACAATCTCACGAAGTTCCTCCATCCCCACCCTAGCCTTTCCCAATTTATCAAGCTGGGTATTAATGAAAGCGAGCTGTCCCTTAATCATTGTTGAACCATTACTTGATTTTGAAGAATCCATCTCAGCATTACCCGATTTTTTATAAAAGTCTGCCATCGATTCAACGGATCGGCGAATGCGGTTTTCTGCAAGTTCGCGGGATACTGAATTGGGTGCGTAATCTTCATTTCCAGGAGCATAATCATTGGCAGTAATCGTATTGTCGTCATAGTAATTTTGAATTCTTGCAAGTAAGCGATCTACCGTATGCTTGGACCTGCCATTGAGTCGCATTTCTTCTCTCATGCTTCTCTCCCACCCTTCGATATTAGGTGAAGATGAAACCCTTACACTTTTCATTCGAGGGGCATAATAAAACATTGCTGGAGATGACGGTACAGAATTCCGTACAGTCGGGGGACATTTCTTTCGAGGGATGAACACATTGTGTTGGGCAGGAATGTATGGTGAAACATTCTTGGCTTGCTCGAATTTTTCCCTCACTGGTGGAACGAACTTACGTTTTTTAAAAGATTTTTCATCAAAAGTAAGTTTTGGGACCTCATTACTGATTGGGTTAGTACAATCAAACTTAATGTTTTTAGGTCGATTGAAACGATTTTCTAATCCCTTTTTGACTGGAGCAATATGCCGGGGAGAACCGGGAGGATTGAAAGCAACAGAATTGGGCGAAAACAGACCACAACAATCGATTAAGCTATTAGAATAAAGCTTCGACGATATGAGAAAGAAAAGAATGAGTAAGAGAGAGAGTAAAACAATTTGGAGCATACTGAAGGATTTCATACTTAGTATAAATACACAAATACTCTACCCGCGCAAATTTAAATCAAGAAATTTTGACTTACCCGCAAGGCAATTAATCCTTACTTACTGATTCGTATGTATTTAGGGAATTAATAAATTTTCAGGTAAAATTATTGATGATCCGCCGCACCTTTATAATCACGAGTTAGTTCTTTAAGAACAGTGACAATTTCCCGAGTAGAGAGTCCGGTTGCGTCCAGTAAATCACGATCAATTCTGACTCCCCCACGAAAAGAGGAACTGCAACTTTCTTCGACATTAACTAGCAAATGATTTCCGATTCTCGCTAATGCCTGCCCCAAAGGAAAA
>JAQXBH010000097.1 GCA_029252505.1 Opitutales bacterium | reverse complement strand
CTAAAGGAATCAAATACTTCACCGGCATATTCATAGGCAAAGCCAGTTCCCCCATTTACACCCAACAACTTTATGATATGCAAAATTACATCCTTGGCATAAATTCCTGGATTCAAACTACCATTTACTTCGATTCGGCGAACTTTTAACTTCCCCAATGCCATAGTCTGGGTAGCCAATAGATCGCGAACCTGACTGGTTCCAATCCCAAAGGCAATAGCACCAAAGGCACCGTGTGTGGATGTGTGCGAGTCACCGCAGGCAATCGTCATGCCCGGTTGAGTCAGTCCCTGTTCAGGTCCCACCACATGGACGATGCCCTGTTTTCCAGTATTAACATCGAAAAAAGTAACATCAAAGTCCTGACAATTCTTCCTCAGTTCCTTAATCATCGCATCTGCTAGCGGGTCGGAATAAGGTTCCTGAGTTTCATTGGTGGGCACAATATGGTCAACCGTAGCAAATGTCCTTTCGGGATAACGAACGGGCAATGATTTCTCCCGTAGCATGCCGAAAGCTTGTGGGCTGGTCACTTCATGAATTAAATGCCTACCAACGAACAATTGGGTTTGGCCATTTTGTAATTGTCCGACCGCGTGAGCATCCCAGACTTTTTCGAATAAATTTCGCTTGTTCATAAAAGTGTGGGAATTGTAGCGAAAAGACAACTTCTCGCAAGTTCAATGGCATATAAAACTTAAAGATTCTTTCGAGTTAATTAATTAAGTCGAGTGCTGGTATTGAACATACTACTAGAGTATGCTTTTATAAGCCTATGATTCTTAGGTGGCTTTTTTTCGAACTCACTATTTTTTTCTTTCTCGGATTGAGAGTCAATCAGACGCTTGAATGACTCTGCATTCCTTTTTTGCAATTCTATCAATCGAGTAATTAAATCCTTCGTATCGATATTAGTGAGTGGATCAAAGTCAATTTCACCCTTTGCAACTAAGACACTCTTCATACTCTCCTCTTTTTGAGCGAGTATGGATTCAATTTCATCTAGATTCTTGGCAGCAATTGCCTGTGTTTCGGTGTGCAAGAGATTCTCATAAACCTCTAAGATATCAAGAAAGATATTGAAACTTGTGGGGTTATCGCTCGAAACCGACATTCCCAGGTTGTTTATGCCTTCAGCGAAAGAGAACCAGGTTGTTGATCTCCTGAAATCTCGTTTTCAGGATTTTGAGCCAACATTTCTGACCACGCGTCCCGTAATTCGGTAATTACTTTTTCAGCTTCGTCTATGGTCTCAGGTTCTTTCTTGAGGTTTGCCTGTTGTAGTTGGTGCATCACATAGTCGTACAAGCGATATAATGTACCAGGTAATTCTCCCGGAACTGACATATCAAGAGAAGATTGAAGTTCAGTCACGATATTTTGTGCACGAATGAGATTATTATTTACATCCTCATTGCGTTTCGTGAACTCCTCCTCATTAAAAGCTCGTTTGGCAGCAGTGGTAAATCGCAAGCAACCATCAAAAAGCATCAATACTAACTTTCCAGGGCTTGCCGTTTGAACGGACTGAGCCTTGTAGGATTTTGCGATTTTATCGTATTGCATAATAAGGGCAGGTAGAAAAGCTTAACCTGAAAAGTCTTCAGTTGTGAGCAGCTTTTCGGAAAGCCCTTCTAAATCGGAGTCATTGGGCCAATTGGGGTCTGCGAGTAGTGCCTGTGCCCGTTTGATTACATCTGGTCGAATATCCTCCCCGGAAGACTCAGCACGCTTAGCTAAATCACTTAAATCAGTTAGGTTAGATGTAGTGGGAGTATCAGAAGAACGATTAGTAGAAGAAAGTGTGGAAGGTTCATGCTTACCATAAGCCTGAACGATCGCACTTCTACCACTACTAGATATTGCTTCCATAAATAAAACTAAGCTTAACTTGTGCCAGTTTAGACATAATTGCAACCATCTTTTTCTACTATCTAAGAGGAAGTGTCGAAAATGTGGCGGATGCGACATATTTTGCGAATATCCTGGGTGATTGCAAAACACTCCCAGAAGTCTTCGCAGATAGTGCACGAACTTGTGATTTCTCTTGAAAGACTCTTGAACCCATAATTACGCTCGCGTGGCCAGCGTCGAAGGTTTCGTCAATTGCCCACATGAATTCACCACTCTTAATGTCAACCAGCTTAGCTCTTACCCCTAGCGACATCGGTCTGTAGGGACGGAAGGAATGAATATCGACGAACAAAACTCCATTTGACTGTGTTGAACTTTCTAACTTCCTTAAAAAATTCTCTGGTAAGTTGCCGGATGATGAAACTCGCTCGACACCGAAAGTTTTTTTCATTTGTGAGGGACTAAACCTAATAATCTCAAAAATTCTTTCTTGGGAAAGTTCCTGATTAAAAACATCATCAATAAATTCGAGAACTGGCGAGTCGTTGTCCTCATGATAGCACGGAACAAACACTACACGGTTAAAGTATGACGGTAGTCTCTCAACTGGATATAAATTTTGTGGAACAAAGGGTTCTGCTCTCGCAACCACTTTTTCCTGCTCAAATTTTCTGCAACCAGAAAATCCGATAGTGAATGTAATAATGAATAGGCAGTATCGTAAATTGTTCATTTATTTCTTGAATGAATTTTGGAGAGTTTGTAACTGAGTATTTAATTGAGATTGCATTTCTTCCATTCGCATAAATCCAGCACTTAATGTGTTTTCGCGTTGTTCCAAATAACGTTCCATATCCTCGATCTTGTCCTTGATTCGCTTATTTTGACTTCTCACACTCTCGATATGAGTATTATAAGCACCCTTGTAACCCGAATCACTGTCGCCAGACAGAAATGCACTTATAAATTCATCTACTGCTTGCGATACCCCTTGATAAGACCGAGTCGTTTGAGTGTTCGCATCAAATGCCTGAGTAGCAACTTGATTAAAAAGTGATTTAATTTTGTCAGGGTTTTCCTCTAACTCCTGCAATAATAGGGCTGAGTTTTTTATTTGAATCCGATCCGAACCAGTACCAAAATCTAGACCAATGTTAGATAGACGAAAACTACTGTAGGTGGGATCCGTCGCACTCCAGTCGCCCGTCGCATATGTGGAGTCATTTCCTGTATCTGTGTATTCAAAATAAGCTGGATTTCCTGTACCATTGTGGTTTAACACCTTAACGATATAGCCGTCATTACTACTACTGAAGTTTAAACTACTGGAAATGGAAACTAAGCCTTGATTGAGTCCGTCTCCGGGATAAAGTGTGTTATCCCGATCTTGATTGATAATTAAGTTGGATCCATCTGTTGTGGTGCCACTTTCCGAATGGGGCGTTGAATCCCCAAATACTACTTTTCTTAATTGACTCCCCAACCGACTGATTTCGATGTTGCTGGAAAACTTGCCCGCGGTAACCTTTTCACCATCATTTGTAACCGCGGTTAGACTTCGGATATAGTCCTGTGCATCATTAAATTCTTCCACAAATTTCTCAACGGCTGCTTTTGCCCTGGATGAATCTCTCGCTACCACAAATGATGCAGTGTCCCCAACAGTGGATTGGGCAATATCAAAAGTTATTCCCTCATATCCATGTTCTGTATCTGTAAAAGTCGACTTACTGCTGTAAACGAAATCACCTTCATTGACTCGCACCTTGGAGTTTTGACCAAGTTCTTGGGACATAGCTCGACCCACACCACCAATTACTTGTCGCCATTGCGCACTGGAGACCGAGGGATCCTCGGAAATTGTATCCTGTAATGCCTGCCAATAAGTATCCGGGTCATTGTTCACGCCATTAAGCTTAACATATGTTCCGTTGACATAACTCCCCTGATTTCCCGTGCTATAAATTGTAGCAATTGATGATACAGAAGGTGCAGCTAGGCCCATCGCATTCAATAAATTCCCACTGCCCTTGTTCGCGGCAATCGCATCCCAACTGGAAGACTCATGCAAGGTGATACCGACTGCCCCGGCTTCTTTGTTTCGAATTACAAAACGATCACTTACCGGGTCATAGTACATGTGGACATTTGCATCGGAAGAATTTACACGGTCCACTAAATTGGCAACTGTATCGTTGTTTGCGTCGTAATCAATCCGTACTGCCCCCTCCCCTTCTCCAATGAAAAAATTGCCTAACCCGGAACTTAGGCCACTAAAAATTGTTCCAAAATTAGCACTTGCGAGAGAGACTGTCATGTCTATCGTTCCCAAAGCTTGACTGCTCTGGACTACACTTTCCTTCAGCTCTTCCCAATAGGCTGATGTGGTATCAGGGTCTGGTATGGTTACCGCCTGCCAAAAATCCGCGTCTGTGTGCACATGATTATTTGCCTTGGTAAGATCGACCGCAACTAAATCCCAATCATTTGCATTTGCGGCCTGAGTGGGGTTTGATGATGTGTTCGCACGGGCACGATAGTATTTACCGTCACTCCCCTTCCTGACCTCCCCTGCTAATGTACCAGCGAAAGTCGTACTAAAATCATGCGCCCCGGATCGACCAAATGCATCTTCACCAGAATCACGGGTGCCAAAATTTCCGTCCGAGCCAGCATAGCCCGCAACATTACCAGCTTTTGCCCAAAGAGAATAATCAATTGCATTGGCCACAGCTCCAGTATTACCAATTCGCTTCATGCCCGGCTTAATTTGCTGCCAGTAATTCGAGTCAAAAGAAGAAGCTGTTTCCGCATGCCCATATTCAGTCCAGTGACTGGCAAAGCCAGCATCCAAAGAACTAGTTAATTCAGCAGTTTTACTAGACCAAAATTGTTGGGTTTCAGCATCTGAAGCGACTAAAGTCAAGTCAGTGAGCTTTGTAGTTTTATCCGTCCACCAGCTTGAAAACCCGCCGTTGGAGTCATCAGTAAGTTCGGCATTAACATTACTTGCCCCCCAATAGGTGGCAGCCATACCGGAACCTCCAGAATCATCAAAATCAAAAATATCTGTGCTTTTGTCTGTCCAGAAATCGTTAGTCGCGGATGGATTGCTAATGTCAGTTGTTACATCGCCCCACCAGTTTGCATTTGCTGCCAGGGTGGAAGCATCCACCACCGCCCATAATCCATTTCCAACGCCAGCAGTACCCGTGGTATCAGCAAGCTTTGCTTTATTGGTTACATTTGTCCAAACCCCTGAACCGCCAGCTGCTGGAGCGGTTGCCTCCGTATCTTGAGCCCAGTAGCTGTTTGCACTACTTAGCGTTAATGGATCAGCATCCACAGTCCAGTATCCAGTGCCAGTCGCAACTATTGCGGTCGCATCTTCCCAGTAAGCACTCGGTCCAGCATTTGAAAGATTAACTGCTGCGGTAACATCATTCCATAAATCCGCTCTTGCGGTTGCATCTGCTGGGTTAGTGGTGGTATATTTTTTTAATACCCCAGCCTGTCCGGTTTGCATTGCATCTAAGGTAGCGAATCCTGCACTCCAACCTGATGCACCACCGGAAGTTGGATCTGTTGAATTCGCCCCGCCAGAGGTATTTTGGTAATACTTCCCGTCTGATACGCCCCGTGCAATCGCATTAGAGGGAACTCCTGCCGCGTAATTCCCGGTGTATGCTACCTGGAACTGGAAATAATTAGCCCCTTCCTTTACGACATCTGTTGCACTAGAAGCACTCGTATTAGTGAAGCTATTCGCAATATCAAATTTAGGGGTGTAGTAACCCGAACCCGAGCCATCCCTAATTGTGTCACTAAAATTAGTACCAGTGGTGTAAGCTGAGTCACTCCAGTTTGTAATTCCAGATAAATCTCCTTTAGATTGGTAAAATGTGTTGTTTCCACTGTTGTGGACCACCTTACTGTTTCCAAACGATGAGACGTCTCCGCCAGAAGTATGGTCAGTAACATTACCCCAGCTTGCCGAAGCCTTAAAGTAATTCGAGGCTCCTTTAACTACATTATTCTGACTGTACTTGCCCGTTGGATTGCTGTTGTGTGCAGCGAGATTCGTTAATGTGCTCGTTGGTTTCCAAACCTTACTACTACTTGCTCCATTTTGGTGAAGAAAACGGGTGCTTGTTGTGGCACCACTTGCATCTGCAAATGCAGCGGAGCCAGAAGCAGATACATGATCGGCTACATTCGCACTAGCCTGAAAGTAATCAGTCCCATCGAAAACCACAGTGCCAGTGGTATGATTAACGGAATTATCATAACTTGCAGCAGTTATGCTCGAAAAATCTTGCTTTGCCTCATATACAACCGACCCTATTTTCGCAAATTTGTTATTCGCTGCAGATCCAGTTGTATCAAAAGCCGTTACTGCATTCCCTGCAGTATGAGCAACCGTTTCTGCCCAGTTTGCTCCCGCTTTATAAAAGTTATTGCTAGTCCCATCCTCAACAAGCATAGCCTGTACATTCGCATCAGATGCCCCAATAGTACCACTGTTAAATGTTTGAAAGAGTGTAGCTGCATTATGAACCTGGATCGCACTAAAATTGGCATTTGCTTGATAGAATTTCTTATCTGCACCACCGGCAGAGTTATGCACAACCTTATCCTTTGCCCAACTTTGAACAGTCGACGCACCCGTATGGTCACCCACATTTGTCCACGCTGTACTCGCTTTGAAGAAGTGTGTCCCCGTTCCACTGGTATCTTGGATGTAGGAATCGGGAACCCAAAGCTTCCCGTAACTTGAAGCGGAGTTAGTATCCAACGAGAATAATTCATTTGCTGCCGGATTCGCTGCATTTGTTGGATCCCAGCGCGATTTAGCCTGATAAAATTTTGAACCAATTTGGACATAATCATTCTCTGCCCAATTACTCCGATTAGAGGCACCAGCATGCACCTGAACCGTGTCCCATTTTGTTTGATTTGGTTTGTAATAATGATCCTGAACATTTGCATCCCCCTGCTTTCCTACCACATATTTTTTCCCTGTAAAACCATCCGCGGTACCATACAAAACACTGCCTACCCCGTTTCCTGAATGTTCAACCGCAGAGTAACCTGCTCCATTGTGTTGGTACATTCTACCATTAATACGAATCTTTTTTGGAATGTTATTTGTCCACTCGGATCCATTGGCTGTCGCTGTAGTTGCGATTCCGTTTACTCCGGCGAAATCGGTAGACAAATTATCCCAATTTACAGTTGCTGTGTCTTTACGTTCCTTTACTGCCCTGAAGAAATTACCATCGCTACCTTTAACAATATCACCTGTCTGATAGGCCGTTGATGATGCTACTGGATCGTGATTTGTTGCTGAATTTGTATTATCCGCATCCGCACCAAAGTTTGCTCCGGTGGTTTCGTTGTTACTATGAGTGCTTAAAGTTGAGAGCAACTTCCAGTGGGGACCGGTTGCCTCTTTTGTAGTATCTCCTGCCGTAACCTTGGGATTATTGTCATCAAACGCTACGGTCGGTAAATTCTTACCAGACTTGACTTCATATACAAATCCATTCTTGTAAGTTTTTGCACCTGCAGAATAGTCGCTGGCCGCGTTGTGTAGGGCCTCATTGGAGATTCTCCTGTACAATACCTCGCTACCACTCGCTCCCTTGGCTACATACAATCGACTGTCCGATGCTGAAAGACTTTCATCCGGATCGTCTAGCCTTAACCAAGACTGTACGCCGCCGCCTCCTGCCCAAATTGAAACTCCACTGCCCGACTCAAGGTCAGCACTTCGATCCACAGTTTCTCTGTTTAACAGACGCAAAACCTGTAGAAAGTTTGAGGTGTCAGTGGGTGAACCAAGTATTGGAATTGAATCTAATGCCCCGGCGGATAACTCACCTCCGTCTACAATCATTCGATCACTTATAGAATCATACTCAAAGGTGATTCCGGTTGAATCACTCTCAGGATTAATACCGGAAACATTGCCGTGCGGTAGTGTAGTGATTGCATTAATCTCATTTATGATGCTTTGCAGGGAAACATTGAGACTATCGATTGAAAGAGTTTTTCCAGCAATGGAGAATGTCCCGGTCGTAATAGCAGTCTGCAAAGGTAATTCACTCAAATTCTTATTTAAATCAAGCCCTGCACCAAGACCGCCGGGAACTCGATTCTTAGAGGACATCTCCGTTTGCGTGCCAATTGAATAAATGCTTACCACATAATCTCCAGTCAATGCACCTGCTTTTGCGGTTGCCGAAATAAGTGCTGCTGAAATTGAATCCATTCCGATTTTGCGAGCTTCGTACAGATCTTCGCTCTCCAATGTAGTAGCCGCACCATTGAGGGCGTCAAGCTGACTCTTCAACAGGCCGAGGTCAGAAATCTTTTCTTCATTTGCAGATATTTCACTTTGAAGACGGGTTTTGGGGATTCCCTCAAGAGCAATCAATTGCTCTACCACAGGTTTCCAATCAAAACCAGAGGCAAGCCCGGTAAGTTGTAAGTCGGAGCCCATTTAAGAAACTACAGACTCCAACCCGTATGATAGGGAAAGAGAAAGAATGGATAAATTTTTCAAATGCACGTGCATGTGCTCGTGAAAGCAATATTTATGCCATTAGGTAGTCGTGTGCACGACAGATTGCCTTAATTAGTCTCGGTGACCGCTTTCGAATTGGCAGGAATAAATTGGGAAGTTTTATTTAACAACCAGTTGGAACCTTCACTTAGTGCCCAGAAAAACTCCTTATTTCGCTGCACCGCAGTCCAATTGGGATTGGGGAATTCAATATCCCTAATCCTTCGTCGATAGTTGACAAGTTCACCTTTAGTTTTGCCTTCGAATAAAAAATTCCAAAAAGATTTATTCGAATCAACTAGTGCATTTACCTTGTTGGCATCGGCAAGAAGTTCCTTAATTTGCTTATTTTCGGAATAATTTGTACCCGAGTACTTATCTGGTAATAATTCAGTTTTAATCGCACATTCCAATGCCATAGACAGGATTTTCTCAACATATTGAATTGCAGGGGAATAAATCGTGGCAAGATCAGAACTATCCCCTTGTTTGCTGAGCAGTTCATGAGTCCGATCGTCAAAAGAAGCACTTGTGCTCTCCCCCACCCAACCTTCTGCCTCCTCAAAGGTCATGTAAGGTGCTCCATTTATCTTCACGCCCGTCCTGGCTAAGTTCCTGTACTCCACATTTGGGTTTTCAGAAATAAATTGCTCGAAGGTCTTAAGATAAACAAAAAGGCGTCCTTCTACTATCACTTTATCCTGGGTATTCCCGGGAAGACGGTGCCCTTTCTCCGTTGAGGCATAATGTGCACCGCTATCTGAGTACGAAGTGTCGTCAGAATAATACCGACCGTCATCCCGAATCGCCATATCCTGACCAACTAAAAGCACTTTCCTTGAACCCAGCAGCCTTGAAATGTCAAGTACGCAAGCAGAAACAGTACCCTTTTCAAGGATATTGGTACCGGGTTTGCGACCAGTCCGGTCTTTCAATATGTCCACAATTGGATTAAATGTACACCAAGTCATGATCCGACCAGAAAAACGCTTTACGATTTCTGGATAAGCACTAAAGGGGCATGCCAATGGAACGCCATCCAGGGTGATATTTTCGAAACCTGCAAGAGTGGGAGAAAGTGGATCCGCGGTAACCACCATATGGGGGCGAATGCCATTATTAATTAACTTTCTATAAGGACTATTACTTGTAATGATAATAGCCCTGTCTTGAACCTGCTTGAGGAAATCAATCGATTCATCCAAGGACGGACCGGCACCCACTAAAACAAAGGGGATATCTTTAAATTCACCCTCCATCTCTCCAATATCTGGAGCGTGTGCCAAATGAGGTAGGTTCCTGAAAGTGTTCTCTTGAATATCTGTGGCAGTGCGCACATTGACCTCCATTAAAGGGCGAACAACCATATATTGGCGAAGTAATTCATTTCGCACATTGTCGTAGTATCCTTCATCAACACTATGGAGAGGCGAAAAGATAATGCTATTTATATCATTTACGCCAGTGATTGCAGCTCCTTGTATATCCTTGAAAAATTCGTCATTAGCCTCACCGACGCCGAGCATAAATCTTTCATTAAGCAGGATATCCGAACAGTCATACCTGGCAAATGTTTCACGTAACAGTGCTGGATCCTTTTCTGCTACCAAAAAGTTGGTTCCCGAACTTGTCTCTTGCATGAATAAACGCACATGCGATCCATCGCCAAAACCTGAAATTGCATAGAGTGATTCCTTTGCCATTGTCAGACCTCGGAACCATCTTTTAACCAACTGGTCGGACTTACCCCTTCCGTAGGCAGCAAATGAATGCTCACCCCGTTGTATCATCAGACAATTTCCTTCAACAGTATCATCGTAGTAGAAGGTTTCCGACTTTCGGTCGCCAATTTCATGGATTCTCTGTAAAACAACAGGAAATCTTGTCCGCAAGATATTTTCATTTACTGGAAGGATATTTTTCATACTCAATTTTCTCCTCCCGTTTTATTTTGTAAAAATGGGACCACTTCTTCGACGAATAATTTGCGTGTGCGCTTAAACACAGGAAGAAATCGAACACTCAGTTCGTCAGAAAGTAAAGCAGGGTTACCCTGTTCGAAAGAAATTAAAATTTCATTCAACGATTCCGATTGTTCTTTTGCCACAGCCTCAAGACTTTCGCGCCAAGGCGGATCATAGGTCTGTGCATAAGGCCCAAGGTTGTCTAAAAGATCTGCAAATGGTTGTACCCGACTGATCAATTGATCCATTTGACGAAAAACCTCGGACCACGGAACGGAAAGGATATTACGAACATAGGCTTGGAACTGTTCTTCAGTCTGCCCCAAGTGCTTCATCGATTCAAGTATCAACCTCAAGGTTAATTCGTCATGAGACAGACTGAAGGCTTCAATTTTTTCGTAAACATCCGGGAATGAACCCCCTTCCAAAGAGTCGATTCCGTCGACCACAAATTGAACCACCACTCTACCCTGTTCACTCAAGGCACCCATCAACAATTCATAAACCCTGGATGGCTCGGATGGAATATCACCTTCGAAGATTACCTCTTCATTATCTGCAAATATTTGAGACACGCTTAATTAATGACAAAAAAAGTAGTTCGATTCAATGAGAAAGGATTACCAAAATTCAGTATTAATAAAAATGGATGATTATCTCAGAGATTGAAACTTTAATACAGTAAAGCAGGTACTGGAAGAAAACCGATCGAAATTTAAAAGAATTAGCACGCTGGAGTAAAGAAGCAGTTTTAAAAACTGGGGATAAATACCATTTAAATCTACTCAGAACAGACAATGAAGAGGTAATCTTCG
>JAQXBH010000094.1 GCA_029252505.1 Opitutales bacterium | reverse complement strand
ACCGCATTTTTTGCTACTGTGTAAACGTTTTTTCTACGTTCAAAGTAACCCTTTGCTGCCTTTAAGGTTTTTCTTGGGATAATTATACAAATCAAATCACAAACATATTAATGAAAATAAATAAAATAAAAGCTGGAATGTTTGCGCTGCTAAGCCTCGCATTAACAATCCCCCAGATTCATGCTGTAAAGATCGGCGTACTTCATTCACTGAGTGGAACCATGGCCATATCTGAAACTTCTTTGAAAGATGTAGTAATGATGGCGGTAAAAGAAATAAATGACTCGGGCGGTGTACTAGGAGAGAAAGTCGAAGCCGTTGTTGTGGACCCAGCATCGGACTGGCCATTGTTTGCAGAGAAAGCAAAGCAACTAATTACAGAAGATGAGGTGGCCGTCACCTTTGGTTGCTGGACATCCGTAAGTCGTAAATCCTGCCTTCCTGTATTTGAGGAAAATAACGCACTGTTATTTTACCCGGTCCAGTACGAGGGTGAAGAGCAGTCACTTAATGTTTTTTATACAGCTGCTTCCCCTAACCAACAATTGGTTCCTGCCGCTGAGTACATGATGGAAGAGATGGGATGTAAAAAATTCTACCTTCTGGGCACAGACTATGTATTCCCGCGCACGGCCAACAAAGTTTTAAAAGCTTTTCTTAAAGCCAAGGGTGTACCCGATGAAAATGTAATGGAGGAATACACTCCTTTTCACCATCAGGACTACCAGACCATCGTATCCAAAGTAAAAGACTTTGCAGCCTCTGGTGATGCCTGCATCTTGTCCACAATCAATGGGGATAGTAATGTACCGTTCTACAAAGAATTCGCCAACCAAGGGCTAACTTCCGACGACTGCCCGATCATGGCGTTCTCAGTATCAGAAGATGAACTGCGGGCCATGGATGTCCCTCCACTGGTTGGTCACTTGGCTGCATGGAATTATTTCCAAAGTGTAAAAGACCCTGGAAATACAGCTTTTGTAAAAAACTTCAAAAAGTTCTGTGTTGAATCTGGATTACCAGGTGGTGCAAAACGAGTGACATGCGATCCTATTGAAGCTGCATACTTTGGTGTATATGTCTGGAAAGCTGCGGTTGAGAAATGTGGATCCTTTGATGTGGATAAAGTAAGACAAGCAGTATACGGGCTTGAGTTTGACGCACCTGGCGGAAAAAAGAAAATGCACGACACCAATCAGCATACTCTTAAACCAGTATACGTCGGCGAAATCCTCAAAAACGGACAGTTCAAAATTGTTTATTCCAGTGACGGCCTGGTCTCTCCAGATTCGTACAGTTCGTACCTATGGCCTGATGGAGACTACCCAAAACCAACGGGTGGTCCAAACGGAGACGGATCCCTGTAGTTTTTAATTTTTAAACTTAATAATCGGGCGGACTCGGCCCCTTGCTAAAGCCGAGTCCGCTTTTTTTGACATAAATTATATTCTCTTGAATCAATTTTTTTCAGTTAGTTCATTCTTTTTATTCTTTTTAGTATTTTTTACAAGTCCATGTGGGCACTTGTACGGGAGTGAAAATGCAAACGGTTTAAACAAAGATAAGATTTTAGAGGACATGAAAAAATTGGCCTCTGGAGACAACAAAATCGTTACACAAGCGGTCAAGGACTTAGCAAAATCAGGTGATATTCGGTTGGAGTCATTTTTCGAAATGTATCGCCAGGGAAGCATATACAATTGGCCAAGTAAGTCAGGAGATATCCGTATTGTTTTAAATGAAGAAACTTTTATGGATGATGACTTCAATGAATTTGCCCCTCTTCTTCACCCCCTTTCCAAAGAGCCTTTTTTAATTAACGGGGAGCAAGCAAAACCAGACCTTTTTGAACTTGAGGATATTAGTCCAGGAAGAAAACTGCGCTCTCTTGTAAACTCATCCAAGTTCCTCCTTCGTTTATTTTCCCCAGATTTAGAAACAAGATTATCTGGGGTAAAGAAATGCGGAGACCCCCCGTTCCTACCCGATGCCCTTCCTAACTTGGAAGAAATTTCAAACAACAAAAATGAGGATGCAAAAGTGCGCCATACCGCCAAGGAAAGTATGGAACTTATGATTTTGGGAGGAGTGGTAGAAGGGAAAAAGTCGATCAAGGACCGGGTGCTCGCACTCGAAAAACTAGGAAACCTGAAAAGCCTCCGTGCACTTGCGAGAATAGACCCTTTGGAAACTGAATTGTCTGCCATCTCCAAAACGAAGGATTATACAAAAACGGAAATCAAAAATTTCAAAAAATCAATATCCTCTGTGCGTACAAAAATAGAAGGCCACAAAGAAAAGGTAGAGTGGTCGGGCAACTTATTCCGAGGATTTTCCTACGGCAGTGTCCTTATCTTAATTGCCTTAGGTTTAGCGATCACTTTTGGATTAATGGGAGTAATTAATATGGCTCACGGTGAGCTAATGATGATTGGTGCCTACACCACTTATGAGGTGCAGCTGATGTTTGGTCACTCGCCAGATAATCCAGTTAACCACTACTATTTATTTGCACTCCCTTTGGCCTTTTGTACTGCTGCAGTTGTGGGTCTCATTATCGAGGCTCTGGTGGTTCGACATCTTTACAACCGCCCCCTTGAATCTCTTCTCGCCACCTGGGGAGTCGGCCTATTTTTGATTCAGGTTATTCGAATTATTTACGGCGATAATATTGGCGTAAACTCCCCAACTTGGGCAAGGGGTGGTTATGAAATCTACCAGGATATCGTACTCCCTTATGCCAGACTATACTTGTTGGGCCTTTCCATTTCCTGTGTCTGCTTTGTTTATTTTATCATTCGTAAAACCCGCTTTGGGATGTTGATCCGCGCGACGATGCAAAACCGGGATATGGCCAACAGCTTGGGAGTGAGAACAAGAAAGATCGATAGGCTTACTTTTGCCCTTGGTTCAGGTATTGCTGGAGTGGCTGGTTATGGATGGACCATTATCGGTGGAGTTACCCCAGATATGGGACAGACCAATTTCATTGTGGACTCTTTTCTTGTGGTTGTTACCGGAGGGGTCGGCGAACTAATTGGCGTAGTTTATTCCGGGTTAGGCATTGGTATTTTGACCAAGTTAATTGAGCCCTTGGAAATTGGCACTTTTACCATTGGACCGGTCTGGGGAAAAGTCATCCTGCTCGCACTGATTGTTGCTTTTATACAATACCGACCATCTGGCTTATTTGCCCCCAAGGGGCGTCTTGCTGACAAAAAGTAATGATTGAGGAAGCAAAAATAATTAAATCAAAGAGGATTTTTTCTTTTCTTTGTATCCTGGGCCTGGTCGTGGTGCCAGCGATGTATTACTTGGGCGTATTATCCATTGGTGACATCAACATGCTTGGGCGTTTCATTACCTTTGCCATTGTTGCCCTGGGTTTAGATTTACTTTGGGGCTACGTAGGGATTCTCAGCCTATGTCAGTTTACATTCTTTTGCCTGGGTGGCTACGCAATGGGTATTCACCTGGCACATCATGGTGGGCCAGAGGGAATCATCGATAGTAATGGATGGAAAATCCCAGCCTGCCTCTTTGTTGTTTACCCATATGAAGTTGGAGAATCCTCAGGGGATGCATTAGTCCCTGGTTTTTGGAAACCATTCTGGAATCTTCCGATCACAATTTTCCTCGGTTTGCTTATACCCGGTTTAGTTTCCTTGATCCTTGGATATTTTGTCTTCAAGAGCAAAGTACGAGGTGTTTATTTTGCGATTCTTACTCAGGCGATTGCCGTAGCTGCCTGGCTGGTGTTTTGCCGAAACGATGTAAAGTTGTGTGGAACCAATGGCCTCACCAGGTTCGATGTCATCGCCCCCCATGGGTCTATCTTCACCCTAAACCCAGTAGATGCGACTAAGGGTTGGATAGAATCAAATACAGGAGGCAGTAACTTAGACCTCAATAAGGATGGAGCAGTCGACCAACTAGACTACTCCATTGCAGATGTGGGCTATTCACTATCCGCTCCGGAGGTTCAGGTTTCCTTATATATTATTTCTGTTCTTTGCTTACTCGGAGCCTATTTACTCTGCCGTTGGATCGTGATTTCGCGACTGGGTAAAGTGCTTGTGGCAATACGGGATGATGAGCCTACGCTTAGCTTCTTTGGCTACAAGCCTTACACTTTTAAAATATTTGCCTTTTGCGTGGCCGCCATGCTGGCAGCCTTGGCAGGGTTATTGTATGTCCCGCAAATGAAAATTGTTACCCCTTCAAACATGGAAGCAGTACGATCCGTACTGGTTGTGGTTTGGGTAGCAGTTGGAGGAAGGGGGAGCCTGGGAGGTGCCATTCTTGGTGCTCTATCTGTTAACTTAATTTATAATTATTTAACCTCCGAACATGATTACGGCTTCTTTACTTGGAGCCCAGACTACTGGCCTATTTTCTTGGGGATCATGTTTGTGGTAGTGGTGCTCTTTTTACCCAATGGATTAATCGAGCTTGTCGATCGGTTTATTAAAAAAAAACCGATATCAAAAACATGAGTGAGCCAAGCAACTGATGAACACCGAAGAGAATCGCACAACAGACCCCCTGTTGGTTTATAAGGACTCCCGCCCGAGCCAGGTTCAGTTAGAATTTTGGTCTTCCCGTTATGTTTTATTTGTTGAAAACTTGTCCGTTTCCTTTGATGGATTCAAGGCAGTAGATATTCCACACTATGGAGTCAAGCATGGTGAACTACGCGTAATCATCGGACCGAACGGTGCAGGGAAAAGCACATTTTGTGATTTAGTAAGTGGTAAAACCAAAGCTTCCACCGGGAAAGTTTTTTTTGACAGTCGTGAAATTTCATCCCTGGATGAATCCGAAATCGCACTGCTTGGAATTGGTAGGAAATTCCAAACTCCCACGGTTTTTGACAGTCTCTCCACCTATGAAAATATGTTACTCGCCCTACCAGGTAACCAAGGATGGAAAAAAAATTTGTTTGATCGTGAAACAAAAAATGAAAGAGAACAGATTTTAGAAATTCTTAGCAAAGTCGGCTTACTTGAGCAAAGAAACGAATTAGCCAAATCTTTGAGTCATGGGCAGAGACAGTGGCTTGCAATCAGTGCATTAATTATATCCAAACCTAAACTATTGCTCGTAGATGAACCGGCAGCTGGGCTTACCGATCAGGAAACTGAACAAACAGCTGACTTACTATTAGAACTGGCAAATGATCACACGCTGGTCGTCATCGAGCATGACATGGACTTTGTCCGTCGCTTAAACAGTACGGTAACTGTGCTCAATGAAGGAAAAGTTTTAGCCGAGGGATGCCTCGAAGAAATGGAGAAAAACGAGCAGGTAATGGAAGCATACCTAGGACGATGAATAAGGATAATCCAGGCACCCCCTTACTTGAGGTCAAAGAGTTGGAATTTAGCTATGGAGAAGTAAAGGTGCTGCATGGACTGGATTTTCAAATCAATAAAAAAACAATTGCCTGTGTCATGGGTAGAAACGGTGTGGGTAAAACAACCCTCATGAGAAATCTTGTCGGCTTAGAAAAACCATCGGCAGGGAGTATTTTTTTTAAAGGCAAAGAAATTACAAATACTGAGGGATACTCCCGGGCATCATCAGGCTTTGGGTATGTACCTCAAGGGCGGCAAATCTTCCCTCTTCTCACGGTGGAAGAAAACCTTTCCGTTGCCCTCTCGGCAGCAGGTATCGACCAGCAAACCATACCTACTTCTGTATACGATACATTTCCAGTTCTTTACGATATGCGTAAAAGACGCGGAGGTGACCTCTCGGGCGGACAGCAGCAACAATTAGCCATAGGCAGGGCGCTGAGTACCCGTCCCGAAGTTCTTATCCTGGATGAACCAACAGAGGGCATTCAGCCAAATATCATTACCATGATCGGTGAAGTCATCAGAAGATTGGTCGAAGAAAATGACATGACCATTCTTCTAGTCGAACAGTATGTAGATTTTGTTAAGGAGTATGCAGATGAATTTTTGGTTATGAACCGTGGGCTTTTCGTAAGCAAGGGCACTGTAGATCAACTCGATACCCTAACTATAAACAAACATTTAAGCATCTAATTCATCATGCACTTAACACCCAGAGAAAAAGACAAATTAATGATCGTGGTGGCTGCCGATCTGGCAAGACGAAGAAAAGACAGGGGTGTACTTTTGAACTACCCCGAATCCGTTGCCATTATCACCTATGAAGTTATGGAAGGGGCAAGAGACGGTAAAAGCGTAGCCGACTTGATGAGCTTTGGATCCACCATCCTGCAAAAATCTGAGGTAATGGAAGGCATACCGGAAATGATTAGCGAGGTTCAAGTCGAAGCCACTTTTCCAGACGGAACAAAACTTGTAACCGTACACAACCCTATACGATGAAACCCGGAGAAATCATTACACCCAAAGATGCAAAACCAATCATGGCAAATGAGGGTCTTGAGGCCATTATTATCAAAGTTAGTAATATAGGAGACCGCCCCATTCAGGTCGGTAGTCATATGCATTTTTTCGAAGTAAACCGAGCACTTGAATTCGATCGGAAAAAAGCACGGGGCTTTAGGTTGAATGTACCGGCTGGTACAGCTGCCCGCTTCGAACCCGGAGATTCTAAGGAAGTAGAACTCGTTGCCCTGGCTGGTTCACGGAAAGTTTATGGTCTCAATAATTTAACCAACGGAAAATTATAATCATGAGTCTCGAACTTAGTAGAAGACAATATGCGGAAATGTACGGTCCGACAACGGGCGATCAGGTTAGGTTGGCAGACACTGAATTATTTATTGAGGTGGAAAAGGACCTAATTGCGGAAAACGGGGGATATGGAAATGAAATCAAATTTGGAGGGGGCAAAGTCATTCGCGACGGGATGGGGCAATCCCCGCTTGCTCTAGATCATGAATGCCTGGATTTGATTATAACTAATGCGACTATTATCGATCCTTTACTCGGGGTCATCAAAGCAGATGTGGGTATTAAAGAAGGGAAAATCGCAGGTGTTGGTCATGGCGGAAATCCTCTTATTCAAGACGGCATCGACCCAATAATGGTAGTGGGTGCATCAACTGAGGTAATCGCTGGTGAAGGAATGATTCTTACTGCAGGGGGTTACGATTCCCACATTCATTTTATCTGCCCTCAGCAAATCGAAGAAGCTATTGCCAGCGGCGTAACGACCATGACCGGTGGAGGAACGGGACCAGCAACTGGAACCAATGCTACAACCTGTACACCTGGTGCTTGGAATATAGCTAAAATGCTACAGGCGTCCGATGAGTTTCCGGTTAACCTTGGATTTTTAGGAAAGGGAAATTCATCCAACCCTGAAGCATTGCGTGAACAAGTCAGAGCAGGAGCGATTGGTTTAAAATTGCACGAAGACTGGGGCACCACTCCTTCGACCATTGATACCTGCCTCGGGGTCGCGGATGAAATGGATATCCAGGTTGCTATCCATACGGATACTTTAAATGAAGCAGGCTTCGTGGAAGACTCGGTGAGTGCCTTCAAAGGGCGGGCGATTCATACTTTTCATACCGAAGGTGCGGGAGGTGGGCATGCCCCAGATATTATCAAAGTATGTGGCGAACCCAATGTCCTACCCTCCTCAACCAACCCCACCCGACCCTTTACAGTAAACACGATTGATGAACACTTAGATATGTTGATGGTCTGCCACCACCTGGATTCAAAAATCCCTGAAGATGTTGCCTTTGCGGAATCAAGAATTAGGCCATCCACTATTGCCGCTGAGGATATCCTGCATGATCGGGGTGCATTTTCAGTTATGGCAAGTGACAGCCAGGCAATGGGAAGAGTTGGGGAGGTGCTTTGCCGGACTTGGCAAACTGCTGATAAAATGAAAACCCAATTTGGAAAACTGGAATCGAGCACACATCCAAAGGCAGACAACTTTCGAGTCCTTAGGTACTTAGCAAAGTATACAATAAACCCTGCGATTGTTCATGGAATGTCAGATCAAATCGGATCAATAACGCAAGGAAAGCTTGCCGATCTTGTTTTGTTCAAGCCTGCATTTTTTGGAGTTAAGCCTGAGTTGGTAATTAAAGGTGGTTTCATTGCATACGCAAACATGGGAGACCCAAATGCATCTATACCAACCCCACAGCCCATGCATTACCGCCCACAGTTTGGCTCATGTGGAAAGGCAAAACACTCCACCTCCTTAACCTTTGTAAGTGAGGCTGCGATACAAAACAAACAACTATTAGATCTCGGACTAAGCAAGTCATTGGTTCCTGTACATAATACCCGAAGCATCTCTAAAAAAGATCTTATCTTAAATAATGCCCTGCCTAAAATAGAAGTAGACCCTGAGACCTATACGGTTAAAGCAGATGGCGAAGAACTTTATTGTGAACCATCCAAAGAAGTACCGTTGGCACAAAGGTATTTTCTTTTTTGATAATGATAAAAATCAAAGAGATAAAAGATGCAGTTCAACAAACAGGTAATCATGCTGTTTCTTTGAAGGTGGAGCGAAGGGTTTTAGCAAAGCGAAGATGGCGAGGAGAGGCTGAAGATGGCACTGAATTTGGATTCGACTTGGCACTACCTTTGAAGCACGGAATTTGTTTTCACAGAGTAGAAAATAAAAATTACCTGATAAAGCAGAAGGTGGAAAAAGTTTTTCGGGTTTCTTTCTCCAATCAAAAAGACGCCGCTCATCTTGCCTGGCAAGTGGGAAACCTTCACTTCCCAGCCCAATTTAAGGACACCTACCTTTTGGTAGAGGGTGACCTGGCCGTTCAATACATGCTCGAAAGAAATAGTATTCCATTCCAAGAATCGATGGAAATCTTTCAACCAATAGTAGCGGTTTCATCCCACCATCATGGGCCAGGGAAACTGTCCAACTATTTAAACATTTGGCAATAATGAGGATCCAATATGATTCAGGAAGTAAAGAAAGAGAAAAAACAAAAAAAATCTTCTGATGGAGAAAACAATATCACATGGCTTGGCGGGTTGCTCCAAACCACAGATACCCTATTTCCCAGCGGAGGGTATGCCCACTCATATGGATTAGAGGAGCGGGTTGCCTTGGGTGACATTCGCTCAAAGGAGAACCTCGAAGATTTTTTACATCACGAAATTTTGCCCACATTAGAAAACCTGGAACTGCCCTATCTGCGGTTTTGTTTCTCCAAAGTTGAACATCAAGAATACAAAGGCTTGCTCCAATTAAATGACGAAATATCTGCATGGAAACTGACCAGGGAAATTCGAGAAGCAGGAATGTCTCAGGGTACGCAAATGATTCGAATGATTCGGGAGATTTATCAATGCCCGATTACTCAAAAATTTGAAAAACTAATTAACGAGACTGGCGCAAAACCTCAGCAAATAACCGCCACTGCACTACTAAGAAATGTACAGAACGCTCCTCTATTATCAACATTGACGGCATGGGTATACCAAGCAGTCTCAAATTTTTGTTCCGCATCAGTAAAATTACTCCGACTGGGTGAAATTGCCTGTCAAAAGATAATACACCGTTGCCTGGAACCTCATCAGTTATCAACTCTTGTGTTGGGTTCGATGGAGGTTAAACAAAAAAATGCAGGGTTTTTTAACCCAGTAATGGATATCGCATCTGCCCGGCACGAACTTGCATTCTCAAGGCTTTTTATATCATGACAGAAAAAAATACTAATGATTTCACACGCCCCGTTCGCGTGGGAATTGGTGGACCAGTCGGTTCTGGAAAAACGATGCTCACGCTTCGACTGTGTGAGGTATTACGAGAACAATATTCCATGGTCGCTATAACCAACGACATCTACACGATGGAGGATGCTAAGTTTTTGGCACGCAATCATGCCCTGCCCGAAGACCGGATCATGGGCGTGGAAACAGGAGGGTGCCCCCACACCGCGATTCGTGACGACACAAGTATGAATGCAGTTGCCATCGAGCAGCTTCTTGCCCGCCATCCCGATGCAAAACTGGTTCTTTTAGAAAGTGGAGGGGATAATCTTTCCGCCACTTTTTCTCCTGAGTTGGTCGATGCTTTTATCTATGTAATCGATGTCGCAGAAGGAGATAAGATACCGAGAAAGGGAGGCCCAGCAATTCGCTATTCTGATCTGCTCGTAATCAATAAAACAGACTTAGCTCCCCTTGTTGGAGCAGACCTTGGTGTGATGGATAGAGATTCAAAAAAAATGAGGAATGACAGGTCATATTTGTTTACTGATCTTAAAACCTACAAAGGCTTGGATAATGTGGTGGAATGGCTAACCAAAGAATTCTTGTTTTAGCGACCACCATTCTTGTAAAATGTCTCACAATTTTGGTCTCAATGGAGGGGTGCACCTTCAATCTAGATCCAAGCAGGATGGACTAACTTATTTATCAAACCAAAGATTTTCCCCACCTGTTCATTTAAGCAAACCATACTTCGATGAAGAAAGTCGTTCCTTGCTCGTCAATCTCTCCTGCCCAACTGCAGGTCTACTTTCAGGAGACAAGATGTTATGCGACATCGAGCTATTCCAAAGTTCGTCCATGGTTGTAACCACACCTGGTGCGACTCGTTCGCACTTTATGCGAAAAGGGCTTGCCCAAGTGAATCAATATTTCCGAGTTAATGATCAGTCATTCCTGGAATTCAACCCCGGATCACTTATCTTACAGGGCTCAACTAACCTGGAGCAAAATACCTCCGTTGAAGTGAGTGAAAATGCAGAGATTTTGTATGTTGAAAAAATTCTACCCGGCAGAATTGCCCATGGTGAATCCTTTCAATTTAAGAAATTTTCAAACCATTTAAGAATCCGAAAAAATAAGAAGTTAGTCCTCCTAGAATCTTTTTCTTTGGATCCTTCAAACGACTCTGTCCATGCATGGAGAAATGCTTTCCCATCTCCCTTTTATGGATGCTTTTATATCTTATCATCTAAGTTGAAAAATGACCTGCCTACCCGGCAAAAAATACATGGCCTGAAAAGTAATAATCTTCTTGTGGGCAGCAGCAAAATCCACGGCAGTGTTGGGTGGGTGGTAAAGCTTTTGGCCGGTGATCCTTTTGAATTTCGTAAAGCGATGAAAACCATAAGGGAATTACTTTATGACGACCTTGGCCGAACACCTACAGCGTTCCGCAGGTATTAAACTACTTTAAGAATTATGATTAACGAAAGTCTTCTGATTATAAGCAGTGCAGCATCGCTTGGGTTTTTCCACACCATCATGGGCCCCGATCACTACCTCCCCTTTGTCGCCATGGCTAGAACAAACGGATGGAGTGGGTACAAGACAGCTAGCTATGTAACACTTTGTGGAATCAGTCATGTACTGGGAACTCTTTTAATCGGACTGCTCGCCTTAATAGTCGGTTTTGCTTTTTTTGAAATAGAAAGTGTTCAAGCGGTAAGGGGAAACTTTGCCGGATGGTTTTTATTACTTTTCGGAGCTTTCTATTTTGCCTGGGGAATAAACTGGGCATTAAACAAAAAAAAAATTAAAAAGTACGAGATAGAATTTGGAACGAACGAGGAAAAAAATCCATCTATCAATCAAAACTCAAATTTTATGAGAACCGCTCCTTTTGCCCTGTTTCTATTTTTCATTCTTGGTCCATGCGAACCACTTCTTCCCCTACTCGCATTGGGTGGAGAAAACACCCAATTCTTTACTTCCTTTTTAGTCATTTCTGCTTTTTGTTTTACGACTGTTTTAACCATGCTCCTATGTGTGATGATTTTTCAATACGGCATATCTCGTTTTTCCTTCCTTCTCAAACTTGAAAACTACCTGCATGCAACAACAGGACTAGTAATATTTTTATGTGGATTTGGTATACAATTCCTTGGTACCTGAAATTTTGATTGAGTATACTTACTCTCTTATAAAATCCCTACTCCCGTCATACCGACCAAAGTTTCAATGACCTTAAATCAAAAAATAAGTATGGTTACCTTAAAAAAGGTACCCTAAGTACAATTCCAACAAGTGTAAATCTCGGTTCGAAAAGAAATCCATCTTATCGATATTTAACCAGCGGTAACGGAGTCCAATACTTGTGGATTCAACTGGTCTGAATTCCAACCCTGAGAAAACTTGATAACTAAAAAGAAAGTCTTTTTCTTCTACTGGTATACCAGCCAACGAGAATGAAGTATCCTGATCAACTCCACCTATTCCAGCACCCAAAGAAAAAGAAATAAATTGATTTAAATGAATGCGCCCGCCACCTGACACATGGACCCCCCACCCCTTAGACTCACCCGAAAAGCTAGGGACTGTAGTGAGCAAAGGCTTTAACCATAGAGGTAAGCTTGTGCTCTTCATCCTGTTCTGTTGGTAAGAAATATGTATGTCTGAAAAAAAGTTCGTCCACTCATATCCAATCGATAAACCATAACTCGTACCCATTCCCTCCTCAATTTGAACCTCAATAGCATTAAATTCCCCAATTAGGTTTTCAGAATAAACCAATCCAATAAATGGCAACAAGTAGAACCCCGAAGGATTTGAATTTTTATTTATTGTTTCACTAACGAGATTGTGAGCATTTCCCTCGTCAGAAGTTAGAATATTAAACTGCCTTGTTCTACTTGGATTGAAATTTTTCTTCTTCTTGAAACTCGTCCTAGGTACGATTTCATTATATGGCATCTTTTTAAATTTCTCTAGTTTTTTGCTTATCTGCGAAAGTGATCGCCTTACATCTTCTATTTTTTTCTTAAATTCGATGAGTTCATTTTTATTCGCTACAACACTTTGATTTAGACAACAAAAAGTCAGAAATAATCTTATCCATGTACGACATACCAAAATCATAATTATAATTACAGAAAAAATTACTCCTTATTTATGATAGAGAGACCAGAAGTTGGAGACTGACCGTAAAAAAGTAGCTCTAATATTGACTTATCTTTTTCAGCGTCAGTCAAATGCTCCATCTTATCTAGAATCGTCCGTGCCTGTCCCAAAACTTCTTGCCCACTCATATTTGGGGTTGGAATGGCAAGAAAAGATGCATCTACCTCGAGATTTCGTAATGCCTCGAACTCAATCATTTGCTCCATTGAATTCATTCCACCACTCCAACCTGCAAAATTATAATTTGCATTTGCCTTAGCTTCCAAAATTACCGGATCCCATCGATAATA
>JAQXBH010000075.1 GCA_029252505.1 Opitutales bacterium | reverse complement strand
ATTACAAAACTGCATACATTGGTAAATGGCATCTGGGAGATGAGGCATGGTATCCGGAAAACCAGGGATATCATGAAAATTTTGGCGGTTGTGATTATGGGCAACCCCCCTCCTTTTTTTATCCTTACAATAATCCCAAACATAAGCACCCCACCATTCGTGCCGGTATTCATAAATTACCCGGTCGAAAAAAGGGAGAATATCTAACCCATCGGGAAGCGGATGAAGCAGTCAAACTGATCCGCCAATGGAAGGATCAGCCTTTCTTCATTCAGGTATCCCACTACGCGGTACACACCCCCATCCAGGCCATTCAGGAGGTTGCAGATAAATACAAATTTAAGGAGGGAATGTCCGAAACTAATCGAAAATATGCCGCGATGGTGGAATCGATTGATGACTGTATGCGGGATATGCTCGCGGAATTGAAGAAGCACGGAATTGACGACAATACCCTAATTATTTTTACCAGTGATAATGGCGGGCTCGACCGGAATGGTGGTCCCACGGAAAATGCGCCTCTGCGTAGCGGGAAGGGATATTGTTATGAAGGAGGAATCCGGGTTCCATTCCTGGCCCGCTGGCCGGGAACAATTCCGGCAGGAAAAAAGACGGATTTCCCGGTTTCTTCCATTGATCTGTTTCCGACCATTATGGAGGCAACTGGAACGGCACTGCCCAAGGATCGTCCGATTGACGGGCTCTCCCTGACTAACCATTTAAACAGTGGAGGAAAGAATAGTCCCAAACGGGAAACCCTGATCTGGCACTTCCCCCATTACCGCCATGCACCCGGTCCCTACTCCATTATCCGCAAAGGGGATTATAAACTGATTAAATTCTGGGAAGGAATTTATGAACTCTATGACCTGAAGAACGATTTGGGAGAGGCGAATAATTTGGCGAAAAGTAAACCCGGACTGGTTAAAAAACTTGCATTTGAACTGATCGCGCATTTGAAGAAGGACGGCGCTAAGCTACCCATCGAGAACCCGGAATTTAAAAAATAAATTTAATCTAATTTTCTTTTTCATCCATTAAATATCATTTTGTCCTAAAATCTCGTATTCGTTCGATTAGTTTGGTCGTTGTTCAATCTATCTTTGTATGGTTCATTATGACTCCTCCCATTTCATCACCTTTTCATTTTAAGTTCCCTCAGGCTTTACTCACACCAATAGTGCTAGCTATCAGTGCTTTATCGTGTTTCGCCAAGGTTAATTTTAATCAGGAAATCCGTCCCATACTGTCTGATAAATGTTACAAATGCCACGGACCGGATTCTAAAAACCAAAAGTCGGAATTTCGTTTGGATTCCTACGAACAGGCAACCACAAACCATTACGGAGTAATTGGACTGACACCGGGAAATCTGGAGGATTCCGAAATCCACTGGCGAATCCATAGCGATGATCCCATTGATGTGATGCCTCCCCCCGAAAGTAAACTTCCACTCACGGCTCAGGAAAAGAAGTTAATCGACCAATGGATTAAAGAGGGTGGGAAATATGAAAAACATTGGTCCTTTCAGCCTCTTCCCAAATCGGTTGAACAGCCAAAATCAAATCATACCAACCCACAGAATGAAATTGACCATTTTATTGCCCAGGTCCTTACCCAATCTCCATTAAGGCCCAGCCCAGAAGCTGATAAAATAACGTGGTTGCGCCGTGTGACTTATGATTTGACCGGGTTGCCCCCTACCCGTCAAGAAGTGGATACTTTTGTAGCGAACTCCTCCCCCAATGCCTACGAAAAAGTAGTCGACCGCTTACTGAACACCGTTGAATATGCAGAACGAATGACATCCGAATGGATGGATGTGGCACGATACTCGGACACCTACGGCTATCAGGTGGATCGAAACCGTGATGTGTGGCCCTGGCGGGACTGGGTGATCCAATCCTTTCGAAAGAATCAACCCTATGATCAGTTTGTCACCGAACAGATTGCGGGAGACCTTATACCCCATGCCACCCGCGATCAAATCCTCGCCACCTGCTTCAACCGCTTGCATCCCCAAAAAGTGGAAGGTGGGAGTGTGCCCGAAGAGTTCCGGGTCGAGTATGTGGCGGACCGGGTGCATACCTTTGGCACCGCATTTTTGGGGCTTAGCTTTGAATGTACCCGTTGCCACGATCATAAATATGATCCCATTACTCAAAAGGATTATTTCTCTTTATCCGCATTTTTTAATAATATCGATGAAGCGGGACTGTACTCCTACTATACGAGCTCGACCCCTACCCCAACTATTGAACTGGGAAATTTACCAAGTGATCAGAAAATCAAATCGGCACAGAAAAACCTCGAGTTATTCAATCAATCAAAAGATGTGGATACCGCCTTTCTCGACTGGATTAAGGAAGTAAAAGCCGAGACGATTGGTCTTGCCCATTATTATTCTAAACCGGTCAGGCAGGCGGACCGGAATAATTCTGAACCTGAACTGAGTCTACTTTCCTTGAAACCTTCACTCTGGCTCGATGCGAACGAGTACAATAGTACTTCCGGATCCTGGAATGATCGGAGTGAAAATCAGAACCATGCCACCCGGCATGCCTCCCCCAAGCCGGAGACTCATAAAAACAGCGGGTTACAGGTGGTCAGGTATAACTCCAATTCGAATGATTATCACCAATTTAAGGAGATCAAAAATATCCGAACCATATTCTGGGTAATGAGTAAGACCAACGGTAATTCCGGTTCTCCCTTATGTCATCCGAACGCTCATCATTTTTATTCCAACGGGGACAAATTCTGGCACCCCAAGCATACCCATGAACATATCCGAAAAGGGAGTCTGCGAATAAATGGAATGGAAGCCAATGCAGAATCGAACTATCCCAACGAACTGGCGGTGGTCTCCCTGCGCACGACGGGAAATGTGATCGCCAGTCGAATGGGCAGGGACCGAAATCACGGGGGAAATTACAACTGGAATGGGGAGATCGGAGAGGTCCTCATTTTTTCAAATGCCCTTGATGACGAGCAGATCAAGAGGGTGGAAAATCATCTCATTGAAAAATGGAAAGTGAAAAGAGAGCCAGATATTCAATACGCCAAGCCGATGGCTTATCTGTCTTTTGATGATCGAAATGGGAACCGTTACCCGAACGCGGCAGACCGTTCAAAGGATGCTTCGACCAACGGCAATAATAAAGAGGTGGAAGGAAAGTTCGGGAAGGGAATTCATTTTAGCGGGGACGATGTTCTCAATTTCCCATCCGGGTTTGGGGACTTCAACAGGCACCAGAGTTTCACAATGGCGTTTTGGGTTAACCCAACTCAGGAATTGGAACGCGGAGTCGTTGTCCGCCGGTCCAAGGCATGGACGGATGCTGCGAGCCGGGGGATAGAGGTATTAATTGAAAATGGGCGACTGTCCCCTGCCCTGATTCATTTTTGGCCTGGGAATGCCATCCGCATTCGATCCAAAAACAAACTTCCCCTTAACCAATGGACCCATGTCGGGCTGACCTACGACGGATCGAGCCGCGCAAGTGGCCTGCAGCTTTTTGAAAATGGCAAACTGACAAACACCGAAGTTATCAAGGATCACTTAACCCGGGAGATCACCGGTGGTGGGGATCCATTTATTGGCTTTGCCCAGAGGATGCGGGATCGTGGATTTAAAAACGGTATGCTTGACGAGTTCTACCTGTTTAACCGGGTAATTTCGGGTTCTGAAATCGAGAAATTGGCAGGACTTAGTAAAAAGATTCATGATTCCGCAGTGCGGGAAATATTTTTACATTCGGCACACAAGCCAAGCATGACTGCCAGACAGTCACTGTATAGAGAGAGGAAAAGTTTTGGGGATCAGCGCCAGCGGCTTTCTGAAATCATGGTAATGAAAGAAATGCCCGGTTTACGGGAGACTCACATTTTAGATCGCGGTCACTATGAAAACCGTGGAGAGGTGGTAAACCGGGCAACCCCTGCTGTCCTTACTCCTATTCAAGAAGATGCTCCTCTCGACCGGTTGGGGCTGGCAAGATGGTTAACTTCCTCGGACCATCCCCTACTCGCCCGGGTAACCGTCAATCGCTACTGGCAAATGATATTTGGACAGGGTTTGGTTTCCACATCAGAAGATTTTGGTATGCAGGGGAAACCACCGACTCATCCGGACTTGCTTGATTGGCTCGCCCGTGACTTTGTTCATTCCGGATGGGACTTGCATCACCTTCTCAAAAAGATGGTACTTTCACATACCTACCGCCAGGAAAGTAAAATCTCGGCTACTGCATTGGAAGAAGATCCGGAAAACTTACTGCTCAGCCGTGCGCCTTCCTATCGATTACCCGCAGAAATGATCCGCGATGGCCTTCTTTCACACAGTGGACTCCTTCATAAAAAAACGGGCGGACCGAGTGCCAAGCCCTATGACTTAAAGGTCTCGTTTAAGCCGATCAATCCGGACGGTGCTCCCAATGTCTACCGTCGCAGTGTTTACACTTTCTGGAAAAGAACCGCTCCGACCCCTGTAATGATGGCCATGGATGCATCCAAGCGAGATGTATGCACCGTGCGAAGGGAACGCACGGAATCTCCCTCACAATCATTGATCATGCTCAATGGTACTCAATTTGTGGAAACTGCTCGGGCAACTGCAGACTCTCTTGTGCAGACCCATGGAACCCAAAATCCTGGCCCATTAATTGAAGATGCGTTTCGTACCCTTACCAGTCGAAAACCAACGCAACAGGAAAGCAATATTTTACTCCTTTTACTAGAGGAACAAAAATCACATTTCCAAGACAGGAAGCAGGCTGAAAAATTCCTAAAAGTCGGATATTACAAAGCTAAATCAGAAGACCTGAACTACCTAGCCGCGGTCACGAACCTAGTTTCCACATTGATGAATTTCGATGGGACAATTTCAAAAAGATAAAAAATGAATCAAGATAAATGCACCGGTTTTGAATCTGAGCTTGGAATGACTCGACGTAACTTCCTTAACCGTTTTGGTGGAGGACTGGGGGGCTTGGCTCTTGCCAATATGCTCCACGCTGAATCAGGTGAAGGGTTACACCACCCGGCAAAAGCCAAGAGGGTCATTTATCTTTTTCAATCCGGTGGTCCCTCTCAGATCGATCTGTTTGACCATAAACCAAGATTAAATAAGGAAACCGGAAAAGAACTGCCCGATTCTGTACGCAAAGGACAGAGACTTACCGGAATGTCCGGCAATCAGGCCAGCCTGCCCTTGGTGGGTTCACCTTTCAAGTTTGCCCAGCATGGAAAAAGTGGGCAATGGATTAGCGAGCTATTACCCAACACCGCAAAAATTGCAGATGACATGTGTATCGTAAATTCGATGTACACCGAAGCGATCAACCATGGCCCGGGTGTAACCTTTATGCAAACTGGATCCCAACTTCCCGGTCGTCCAAGTATGGGAGCATGGTTATCGCACGGTTTGGGTTCGATGAATGAAAACCTGCCTAATTTTGTGGTCCTTAAAACAAAGGGAAAAGGAGGCCAGCCCTTGGTTTCGAGACTGTGGGGAAGCGGGTTTCTTCCCGGCAAGCATGCCGGCACCCGTTTCCGTGCTGATAAGGATGCCATTCTATACCTGAACAGTCCCGAAGGAGTTTCAGCGAAAGGACGGAGAAATATGCTGGATCATTTAAAAAAACTTCACGAGCTTCAACTGGAGAAGACCGGGGATCCATCGCTGGAAACGAAAATTGCACAGTATGAAATGGGATTCCGTATGCAAAGTTCCATTCCAGAAGTCACCGCAATTGATAAAGAACCAGATTCCACTTTTTCTTTATACGGAGAAGAAGCCCGGAAACCCGGAACTTTCGCAGCCAATTGCCTTCTTGCCCGTCGATTAGCCGAGAAAGGAGTTCGCTTTATTCAACTTTATCACCCTGGCTGGGATCAGCATGGAGGATTACCAGGCGGAATTAAGAAACAGTGCAAAGAGACCGACCGGGCATCCTATGCTTTAGTTCAAGATTTAAAGCAGAGAGGAATGCTTGAAGATACTCTGGTCATTTGGGGAGGAGAGTTTGGAAGGACTAATTATTGCCAGGGTAAATTCAATGGAACTAATTTCGGGAGAGATCATCATCCCCGTAATTTTTCCACTTGGTTCGCCGGGGGCGGGGTCAAGCCAGGGATGACCTACGGAAAATCAGATGATTATTCTTACAGCGTGGCGGAAAATGGGGTGCATGTGCACGACTTCCATGCGACTATCCTCCATTTATTGGGAATCGATCACGAACGCCTGACTTTTAAATACCAAGGTCGACATTTTCGCCTCACCGATGTCCATGGACATGCGGTAAAATCTATTGTCTCGTAAGTGAACCTTCATGAACGCCCTGTGAGTGGTCAAAACCTTTTAGCCTAGAAAATGCCGACCTCCCCTCACAAACCAATCTTAATATTTCAGATTCACTCAGAATCAATCAGTAAATAATAACAAAATAGAATAATACGGGGATATTTCTATTAAATTTAATACTTCAGATGAGTTTTCATTTGTGAACTCCAATAAAAGCGTCAAAATGTATCATTGCTCGTAATTATTTAAAAAACATTATTATGCCTTCATCTAATTTTCGAAATTTACTTTTAATTTTTTCATCGTTGATGATATCTTCTTCATCCTACGCTAAGATTGACTTGGAGAAAGGAAATGTAATTACTTTAATTGGCTCCGGAATGGGTTCACGAATGGTTCATTATGGTCACTTTGAAACTGAAATCTTTCTCCGTTACCCAAGTGCCAACCTTACCATTCGTAATCTTTGTGACGAAGGGAACACCCCGGGATTTCGGCCACACCCAAGTCGAGAACAGAGTGGGCAATATGCTTTTCCAAATGCAAAAGATTTAATCCATAAAGACCTGAAAGCAGAGACAAAACCTAAAGGGCACTTCCCCACTCCTGATCAATGGCTATCCTCACTCAAAACGGATGTGGTGCTCTGCTTCTTTGGATTCAATTCGTCTTTTGATGGTTCCAGAGAATTGAACCGATTCAAAAAAGAACTGAATGGATTTCTAGTACATACCAAGTCCATGAATTATGGAAAGGGTAATCCTAAGATCGTCTTAATTTCGCCCACCGCAATTCAGTCAACCCCGGGTGTAACTAGTGGAAAATCGCAAAACCGAAATCTAAAACTTTACACGGAAGCGATGGGAGAGGTGGCGAAGAATAATGAAGTCTTATTTATTGATACATACACAGCCTCCACAGAGTGGTACAAGGACGGAAAAGCTCATTCGATTGACGGTGCACTCTACAATGACCACGGATACCGTAAACTTTCGACTTTCCTTGCAGATTCGATATTCACAAAATCCAAATTTGATAAAAAGCTCCGTAGTCAAGTGCATCAAGCAGTTATGGATAAAAACTTTTACTGGTTAAACGATTTTAAAGTTCCCAATGGAGTCCATGTTTATGGAAGAAGATACAATCCTTTCGGTCCTCAAAACTATCCCTATGAGATTGAAAAAACGAGAGAATATACGCGAATCCGGGACGAGGCGATTTGGTCTATCCTTCAAAATAAACCCTTCGATGTTAAATCAGAGGAATCGAAAAGTCCGAAATTACCCGATGTTCCAACCAATTATTTACCTCCCGAGAAAAACAGCAAAAACGGATTGGTGAAATATACTCCCGCACCCATTGCAAAAACAAAAATCGAGGTAGCGGACGGCTATAAAATAGAACTATTTGCCGATGAAAAAACATTTCCAGATTTGGCCAATCCCGTACAAATGTCCTTTGACAACAAGGGTAGACTCTGGGTTGCCACCATGGCAAGTTACCCGCATTACCGAATTGGAGATTCACTTCCCCAAGACAAGCTCATCATTTTTGAAGACACAAATAACGATGGAAAAGCAGACAAACAAACCAACTATGCCGATGATCTGCATATCCCTATCGGTTTTGAAATTACGCACAATGGAGTTTATGTATCACAAAGTGGAAGTCTAATCTTTTTACAGGATACAAATGGGGACGACAAATACGACAAACGGGAAGTTATGCTTTCCGGTTTTGACGACCACGACACCCACCATGCAATATCATCTTTTTGCGCCGACCCTTCAGGTGCGATAATCATGTGTGAGGGAGTTTTTCTGCACAGCCATGTGGAAACTGCATTCGGACCGCAAAGAGGTTCAAACGGTGGTTTTTTTCGCTACGATCCGAGAACCCGTAAATTAATTCGTCACGCTCAGTTTAGCATACCCAATCCATGGGGTGTTGCCGTCGATCCTTACGGGCAGGAATTATTCCTTCATACTTCTGGCACTAAAATGTCCTGGATGTTACCCGGTATGGTAAAAGCACGATATGGAGCCAATATAAAAGCACCCGACTTGATCACTTCCAATAATGTCCGTCCCACATCCGGGATTGAATTTGTTTCGAGCAGGCATTTCCCTGACGAAGTACAGGGGGATGTACTGATCAATAACAATATCGGGTTCCTCGGGGCAAAACAGCACAAAATCATCGACCAGGATCCAGGATTCACAACTGAGTACAGGCATGATCTTTTCGTCTCCAGGGATTTGAATTTCCGACCCACCGATTTGGAATTTGCGCCGGATGGATCTCTCTATGTGGTAGATTGGCAAAACGCATTAATTGGCCACATGCAACACAATGCCCGCGACCCTAATCGCGATCACAAGCATGGTAGAATTTATCGAATTACTTATCCTTCCCGTCCATTAGTAGAACCTGCGAAAATCCATGGAGCGTCCATTTCTGAACTCGTTAAAAATTTGGAATTACCTGAACTTAGGACCCGATACAGAACCCGACGCGAATTACGGGGGCGTAATCCGGACCAAGTTTCGAGTGAAGTGATGAGTTGGAGTGCAGGAAAAGATGAGCGTCTTCAACTAGAAGCCCTTTGGGTAACCTGGGGTGCCGGACGATTGAACCAAGATCTATTGAGAAAATTAGCAAATTCGGGCGACCATCGTATCCGATCGGCTGCCATGAATGTTCTTCGCTTTGAAGCAAATTCCTTCCCTGATCAAGAACAACTTTTAACCAATGCGGCCAATGACTCACATGGTCGCGTTCGTATGACTGCGGCGGTAACGGCATCTCACATTTCTCGAAGGAAAGGCTTGGATATCTTAAATAAAGCAGAGAAGCACACAATTTCCACTACCTACAAACTAACCTATGATTACGCCCGAGAAGTACTGAATAATAAGCCTGCAGATTCCGAGTTAAAGGAACGCAAAGTAGCGGCACCTCCCCATCTATCGAAAGAAAACCAAAGCATGTATGTAAAGGGAAGTGAAATATACAACCGCGAGGGACACTGCGTAACTTGTCACCAAGGAAACGGTAAAGGCCTGCCAGATTCTGGTTTCCCTCCCCTATCGGGAACAAAGTGGGTAACTGGAAATCAAGATCGATTAATCAAAGTAACCTTAAAGGGACTTATGGGCCCCATTGAGGTACTTGGAAAAAAATATCCAGGACAAGTCCCGATGACCCCATTTGAATACATGCTTAAGGATGATGAAATTGCCGCTGTGTTAACTTATGTTCGAAATTCATTTGATAACAAAGCCAGTCCAATTTCAACAGATCAAGTGAGTGAAATAAGAAAAGCCTACAAAGATAAAATTGGACTATATTCACCTGAGGATCTTTTAAAAGAACACCCCTTGGAAAAATAAAAAGTTTAATTTCCTGAGTCCTTCTAATGAAGGAAACTTTATTTTCTGCTTTCTATCACAGGTGCTTTTGCAGTAGAAAAAGACATGACCGATATTTCAGACTTCGACGCACCCAAACCACCAGCATGGTTTGGGGCAGCCATTCCACTGTTACTTGTTTTACTGGCAGCAGGCTTTTATTGGTTCCTGACCGCGGAGAATAAGAAAGCGGGAAATGAAAATAATTCTATCCAAGATATTAAATTAAGTGGCAGTCTGATAGCGGGACAGACCTATTATATTTTTGCCTCTGAAATTGAAGTTTATCCAACAAACTTGGAAAATGAATCATGGGATCAAGGTGAAAAGGGACCTGATATTCGCTATCGTATCCTGTGGAAAGGAAATGCGGTGTTTGAAAGTATTACCAAGGACAACTCCTTAATTGCCGACTGGTCTGGATTGTCCATTGAACTGAACTGGAAAGATTTGCTAGGAAAATCAGTTTCCTCTGACGATGCGATCAAAGCAGCTAGAATAAGATTTGAAGAAGGTGAGAAAATAGAAGTTACAGTTGAAGATGTGGATGTCGCTTCTGATGACGATATGGGAAGGCATGAAATAGAGATGGCCAAGCTCACTATTGGTAAAAATGAATTTAAACTCAAAAAAAACCAGACAAGTGCAATTAGAAAAATCACCCTGCGTGTGTTGCCTGTAGGGTCCAATGTAGAAGACCTGGCTAATATAATGAAATAGGTGCCACCTGCAATGAATGTAACCCGTTTTCTCATTGCAGCCTCCTCTCTTCTTTTAGGATTGGGTTTAATCGCCCCAACTCTCACAATTTACCCGCAAGCAGGTGAACTCACTTGGCTTATTAAATTATTTGCCCCTGAAGAACTTGTTATTTCCACTTATTCTATTCTTGGAGTAATTCAGAAACTCTTTCAATCCAATGATATTTTCTTGGCGTTGATCCTCGTACTATTTTCTGTTTTTTCTCCTGTTATAAAACTCTCCTTTTACTGGCATGCCACTAACCAAAAGGATTCGAAAAAATTTAATTCAATTCTTAAAGTGATTCATTACATAGGGAAATTCTCCATGGCCGAAGTATTTGCCCTTGCCCTTATTATCGTGGTAATAAAATCGTTCCCCGGTGGTTCCTCCGCACAATTGGAATGGGGAGCTTATATGTTCACCTTTTCTGTGATTTCTTCAATTGCAGTATCTCTCCGATTAGATTCCAAAAAGAATTAGCATTCCATTCATTCTAAAATTACTGAAAATTTGTAATAGGTTTTTATTGAGGATTCAAGTAAACTTATCCTGTGGAAAATGTATGCTTTAACTCTAAGTCTATTGACAAAATCTTGTAAACGAGAATTAATGATACTTATTACTCACAAAGATATTTTATGATAGATTATTGGCTCAATTTAGATCCTGCTGAACGAACATTTACTGGAATTGCAATTTTTTCTAGTCTGATTCTTACTATTCAAATGGCCATGGTCATGCTGGGTGGTGCGGTTGACATGCCCGAGGCAGAAATTGCTGAGACTGGTGAGGGAGGGGCAAGTGGAATCTTTTCGATACGAACAATTGGAGCATTTTTTGCCGGTTTTGGATGGGCGGGTGCTGCCATGCTACAGGCTGGGCATAGTACTGGAGCTGCCACTTTTGTCGCGACACTTTCTGGCTCTGCATTCTTGGGCGTTGTCATTTATCTGATGAGCTATCTCCACAGCTTAAGGCAGGAAGGTACCCTCAATTACAGTAATGCTATTGGCAATGTAGGAAATGTATACCTCCCTATTCCCCCAAAAAGGAAAGGAATGGGCCAAGTTGAGGTAATGGTGCAGGGTAGACTCCGGATCGTCCAGGCCCTTTCGGATAGTGATAAAAAAATAGGAAATCGAGTTGCTGTTCGGGTAACCGACACCATTGACGAGCAAACAATTTTGGTGAGAGCTCTTGAAGATGAAGTTAGCTCCGAGAAGGAATCAACGAAAACAGATAAACCAAACTAAAATATTTTGGACGCATTTTTAATCGGTATAATTTCATTCTTTATTGTAGTTTTTGGAACTATAGTTTTTTTCTTCAGTCGCTTCAAACGATGCCCGTCCGATAAAGTATTAGTGGTTTATGGAAAGACCGGAGGCACCCGATCATCCAAGTGCGTCCATGGTGGTGCTACTTTCATATGGCCAGTAATACAAGACTACCAATGGCTCGATTTAACACCCCTTACCCTAAACATTCCAATTAAGGATGCACTTTCGAAAGAAAGTATAAAAATGGAGACGCACTCCACAATCACAGTTGGTATATCAACTGAGCAAGGGATAATAGAAAATGCAGCTGAAAGACTGTTACGCTTAAACCAGAAATCAATAAATGAATTAGCTTGTGATATTACAATTGGCGAAATTCGTAAGCTTATTGCAAAATTGAAGATTGCCGAATTAAAAGCGGACACTGAACTCCTGTTTAATAAAATTTCTGACGTGGTAAATTCAGGATTAAAAGAAATTGGACTCAAGTTAATCAGTATGAATATAAAAAGTATTACTATTGATCGTGATTTCATTCCCACCAACCCAGCACATTAAAAGATTAAAAATTCTAACAACTAAACTCAATATATTATGGACGCATTCTTACTCGGTATAATTACATTTATAATCATTGTTCTCGGAACATTGGTTTTTTTCTTCAGCAGGTATAAACGATGCCCGTCCGATAAAGTATTGGTCATTTACGGAAAGACAGGAGGGAATCGTTCTTCCAAATGTGTCCATGGTGGTGCCTCTTTTGTATGGCCTTTAATTCAGGACTCACAATGGCTCGATCTGACTCCCATTCCGATTGATATTGCCCTGCAAGGAGCCCTTTCAAAACAAAATATCCGTGTAAACACTCCATCTACATTTACTGTTGGTATATCAACAGAAAAAGGAGTTATGGAAAATGCGGCTGAACGACTTTTGGGATTGAACTTACAGGCGGTTCGAGAACAGGCAGCTGATATTATCTTTGGACAAATGCGAGTGGTTTTGGCCACCATGGATATCGAGGCCATCAATGCCGACCGCGACCTTCTTATTGATAAAATTACCAATGGCGTCGAGGTGGAGCTTAAAAAGGTAGGACTTCGATTGATCAATGTTAACATTAAAGATGTGACCGACGAGTCCGGATATATCGATGCACTTGGTAAGGAGGCGGCATCCCGGGCGATCAATGAAGCAAAGGTAAGTGTTTCCGAAAGAGAACGAGACGGTGCAATCGGAAGTGCAAATGCAGACAGAGAAAGAAGAATCGAGGTTGCTAGTGCACAAGCTTCAGCCACCGAGGGTGAAAATTTATCCAAGATTAAGGTTGCACAATCAGATGCCCTCAGGAGAGAACAGGAGGCAGAAGCAGAAAGATTAGCGGTCGCCGCAGAAAAGGTTAAAACAGCCCAAGCCTCCCAGGAAGCTTATGCAGCAGAAACAACCGCAGAAAAAGCTCGGGCAGAGCGCGAACAGGCAAGCCAACACGCAGATATCGTAGTACCGGCCGAAATAGAAAAGTTGAAAATCGAAACCTTAGCTGAAGCTGATGCTGAAAAAATACGCCGGCTTAAAAAGGGTGAAGCGGATGGTGTTCAGTCAATCATGGAAGCGGAAGCGAGAGGAACCTTGGCTGCGCTGCAAAGTAAGGCGGAAGGTTTTGCCAGAATCGTAAATGCATCCGGTGGTGCAGAATTTGCCAGTACTTTGCTTGTAACTGAACAACTTCCCCAGCTTGTTGCGGAGCAGGTCAAAGCAATTGCTAATCTCAAGATTGATCAAGTCACAGTTTGGGACTCCGGCAAGGGAGAAAGCGGAAAAAATGACACGGCCAATTTTGTCTCTGGGTTAGTAGGTGCCCTACCCCCACTCCATCAAATTACCAAGAATGTGGGAATTGAACTTCCTGAGTTTTTGGGAAAACTGAGTGAGAATCCATCTGAAGCAGCTAAAATATTAGAAAAAGTGAAAGCAGAAGAATCAAAAAAAAACGACCTGAATCAGTAGTTTTAGATCAAGCGAGCACTCAACCAGTTCCCCCTTCAATAGAAGATCAGATTGAGGCTCGAATTAGGGAAGATTTAAGCTTAATCAAAACTTTTGACGAAAATAGAGACGGAATTTTAGACGACAACGAAATTAGTAACGCCGTCAACAAAATCAGAAAATGGGCGACTGAATCAAATGATAAGGGCAAGGATTGGCTATATTATGGGACAAATAACCAAATAGGTCCGGTTTTTTGGGATGATATCATTAAGATTTCAAATCAATACCCGGAAGTTTTCATTTCCAAAGTCGAAGCTGGCAACCAACCAAAAGAAAAGGCGATCAATTGGCTTCCAATTAAATTTGTTTTGTTTGCAAAAGAATTATTATCCGCGTGAATCTCAGCAAAATGAGTCGCCAGTTTCTGCTTTAGCCAGCCTTCCCTACCGATGAACAAATCCTGTTTGATTCAATAAGAATCTGGAAATACAGCTTAGTTCTATTTTGCTAAAAAATTCATTAAGGGTGACACCTAAATTACATATATGTAATAATTAGTTGGAAGTAATGATACGCCTATGTATAGTAAAATAGTATGGAAGTCATCATTGCACCCGATCAAGATATTGTGGCACAGAAATGTGCGGATATTATTGAATCTCAAATCAAGGCACTGCCAGATTCTGTCCTAGGATTGGCAACAGGGTCCACACCAGTTGGTCTGTATAAGGAACTGATTAAAAGACATCGCGAACATGGATTGAATTTTTCGGAAGTCCGCACTTTTAACTTAGATGAATATGTCGGTATACCTGAAGACCATCCGCAAAGTTACCGAACTTTTATGAACCAAAATTTATTTGATCCAATCAATATAATTTCCGAGAACACTTATGTTCCTGATGGTATGGGAGAAAATCCATTGGATTCCGGTCCCCTTTATGAAAAGAAAATTAAAGATGCGGGGGGGATCGACCTTCAAGTTCTTGGAGTGGGAACAGACGGACATATTGGATTTAACGAACCCACCTCCAGCCTTCAATCCAAGACCCGAATAAAGACATTAACTCATCAAACACTGGAGGATAATTCGAGGTTCTTTTCAGAAGATGAATTCCAGCCTAAATTGGCGATCACTATGGGTATTGGTACGATTCTAGAATCAAGACGAATTTTAATGATGGCAACTGGGGAAAGTAAAGCCTCAGCGGTTCGTGAAATGGTGGAAGGTTCAATTTCTGCTTTCTATCCCGCAACTGCCCTTCAAATGCACGAAAGAGTAACTGTGATTGTGGATGAAGGTGCTGCTTCTAAGTTAGAACTCAAAGGATATTATAAGTTTGTTGGCAAATTACAGGATGATTTGATAAAAAAGCACAGACCCTCTGATTGGATTTCTCGATAAAATTATGAATGATACAAGAAAAATTCGCGTGCTCGTGGTGGGAGCCGGAAATATGGGTCGTTCCCACGCACTCGCCTACGAGTCTATACCTGAGTTCGAAATTGCCGCTATATGCACCCGTAGTCCAGAGTCTCGTGCCAAATTAATGGCAGAGTTGCCAGAGGGAATACCCGAAGAGAACGAGTACGAAAAAGCGTTAACAGAAATAAAGCCCGATGCGGTTTGTATATCGACATACCCAGACACCCATTATCCATTTGCGAAGATGGCTCTAGAGGCAGGATGTCATGTTTTTACAGAGAAACCCTTGGCCGAAAGTTCGGAACAATGCAGTGAATTGGTAAACCTTGCCCGTGCAAAAGGGAAAGCATTGGTAGTGGGCTATATTCTACGTCAGCACCCCAGCTGGATTAAATTTGTAGAAGTCGCAAAAACATTGGGCAAACCCCTGGTGATGCGAATGAATTTAAACCAGCAATCGTACGGAAAAAACTGGGACACACATAAAAGCCTTCTTTCCTCGATCTCTCCAATCGTGGATTGTGGAGTTCATTATGTGGATGTGATGTGCCAAATGACGGAGTCCCGCCCTACCCGAGTCTCTGGTTTGGGCACACAGCTTACTGATGAACTTCCCGATGATAAAATAAACTATGGGCATCTACAGGTAAGCTTTGATGATGGAAGCGTGGGCTGGTACGAGGCAGGTTGGGGGCCAATGATGAGTGAAACCGCATTTTTCATTAAGGATGTAGTCGGACCTCTCGGTAGTGCATCGATCGTGGCAACGGATGCTGGATCACGGGGAAATTCATCGTCCGTGGATGCTCACACCCAAACCGAGCGTATCCTTCTGCATCGAAGTAAAAAAGGACCGAATGGAGAACTGGAGCCCGACGACGAATACATCGACCTTGACGATGAACCTGACCACGACGAACTCTGCCGTCGCGAACAACTTTTCTTTCTTGATGGAATTTTAGGGAATGCCGATCTAACGGAACATCAAAACAGTGCTATCCGGGCCAGTGAAATTGTGCTGGCTGCTGATCAATCTTTCAGAAATGGAGAGACCATCAAACTCTGAACTCTTCAATTTCTACAAACGGCGGTACTCTTCATTGTTAAAAAATGATATCAGAACAGACTCGTAAGCGTCTAAAGAACCAATCTGAAATCCTGCGGACAATTCGAAGAAAAGGTGCAACCAGTCGATCTTTTATCAGCACCTCCTGCGGGATCCGAAAAGCAAGTGTTACCAATATATGCAGGGATTTAGTGGATCGCGGATCCTTGAATGAAAAGACTCCCGGATTTTA
>JAQXBH010000061.1 GCA_029252505.1 Opitutales bacterium | reverse complement strand
GGTGTTCAAATTAATGGAGCCCCACAAATTCTTTTGGCGAACGCCAATACGGCTGAATCTGAAGCACCTCCTCGGGGGCAAAGTCAATCATATGAGGTATCATACTCCATTCGAGACCTCCGTGGACTCAATACCGTTATTTTCCGTCAGGTTGATGTAATTGCAACCCGCCCTACAATCCAAATATCTAATAATACACCTAGTTTTCCATGGAACGAACTGGACCTCGATCAGGATGGTCTACCTTTCGATTCCTTTTACCAATGGATTCGTGATCATATTACGGTTCAGGATGTTCGTGGGGAAAGCATATTCTATGATGAATCACAAAAACCAAAAAGTTTTTACCTAAGCGGGACTTATAATTTGGCAGCCATAGGCATCTATCATGGAATAAAAATAGTAGCTATCGATTGGCGTGGATTGCGCACGGAGTCAGAATCTTTTACGATGCAGGTAACATCTCCTGAAAAACTTCCAACTCTTATAACATCAGAATTTACCTCTAACTTTCCTGCTTTAGAAAATGAAAAAAATCTTCTCGAGTACGGAGACCCTTCTAATGAATTGGGAGCTTGGTTGAATGGTGCAACCGCTGTGGATGTGGAGGGGAATCCAGTGGATGTGAATTACAAAATTTCTGGCAATAAAGCTTTATCACCTCTCGAAATTGATAATATTTTTCCCGGCAGTGGGACTCGTCTAAGTTACACGGTTGTATTTGAGGCGGTGGACCCTAGATTGGATAGTTCTAATCAATCGATGGAAGCACAGCTTACGACCACTGAAACCCGAATGATCGAGGTTGTAGCTACTCCACCCAAATTGGAGTTAATTTTTCATAATCCCAGAGAAGGTCTGGGCGTATCTGAAAATCAGGATGAAATTCGCTATCTCGTAGAATCAAAAGAAAATGTTTCTGTTTTCCCAGACGATGGACCGTTTGCAATCGCTCAGGATTCTGGTGAGAACAATCGGCAAGACCAGACGCTTTACTACAAAGCCACGGCATACAATGGGTTTGGCTCTGATTTAACAAATCAAGTAACTGTTTCTTATGATGTCCCTGTTGACTCTGCTACCCTTAACCAATCCTCCACAATGACAGTAAAAGTGAATGACCAGTCTGTTCGTGGCACCACCGAAGGGGCTGAGACTGTGCTCGCTCCCAGGATAAAAATCATTGATCTAATCGCACCAATTTTGAATTTTCCCTCTGGGCAAGCAAATCCATTTGTCGTGGAAGGAATCATGCCTGAGCTTGCCCTGTTAAATGGGTCATCCAAAGATCAGGTTACTGGTAACACCGATTCAGATTACTACTTCAACGATCCGGGCATAGAAATCATTGATAATTATTATACTACAAATGAACTTCATAGCCACAATGGGATAGATGATTCTAAAAGTTACACCTTTGAGTACACCAATGTAAACGATACTTCTGATACTTCTGATCGAGAAGTTTTTAACCCGGTTTTTGAATATGGCCAAGACCGCATCCAAACCGATTTGGATATGGCTAAAATTGGGGATTACACACTCACATATTCGCTGTCTGATCCATCTGAAAACATAGCTACCCTAACTCGGTCTATCACTGTTAAGGATACTCAAGCACCAGTTGTAAAACTGTATGGATCAAAGACAATGTATGTGGATCTCCAAGCCATCTTTGATGGGGAGAGCCGATATTACGACCCAGGTGCCTTTGCGGTAGAGAACCTCTACAAATCAGAAAACGGATTTTTTAATTGGTTGGTAGAGGATGAAGGTATGACTTGGTCCTTTACCATTCAGGTTTGTAATGATTTATCAGAGCCAGATAATTATGATGATCCCATCCCTGCTGATAAAGATTTTATAGCTAATACTATAAATGGATTAGCAGAATCACCACCTACCGAAACTATTCGATACCGATTTAATTACATCCTTAAGGATCGAGCAGGGAATACTGCTTCAAATTATCGGACAATTGAGCTTAGAGGGTCTCCTAACTTATATCCTACCGTTTTCTTTTTATTAAGTCATCCAGACTCATTAGATGGTATACCAAACAGTCATTATATCGACAGTGAAGCCTCTCCTCCAACTGCAACTCTGCCTACACTGGATTGGGATATTGAAGTCGGGGAGGATCAATATACAGATGTTCCAGCCGCCCGTGTTTTCACTGATTTGGGCGGAGGGCAGCAGGAAAACCTAGAAAATAAATACTCAGTTGAACTTATTTACATAAATGCCAATGGGGATCATGTATCTAGTCAAAATGTACACTCGGGGGGAGTCAGTAACTTCTCCGATGGATCGACATTTTTTTCTCAGGTGAATTATTGGAATTCATCGAGTGATTTATTTTTTGTCTCTGGTGAACCCGGTTCCTATGCGAAATATTCATCAAATTTCGACGAGTGGCGTAAAGTTGTTCTTCGGTATTCAGTTCTAAATAGTCTCGGGAATAAATCTGTTCGGGATATCGAAGTTCGTCTTATGGATACCATTCCTCCTGAGATTACCAAAAACACTTTTACAGGAAATACCATCGAAGTTGGAGAGCCTTTTACAGACCCCGGTGTTGTTGTTTCGGATATCGCTAATTCTGGAGTTACTAAAACTACGACAATTGATTTGAGCCATCCTCAAGGCTTGGACGATAATGCGACATTTGTTGAGCTTGCGGACCGCGGGTTTTGGACTTCTGGAGACTACACGCTCACCTACAACGCAGTGGACGAATTTGGAAATCAGGCTGAGGCACAAGTGCTTAACCTTACCGTGCAGGATAGTATAAACCCTCATGTTGCTGTGGTTACACATGATGCATTAGAAAAATTCAACTCTGGAAATAACTTATCTAGTTCCAACCTTTCCTATCAAGATGCCAATAATCCTTCAGTTTCACCAAATGATATTTTTCAGAATTACGAAAACCTAAAGGCTGCTTTAGGGGAGTTGTCTGACTATTATAATAACTTTTCTTTCAGCAATGAGGTTCCTTTTCTTGCAGAAAATAATACCAAAGACTTTTTGTTCAAAGCATCTGAGTTGGATGATGCTTTTTTACAAGCCCTGAAGGATAATCCAACAGGTTTGGTTCAAAGCAGTAGTGTAACAATCTCAATACCCGATGATTTCGGTAGGTCTTTTATTTGGTATAGTCCATTCAAATTAACTTTTAATGACGACTCTGATCTGCAAGACCCTGGTTTTTTCATTTATGAACCTTCCAACTCTGGTGTCTCAATTGTTTCAACAATTGTCCCTGTTTTTTTCGGGGATGATCAAAATCAAATTAGTTCGATAACCGTCAATCTTACAGTTACTAAATCGAACACCTTGGCTAGACAAACTTCTATATCAAATGCCCGACAATATCTTTTCTTAGACGATTTAAAACCTTTTATACAGATATCACCCGAGACAGATGGTGCGAATATTTTTGTTAAAGTTGAAGCTGGTTTCGATTATGATGATGAGTTGGCGGATAATTCGAGATTTCCTATATTAGAAAATGGAGTTGTTCGTGATGAAGACGGTGAGCTTTTGACTGTTTCTGCCTATGATCTCAGCGATGGATATATAACTGAAAGTATAACAAGAAAAGTTGAGGATCTGAACGAAAGTGGTGTAACCACTGTGGAAACCGGATACGATTATGTAAACCACATCTACAAAATAGAATACAATGCAACAGATAGTGCTGATCCGCCTAACTTTGCAGATGCCGTCTTTAGATATTTAAAAATTTTAGATACGATACCTCCCTTAATTTATCCACAGGCAGATGCAGCTTTATCTGATAATTTTGAAATTGATTATTTGGGTGATGCTCCTGATACAAATGTAGAAAGCGAAGTAAAAGATTATCTGCTTCAAGGATTAGTAGCTTCTGATTATGGGGCGAAAGGGGCTGGTAATGGTCAAGTTATTGATCCTAATTTAGACTGGAGTCAGTCTGCTTACAGAAATAAATGGGAAGTAATGATAACAAAACCCGATGGAAGTTCCTTCCTTCCGGGTGCGGTTTTCCCTTTTGCTAAAGAAGATGAAGGCTACGATGTAAATATTACAGTGACTGATAAATTTGGGAATACATCCCTACCCAAATTACGTAAACTTAAAGTGGGTGATTTCAAAAAACCAATAATCACGCTAATCGGGAGTTCTGAAATTCATGACTTTTTACGATTTTCGACAAATACTGGTCTGGACGATAACTCTACAGGACCTAGAAACCAAGAGTTGCTATTTGCAGACCGATCCGACAGCCACGAATTTAATTCAACCGGTTTTTCTGGCGGTGCTCATCGCATTCTCCATGGTGATTATAATTTTGTAGATCCAGGCGCCTATGCTGAGGACTCTAATTCTTATTTTAGCACTAATGATGGATACAAGGACTTGGATGGTGATGGAGTTGGTGAAACCTACGCCATTCGTAGGGTATCTGAACGCAGTCATATGACTGATTGTAATGATCAGGTTGGTGATTCAGCTAATGATATTGGGGTGATCTTCGCCTATAGCGTTTTGGAAAAAGTAGAAAACCCAACTCTTTATTTTCAAAACCTTTTAGCAGATAATACATTTGGTTTGGACACGACCAATCTAACCGATGTAAACGGTACCTTTCCTCCTGAAGACCCAAACAATACTTTGGCTTTATCGGCAGTTAAAGCTCCAGATGTTGAAGGAGAGAATTACAACTTTGATACCCCGGATAAAAACACCCGAATCAATATGGATGTAATGAAAATTACTATCGAATATCGTGTTCGCGACGGATGGGATAATTTTTCAGACATAAAAGAGCGAATCGTTTACATCTATGAAAGTCGCCAATTTCCTAATTTTGCATTCTATGCTACTCCTTTAACGGAGGGGGATGGAACTGAGTTTGAGCATTATTATGATGATGGTACTGGTCGTCCATTCCTTAATGATACTCGTAAAGACACAGATAGAGATGGGGTAAGTGATTATTGGGAAAAAGTTTTCGGTTCTGATCCTCTTGATAAAGATGATGTCCCAAAGGATGAAAATGGGGACTCTCTAGACCTCAGCGATCCTGCCCTTTACTCGGGAAATTCAATTGATTTCAATCCTTCTAATCCCTAGTTAAGGCTCAGTTACCTGGTTCCTGTAAGCTGTGCCAAAATTGTATGTTTGTTTCGGAGTCTACTCGACAACATCCCCCTTTTTGTCCAATATAATACTCATTGTCCCCATAGTTTAACGGATAGAACAGTGGTTTCCTAAACAGAAGGAACGGCGTTTCGATTAGTCTCGTCTACCCCGCATCAATACTGCTCAAGCTCAGTTTCTATCTAGATTTCCCTTCGATCAAACTTTCAAGTGCTTGGAAATAGGATTCATTAAGATACGCTTGATGTACCTTAAAAGTGTGCAGAAATTGTGCTTTTTTTTCGAGGGGGTCGCGGGGACAAAAACCGTTGTTCGTAATAATGAAGACTAAACAGATTTTTTCAGCTTTTGGGTTCGATTTAACTGTCTGAACTGACTTGGATACGGCACTTAGGGCAGTAGTAACGATAGCCACTCTTAAACATAAAATACAGAATGCCGGGCAACAAAAAACAGCAACATAAGATG
>JAQXBH010000029.1 GCA_029252505.1 Opitutales bacterium | reverse complement strand
GTATCAGGACAAACCCTGGCCTCATGACGCGAGGGTTGCCGCAGCCATGGATACGATGATGGACCGGCATGTTGGAGAGATCACCGCACTCCTCAAGAAGCTTGGTTTATATCAAAATACCCTGATGTTTTTTACTTCTGATAATGGAGCGGCCAAGCGGTTCGATGGGATCCACAATTCCTCCGGGGTAATGCAGGGAAAGAAGAGATCATTGAATGAAGGTGGCATTCGGGTCCCCATGGTGGTGCGCTGGCCTGGTAAAATAAAAGCGGGCAGGGTAAGTAGTCACCCTTGGTATTTTCCTGATGTTATGCCCACCTTTGCAGAGATTGGTGGTGTATCCACTGAAGTGCCCGAGGATATTGATGGTATTTCCATTCTTCCCACATTGCTAGATAAGGGAGTGCAAAAGCAGCATGAATATATGTTTTGGCAATACGGGGTAAGGGCCGTGCGTTCAGGCAAATGGAAGGGGATCGGAAAGGGCGGTCATCTGTATCTTTATGATTTAAGTAAGGATATTGAAGAAAAGAACGATCTGTCCTCCAAGCATCCTGAGATTGCCGCGAGAATGAAGAAATATATCACGATCGGATACCGTGAGCCCCGGAGTCAAAAAGACGATGGTAAATACACCGGGAAAGACAAAAAATAATTTTCTGCTAATCGAGGATAAATTCTTCATGGAGAAGCTATCCCTAAATAGTCAGTTTTCTACCATTCTGCTAAATGGAAACTAGCAATTTAGTTACAACGAAGCCCATCCTCAAGTCTTTATGCTGCCTGCTGCTGTCCACAATCTTATTTCTAGCCACCAACTTAAGCACGTCCTATGGCCAAGGTGCTCGGCAAACCGGCACATTCACTGATACGCTTCAATTCAGTAACGGCACGAGCATGAAGTTCAAGGCACGGGTGCCAATGAGCCCGCCCAAGAAAAGACACTCGGACTGATTCTCGCCTTTCACCCTCATGGCGGAAATGAAAACTCCATGGTTGATTGGCCATCCAAAACTTTTCTGGAACGTCTAGAGGCTGTGGATGATTATATAATCATCGGTCTCAAGTCGCGACGCCCGAACGGGTACAAAGAGAACTTGGGCGATTGGGAAAAAGCCGATCACGGGCCAACATACGAAACCTTTCAATGGGCCATGAAAACTTACCCCATCGACCGGCGTCGGGTTCACCTTATTGGATGGTCAAGAGGCGGGTTCATGGCCACGCGTTTTATATGGGACAACCTACGGCACTTCGCCACCGTGACTGCCTACGCCGGGGCTCATAGCCGGGACTGGACAAGAAATTCTCTCGGAGGATACCCCAATCAGGATTGGGTGAAACTCAAATGGAAGGATGGCATTGTCAATGGGAAGTGGACGGGAACCAGAATTGATTACGGCGTAGAATTCCATAATCAATCGCTGAAAGAATACCCGCCCCAAAGCAATGGCAAGCAGGCTGACTTTCTACCCGAGTTCTACCATGTGCACGGCGACAGCGACTATGTTATCGACGTCGATCTCACACGATGCTTCACGCGGGAATTGGGTAAAAAGGGCTTTCGATACATCTACCGCGAATTGGATGGGGTAAACCACGCCAAGGTCTTTCAAGGCGATCCTATCAATATGGATGTCAATGATGACGTCTTCAGGTGGATCCATGCGACGCGCAACAAGATCCTTCCCCTTGGCGAAACGGACAAGGCAACGCTCGCGACGATCAAAAGGGACATGGCCACCATGTCAAATTCCCAGGCCATCCCCCTCATTAAGAAAGCCGCCCGCATCGGTGGCCCTAAAGCAGGTGAGGCGCTCATCAAGGCGTTCGATTCCAGACACGCCGACGTTCGTCACGCCGCGGTTGCAAGTGGTTACTCTACAAGCTATGGTCCTGCCTTTATTGCCAAACTTGGAGAAATCATTGGGGACAAAGACCCGAAAAAAGACCAGGACCTTAGGTTCAATGCCTGTCATGTTCTTGGCAGGTATGCAAAATGGCGCCAATTCGATGCCCAGAAAATCATAACCGATGCAGTGCTCGACACATCTCTTACTCGGTATATCAGGTTTCAACTTATCACCGCAATTTCGAGGACCTATGAATTGATGATACCTGGCAACATGCATGATGACAGGAAGATTATCCAGACACTGATCAAACTACTGGACGACTCGGATGGGGGTGTTCGTGGCTACGCACACATTATTCTCAAAAAAGGAACGAATGATGTTGGAAAGTTCGGTTTTAATCCCGGGCACAATAAAACGGATCGTCAGGCAGCCATAAGGCGTTGGAATGATTGGGTCGCCCGAGTTACTGCCCCGCTGCTTTCCGCTAACTTCATAAAAAAGCCTCTGAAATCTACTGTATCGAGAGAGAATAATAAGAAATAAGTCGTGAACTTGACCAAAGAGAATATCCGTAAATTTTTGGGTTGGTGCTCAGTGATTAACCTAGGGATTTTAACCTATTGGATACTTGCTCTCACTTTAGCCAACGAATTTGTATTTCAGATCCATACCTTGTGGTTCGATATCCCGCATGATCGTTTTGATGAAATCCATTATACCCTGATGGGTTACTTTAAATTGGCGATTATTCTTTTCAATGTAAGCCCATATTTGGTGCTCAGGTTCGTTAAGTTTGCCTAATGAGTTTTTCGTTTAGAAGCGAAAGATTCCTCCCAGTTTGATCGCCGTACCGAAACCTTGTAGTGTCAGACCTGTTCTTTCGTCGAGATAAGTCTGATTCACCACAAAATAGAACTTGGCTCCCGGTTTGTATTCCCATTGAAGCCTGCTGTTTACACCAAGTGATTTACTGAAATTGTCATACTGCAACAGGTTATTGATCGATAAGTCAGGATTGAAGTTAATTCTGGAAGTTCCGGAAACTACATTTAGTTCCGTTTTGGGGGCATGGTTCCAGTTTAAAATCGTGGATGAGTAGCCAATTCCGATCATAAATTCCTTGATGGGAAGATAGTCCAAAGTAGCTTCATATCTTTTTCCGGGAGCAAGAAAGCCTTCGTTGTATAAGTAGGAAAGCCTGCTAACTACTTTTCTTTTGGAATGAGAGTTGAAGAAGAACTTATGATAAACTCCTTTGTATTCTCCTGCGGGCAGTGTGGTATCAAAGATGGTAAAGGCTTCAGTAGGACGGTCCAGTTTATGGGCAATCTCATATCCGAGATTGTCTCCCGATTCTAATATGAATTCGATTGGGGTGATTGTATGGGTTATATCCGATAGTCTGTTTCCGGTATCCGTATATATCTCCAAGTCATAATCATGTATGCTCACATTAAGCCATTCCACATTTTCATGCCTTGGGACATAGGATCCCGCAAAACGGTATTTTCTGTAATCGTCCCGCATTACATAACCTAGCGGAGGATTGAAATTCCCAGGTACTTCGGAAAATGCTCCTACCAGGGTGAGTTCACGACCTTTGAAAATGGTTTCTGCTCCGTACGAAATTTTTATTTCTGAGTCGGTTTGGGCTTTGTTGGAGATACCTAGTGTCCACAGCTTGGTTGATAAGGATTTGTCTCCCATAAACTCACCATTGATAAATTGATAATCCGCACCCACACTGTAGCTGTCTTCCTTGGAACGGGGATCTCCAAAAGTTGAGAGTAAACCAATGGTGGAACCGTTTTCGAGGTTTTTACGAACTCTACCGACAAAAACATTTCGTTCTCCTTCCGGTGAGTCAATTAACACATCCATGAGCCCAAAATTGTAATTCTTTTGGTTACTGGTAATTTTAGCCGCAAAGTGTATGGGTACGATTTCTCCAGTTTCACTTAAACCAATCTTGCGACTGTAGTAAGGACTTAACCCGTCGGATGGAAAATGAAACATTCCAGCGTCTTCCAAAAAGAAGTCCCGTTTTTCCGGAAAGGATTGATTAAAACGGGTGAAGTTGAATTGTCTGACATCGGCTTCGACATCGGCAAAGTCAGTGTTGATACTTAGGTATGCGGTGGTCTTGGCATTGATTCTGTAACGCAGGTCAAGCCCGCCGTCTGCTTTGAATTCATCGTTCCCGGTGGTTTGGTCATCCGTGTAGGTTCCAGTAACGAATGGAAGTACATCCAGACCCAGCCCCTGTTTCAGGTTTTTCAGTCCGGTGAGAGTGCCGGCTTGTGCAGCATTTGCAGGATCTACGCCTGACCTGGCATTTGCCCAGTCCTGAACCTCTCCATTGTTTTTAATTACTCTTCTCAAATTGATACCCCATGTGGATGAATCTTCATCAAAGGAAATCGATTTAAAAGGAATCACTATTTCCGCACCCCATCCCCATTGATGAATTCCACACTTGGCATCCCAGATTGTATCCCAATCTATATTTTGCATCCTACCCTGATCGCCAATGAGCAAGTCCGCTCTTAAGCTGTTGGGTGTCACAATGAATGCATAAGCATTTCGTTGGTCACGGAATGTATCGAGGATGATAAGTGCATGATCGTCGTTTCCGGCATCCGCCAGATTTCCAGCATTAGCTGTGACATCCTTTGGGTTATCCTGAAAACACCAAATTCCGATGTAGAGATTTTCCTTGTCGTAAAGAACACGAAATTCCGTGGCCTGAGTTCCTGACGCATTATCTTCTGGAAAGGTTTGTAGTAAATCACCTGCAGGCATGGCTCGATTCCATGCTTTATCAGTAAGGTCACCGTCTACTATGGGTTCATCATCCACAAAAACGGCTCGAAATGTGGGGTTTCCCTCATACATTCCTCTGCTTTGAATGGGTATTTCCGAAGGTTTGGAAAAAGACAGTGTTGCTTGTCCAAATACTTTTGAGATTACCAAAAAAGCTAGAAAATATATAAATAGAAGATATTTAGTAAAATTGGGCAAAAAAGAGTGGGCTTACGGATAATTAATTATGGGCTATAATTGTTAACCTACATGTAATCACTTATTTACGCCAAATCTTTTAGGGTATATTTAATTTATTAGTGTAAATGTGCTAATATTGCTGATTTTATATTGATAAAAAATGCTACAGCATACCCAGCTTTAAAATCAGTCATGATGTCGCTTTTAGGAATCGGGTTTTGCTGCTATAGGAGTTCTAATAGTGCCACATGAAAAATGAAAATCCAGTATTCATGGGTGAGGTAAAAAGGCTCTGTTTATTCCTATCTAAAAGCCAAAAAGTGATGAGATGATAATATCTATCTATTTGATAAGTAACTTTTTCGGTTCGAAGAATAGATAGGCTGGGCTTTCGCTGAGCTTGAAAGTAATAGACTCCAAGGTCGAAACGAAGTCTTTATTTTGGGTTTGTTCTGAGGTTTGCATGGCCAAGATTTGTTTTGGTTTTGCAGGCAGGTTGGTAAGTGTGATCTCCGTTATTCGATGGTTTTTTTGGGCTAGTTGATCGGATCGGAAACCAGTGGGCATCCATGCCACCCAACATAGATGATTCCTCTTATCTTCTTTCGAGAATTCAAAGAGGTAAAGCTGCTCGGTTCGTTTAATGATACGTTCGAATCGATAATCACCCAGGGTGCGGTAAAGTTGACTGACTGCATAGAAACTGGGTTTTGGTTTTCCATTGCGAGTGAGACCCGATGAACCATGGACTTGAGGCTCATCCTTATCGTCAAAAAAGTAAAGGTAAGCACGATCCACTTTCATGGATGCAAACAGCAGAAAGGAACGGATCAAATACTGGGCTTGCTGTAAGTCGGTAACTCCTCGCCAATCCAGCTTTTCGAACCACCCCGAGCGTTTGGCCATAGCCTTTGGGGTGCAGGAGTCATAACCGAATTCGGTTATCCAGATCTCCTTGTCGGGGGCAACTCGGTCTCTCCATCGGACTGTGTCTTCCACAACCTGGAGGTAGGGGGTGTCTTTGCCTTCTGGATAGGTACGAGTCCAAGGGCTTTGGGTTATTCCTTTTTTTAGTTGAGCATAGGTATGCAGGTTTATGACATCAAAAAGTGGGAGCATCTCAGGATCAGCAAAAGTTTTCCGTAAATCTTTGGAATACTTGTCGGCTGCTGTGGCATGGGCCGTACAGGTGATAATTTTGACTTTCGGGTCTCCAGCCCTGATTCCCCGTGCCATATTTTTAAAAATGGATTGATAAAGGGCATCATCAAAATCGTTCCCAGGTTCGTTGTCGATCTCGATTGAAGTGATGAGCTTTTCCTTTCCCGACGGTCCGAAGTAGCGTGCCATTGCCTTACCATATTCAAAACACCAGCCCTCTTGATTCCTCCAAATGGAGGCATAGTCCTGGTTACTTTCACCAAAGGATCCGAACTGCGCACATAGGCTATTTTCGAAATTTTGTGCGGTCCATTTCCCGTACACATGGTTTTTCCAATTCACTTTATTTACGCAAACGGGAAAGGTGATGGGATCACCAGGCTTTTTTACATCCCAATTTAGATTATGGTAATTGCGAGCAAGTTTGCAGGTTTGGGCGTATTGGATTGGATCGAAATGGAAATGTCCATTGATTCCCATGAAGTCCCGTAATAGCGGTGCTTCCGAAAACAATTGAAAAGCAAGGAAAGCGGGTAGGGTGAAAAGAAATTTGATTTTTGCCATGGAAGGATTTGCCCTCAAACTTTTCTCAGCCTGCCAACCGAACCGCAAGCCGATCGGCCGATTTGAGATTGCGAGAGTCAGCTTTGCCTAACCAAGCGATATCGAGGGCGGTTCCATGATCGACCGAAGTGCGAATGATGGGGAAGCCAAGAGTGACATTCACGGCCGATTCGAAGGCTTTGTTAAAGATTGTGATTCCACTCCAATCAATGTGTGGTCAGCCCAAAAGCGTGCACATGTAATTAAAATACAAACCTTAAAATAGTAGGAGACAAAGAGGGTAGGCTGAAGGTTCAATGGATTTGGGGCGAAGTTGTTAACCTACATCTCAATTTTAGTTAATTGCAAGAGATTACTTGAATTTATCAATTTTATTAGAAAGTTTAAGCAGTAGGGCTGATTTGTGAAAAAGAATTTACGACTATTCAGGAAGTTCCTTGTCCTTTGTTTCGGGAGCCCAAATGAGTGCAACAATTCCAAGAATATAAATACAAGACATTAAGCTTGCTCCCATACGAAAGCTGAGAGTGGTTGATAAGTAAGCTAATAATATGGGAGCGGGGGCAGCTAAGTAGCGAACTGTATTGTAGCAAAATCCAACGCCCGTACCTCGTAGGCGAGTAGGGAAAAGTTCAGGGAAGTAAATGGAGTAACCGGCAAAGAGGGAGAGTTGGGCAAATCCCATCATTGGAAGCATCCAGTAAGCATCGCTCGCAGAGCTCAGGTTATTGAATACGAAAATAGTGGCCGCCATGGAAAGAACCAAGAAGATCAAAAAGGCCAGGCGTCGGCTTACCAAGGTCGCTACAAATGTAAAGGCAGTCATCCCAAGGAAAGCACCGATATCGAAGAGAATGGTTCCCCGTCCCCGTACCTGATCAATTATCTCCTGTTTTTCCCCTTTGAGTGCTTCGGAGATGAGTTCGGGTGAGAAGAACCCGATTCCCCAGAGCCCGATCATTCCAGATACCCCAAGCAGCAGTCCGATAATCGCATTTTTTCGCCAGGTCTTATGTCCGAACATTTCTCGTATGGATCCACTCTTTGCATCTTTTCCGGATTTCTCTTTATCGTTTTTAAGGTTTAACCATGCCGTGGGTTCTTTGAGGAGTAGGACCATGGGTACCACAAGCACGGCGGGAATGATTCCAAAAAAGAAAAGCGAGCGCCATCCCTCGTATCCAAATAATCCATCGGGTGAACCAGGAGGCACGAAAAGGGAAATGCCGGACCCCATCATGTTCCCTACAGTTGCCAGAGCTTGCAGGGCGCCCAGAGCGGGAGCACGGAGACGGGAGGGAACGGATTCCGCAACCAGAGTGGTGGCTGCTCCAAACATACCACCCACTCCCAGCCCCACTAGAAATCGGTAGATCATAAAATCAAAGATTCCCTTTGAAAAACCGGAAAGTCCGGTGAAGATGGAGTACATGAGAAGGGTGGCGGCCATGGTTTTTACGCGCCCCCATCTGTCGGAGAGAATGCCAAAGATGATACCACCCGTTGCCCAGCCAAGGATCATCCAGGTTGTCGCAGTCATCAGTCCGCTTTTGATTGCCTCAGGAGTGGCATCAGGACCGAGCAGCGATGCGATTGCAGATTCGCGGGAGAGGGCAAACAGTCGCTGGTCCATACAATCGAACAGCCAACCAAGGGAGGCGATGATTACCACAATCCAATGATATGGAGTGATCGGTTCTTTTTCTTCTTTCATTGCAAAAATGCGAGATTAAGAACACATCCTGACGGCTAACCTGACTGCGGATTTCAAACTGCTGGGATCGGCTTTTCCCTGCCAGGCAATATCGAGGGCAGTGCCGTGATCCACCGAGGTTCGTACAATCGGCAGTCCGAGAGTGACATTTACCGCATCCTCAAAAGCTAAGGCTTTTACGGGAATGAGTGCCTGATCATGATACATGCAAACATATGCGTCGATTGACTTCCTATTGCTTGCGGTAAATGCGGTATCAGGGGGAAGGGGGCCGACTATGTCAGTTCCTTCCGAACGGGCCTTTTCAATGGCGGGCATTATGAGGTTTTCTTCCTCTCCATCACCAAACAGTCCATTTTCACCGGCATGAGGGTTGAGGCCACATACTGCGATTTTTGGTTCACGCCCGAGCAGTTGTTGATGAGCTTTTCGGGTGAGTGAGATAACATCATGAATCCTTTCAACTGAAAGAAGGTCTGTAACTTCAGAGTATCCGCAATGCACGGTCACCAGACTGCAACTGATTTCATCGGAGAAAAAAGCCATGCAGAACTTCTCGGTGCTGGTATGTTCGGCGAAGATTTCGGTATGCCCGGGCTGGGCAACACCTCCTGACTGCATCGCTTCCTTATTAGCCGGACAGGTGACAACAGCATTTATTTTTCCAGCTTGGGTGGCTTCGATGGCAGAAGTGATGTAGTTGTAGGTTGCCTGTCCTGTTTTTGCATCAGCAGTACCGGGTGTGAAGTTCATTGGGCCGATGATTGAATGATCAAACACGGTCGGGCTATGGATATCTGAAAATTCCGATGCGGAGATTTTAGAAGCCGCGAAAGATTTATTGGTTTTATCTGCACAGGCTTGTAAAACATTCCAGTCTCCAAATACAATGGGTATGCATTGCCCGGAAATTTCCTGATCATTTAATAAATCGATACATATTTCCGGACCAATCCCGCCAGGATCGCCCATGGTAATCGCTATGCGAGGCTTTGGCATTAAAGTTTTAGGGGTTCGCCTTTTCTGCCGTAGTCATCCTCGTGCCTGATTTGGTCTTCTGCTTTCCATTCACCAAAGCTGACCACCAGCATTCGAAACATAGTATCTTCTGCCCAGAACCGGTGTTTTTGTCCTGGTTTAATCATGAATTCTTCATGAGCTTTGGGATGGAAGAGCTCACCGTCAATTTCAAGGGCTGCACCTTCATCCATGAAATGAAAGAGTTCATGTCGGATGGCATGAGAATGTAAACTTGCCCGCTCACCTGGTTTTACTTCGGTCAGGTCAACCGAACATTTTTGATTGCGCACAACCATAAAGATGTCACCCCATGGTCTTGCGGAGTGGACAGTGGTCTGATTTTCTCTTGGATCAGTCATAAGGAACCTATCATTGAACGGTAAGGCAGTCAGGGCAAGCTTAGGGTCAGTAATCCTAGACTAAATCTTACGGATTGAGAAATTATTCATCCAAATATGATCCTTAGGGTTTAACTTATCTTTTTCTTTTGCCAAACTTCGATAGATTCCCCATTTCGGGCGTACAAATTCAAATCCATCCCGCCAGGTTTCCAAATTGTTCAATTGTTTTTTGAGATTAATTTCCCCATCGATGGAGCGAATAGAAAAATGAATGGAACCGTTTTTAGAATAGTTTGATATGCATTCACATATTAACCATTTATTTTTTGAATTTTCCCATTCGGACAGAAAAATTCTCCCTGAGTCCTTTAAAGACCACCATTGAAGCTGAAGCTGGGGTATACCCCGTTCCGTTACTCCTGACAAGGTGAGGATAGGAGCATCTATATTATTGGAGCCCACTGCCTTTAATTGAAAGAAGTGGCAGAATTCTTTGTTTATTTGAAAGGACTTATCAATCTTAAGAAACCACTTAATATGATGAGTTTCAGATAATCTGGCTTTCATCGGTTCGGGTGAACGCTGGTAGCCCTTTATTTCATTTCTTTGCCTTTCCTTTCCCTTCGGCCATATTTTATCGCGATCACCGTCAACATCTCTGCGAATGGAAAAGGCAAAGGCATTCCCCAATTCAGAATCTTTAATCACTTTTATATGTTCGAAGTCTTTATCGTTTCCGTTCACTATTTTGGGTGTTTCAATCGAATATTTTCCAAATGCTTTTTTTATCTGCAAAATCGCGTTGGTATCTGGTTCCGCCAATAGCTTAATTTCTTTTAATATTTCAGGCTTTTCTTTTATAGAAGCTGAAAGGGTAAGGGGAAGTAGAGTGAAAAGCAGGGTAATTCCCCAATGGTAAAAGTATCCAGGCATGCTTTATTAATTAAATTCTGTTCGTTCTATTTTTCACTTTTTTCATAGTCTTTCCCTGACCAACTATCCAGAACAGATTTTTGCCAACTTTCTAGGGCATTAGTCATGGACTGAACTCTCT
>JAQXBH010000290.1 GCA_029252505.1 Opitutales bacterium | reverse complement strand
AAAAAAGCTCGAAATTGAGGGTTCCCGTTTGTTGAGACCAATCACCCTTTACATTCCATGACACTCGGTGCACTTGATTGGTTGCAATAGGAGTACCAATCTTACTACCGGTACCATTCGCCCATGCGGTTGGAATAATTAAAGAAGAGGGATTATTGAATAGACCATCAACGGCGGCAAGAATACCAATGGTTGCATTCGCATCATCGGGGTCGATAATTTCAAAATCGAGATCGATAATATTAGTTCCTGATTGTTGGGATACTGCGCGAATTGAAGGTTGTGGGATAACATTTCGAGAAGGAAGCCCTTTCGTCCGATAAGCTCTTTTCCAGATTATTATTTGGTTGGAAACGCTTACAATTAAATCGCCCTCGGGTGTGAAGCAAGTTGGCACGCTATCCGCGATTTGAGGAATGTATTCAATTTGCTCACCATCTGAGTTTCGAAGTCTGGACCTAGTAAATAGAGTTCCATCATTCGCAAGAGAAACTCGATATCTAGGAGATGTATGATTTACTCTTTTTATAAATGTTCCGTTTTCATCAAAATAATGTAAGTAATCCTGACTCCAATCCGAAATCACAATATTACCATTTTTCATGCAGACTAAATCAGCAGGATGGTAAAACTGGCCGGGAGCCGATCCATAGCTCCCAAATTTGCTTATAAAACTACCATTTTTATCAAGAATTTGAACTCTCTTATTGTCTTTGTCTGCAATATAAAGTTTTCCATTTGGGCTGATATCGATACCATAAGCGTTATAAAATTCTCCATCCCCATTGCCATTACTACCATAGCTTGATATTGTGGCGTTTTTGCCAGTCCTCCATTTGAATGTACCATTATTATCCAAACAGGTAACCGCATGCCTCTCTGCAATAAAAATCGTCCCGTTTGAATCAAGTACCAAATCGTAGGCATAATATCTGTTGTTTGCGATAGGAATATCCCTTGCGAGTGATCCGTTTAAATCATACACACTAATCTTGGATGATGTGCTGGAGCCATTGCAGACATAGATTTGACCGACTCCCGTATTGTTATCTTCGTAGTATGCTACACCAGTCCCACCAGTAACGGTCCATTCATTTGCGATGTACCAATTATCCTGCTCCGCGGAAAATCCAACTAAGGTAGATGCTAGAAGGGTTAAAAGAAGAATTAACTTTGATTTATTTGTAATCATGATTTTTCTTAAAAAATTATATTTAAATACGTAAGGTGTATCTAATGTTATCTTTTATACACTAATGTTAGCAAAAGTCTAGTAATTCGCACCTTAAATATTATAATTTACGCTAATAGGTAGTAAAAGGCAGGGTGAAGAAATCTTGCCAAATGAAATCTGTAGTATTAATGATATCACTATGCTCGCTTTAATACTATTTATTAGCTGTCTGCTATGTTGGTTTGCCTACCGATTCTACGGAAATTTTCTTAGCACTAGATGTAGTTTAGACGACAAGAGGAATACACCGGCTGTGGAAAAAGAAGACGGGGTAGACTATTCCCCAACCCGGGCATCTGTCTTATTTGGGCATCATTTTTCCTCTATTGCTGGTGCGGGCCCAATAGTCGGGCCGATTTTAGCCGCCACTTATTTTGGATGGGGCCCGACTTGGATATGGATCTTGATAGGTGCGATTCTTGTAGGTGGAGTCCATGATTTTGGTAGTACTTTGATGTCTGTCCGGAACGGGGGGCGCTCAATTGCGGACACAATGCGTGGATTGGTCGGGGAGGGGGCTGGTAAGTTGTTTATGCTCTTCGTGATTTTGGCTTTGGTCTATGTCATCATTGTATTTCTGGACTTGACTGCTAATACTTTTGCCAAGCAACCGGCGGTGGCAACTGCTTCTGGCTGGTTTATTGTAGTGGCGGTTATATTTGGCTTTCTGATGAGAAGTGCCCGTTTTTCGCTGGGAAAATTAGCAATTATCTTTTTTCCGCTGACCTTTGCGGGACTCGCGGTGGGGCATTATTTTCCCATGGTGGAAATGGGGAAAGATTTTTGGATTTATGCCACATTAAGCTATTGTTTTGTGGCCGCGGTATTACCGGTCGGGTTACTCCTTCAACCCCGGGACTTTCTAAGTGCCGGCTTTCTCTATGCAATTCTTGGATTGGGAATGGCAGGAATGTTACTGGCTAATGAGTCCATTCAAATGCCCGCTTTTGTGGGATGGGAGTCTGAAAAGTTGGGTATGCTTGTTCCTTTTCTCTTTATTACCGTTGCCTGTGGTGCCTGTAGTGGTTTTCACAGTATCGTGTCCAGTGGAACCACCTCCAAGCAGATTAAGAAGGAGAGTGATATTAGGCGAATAAGCTACGGTGGAATGCTGGTAGAGGGTGTATTAGCGGTTTTTGCAATGGGTTGCGTGGCAGTTTTAACCATGACTGAGCGGGAGGCGGGGGGGACTCCGGTAGGAATTTTTGCGGCAGGAGCGGCCAAGTTTTTTGGAGCGGTTGGAATTCCAGTTCACTTAGGAGCGGAGTTTGCCATGCTTGCCATAAGCACTTTTTTGCTAACTACGTTAGATACCTGTACCCGCCTGACCCGATTTTTGATAGAAGAACTATTTAATTGGCGAAATGAGGCGAGCCGTTACCTCGGGACTTTGCTGGCCTTAGTTTTACCAGCCTTACTTGTTTTTCAACAATTTCCCGGTGTGGATGGTACATTGCAACCTGCATGGAAGGCAATTTGGCCATTGTTTGGAGCCACTAATCAATTACTTGCTGCCTTGGCGTTGCTTACCTTTGTGGTTTTTTTAAAGGCCTCAAAGGTGGGGTATGTCTTTGCCCTCGTACCTGCGGTGGTCATGATTGTTATGCCGATGACCGCATTGGCTTTAATGGTGCAAAAATTTGGTATTGGAACATTGATGGGAGGAACCGCATGTGCTATGTTTATACTAGGCTTTTTCCTCATGGTAACATCTTGGCGTGCACTAGTGAACAGTCCTGCTCGAAGTCCTCAAACTGGTTTGGGCTGAGGATATGATCGTAGAAATTGTTTTATTGGTCGTGCTTGCCGCTGGAGTAGTAGTTTTGAAAGTTTTTCAGTCTGAGAGTGAGCGTAAAAGAAGGCTCGAGCGGGAGGAAAGAAAAATTAGAGATAAGGCAGCAACCGGTGGGTTTGCACCCAAGAAGTGGTAATTCTATCGTTCGTTAGGTTAAAAGCCCGACAACTTAATTCGCCCTGATAGGTTTAAAGTACGGTGTCAGGAGCCTTTTCTTCTTCCTTACCAGTCCCATCTCTTTCTTCAATTGCCGCTTTTATGGTGGCGGATAATTTTTGTGGAGGGCATGGTTTATTTAGAATTCGAAAGAGCAAGCCAGATTGAAGGGCTTGCGAACCACCAAATTCAAAGTCTGCATGTCCCGTGAGGAGAATAGTCATAACTTGCGGATAAGCTTCTTTGATTTTCCTCAACATGGTGGCACCATCCATACCAGGCATTCTCATGTCGGACACAACCACATCAAAAGAAGCACCATCTTTAAATGTCTGCATTGCTTCCTGTGATCCATTGGCCAATGTGATGTCAAAAGTTCTGCCAAGGTTTAAGCGAATTCCTTTTAAAATGGATTCTTCGTCATCAACCACTAAAACTTTGATCATTATCAATTTCAACCATAGTAATATAGTGATAGCAAGCTTTTGCTCGAAATTGTTTTAAAGCTCGAATAGATTGAGCAATTCAAGACTTTCTTTGCTAAACTATAACTAAATTTAGAATTTTCTCGATTTTTGATTGGTAAAATATTATGATTATGCCTTTGTTATTGCCCGAGTGGCGGAATGGTAGACGCTGCGGACTTAAAATCCGTTGCCAGTAATGGCGTGAGGGTTCAAGTCCCTCCTCGGGCACTCTTTTGCAATAGCTTGCAATCCTTCGTAAATAAAGGGATTGGGGCTATTAATTACAGAATTAATTCGCAAGTTGTTAATTTCTGCGTTTTGTTTCTGATATGAATTAAATGGCATATTCTAGTAAGTAAACTGACAACAAACTGACAACAGCATGGGGGGGAGGGGGTCAGTAATAATTCCGATCCGTTTTCGCTATACCGATTAGCCCCTGTAAAAAAAAATTGGCAATGGGGGATTTGAATAATTCTCAGTTAGGGCTTTCATAAAAAATATGCTATTATCGGGATAGTGTAGTGGGAGGTGAAAATATCCTCTGCCTTTTGTATACCTTCAAAACCGGTCGAGGTTCAAGGTGGACTAAGCCTGGTCAATCATCTTATTGAAAGCACGACGCATTGACGACTCTCCTCCCCATGCAACTCTGATGCCTTCAGGGTTGAGTATACGGCAGTTGCCCATGAGTTTGTTTTTTTGTAACCGCCATCCAGCATGATCGACAATCTTTTTCCAGAAAACCTTACCACCGAGAGTTTTGGTTTCCACATTTGGCATACCTTCATCAATTAATTCAAGAAGCTCACCAACCTTCTCTCGGTTTTCATTTAACAACTTCAGTATTTTTAGTGCATTATGTTTAAAATTATCGTTTTTCATCACCCGATCCAAGCGCCTGTTTGGGTGTGGGTCAAGAATTTGAAAAGATTCAGAAACTAGGAAGTTTAGTTTATTGAATTAACAACTGTGAGACCAGTAGTGGCAAAAGTAATTATCACTGCGACCATGAACCGAACTATTTTTTTACATTGATTATCGTTTAACATGTCAAATAAAACGATACCGTTCTCAAACAGGATCACTATGGATGTAAAATTAATTTTTATAACCTTCCTGTCACTCTTCATTATAAATGATAGGATCGGTGCAAGTGGCTAAAAAAGACTACAAATAGGTGAGATAACCCGAAAAAGTGTAGCAACATATAAAATAGGTGTAAG
>JAQXBH010000277.1 GCA_029252505.1 Opitutales bacterium | reverse complement strand
GGGGAAGTGCTTCGACGATGGTTTCAATAAAATTATATCCCTTGCGCAGGTCGCCTTCCGCGAGCAGGGCAATTTGCTTTATAGTTTCCTTACTGGCAGTGCATGCCCGTGAGCCCAATCCACGCTCAGTATCCTTGAGGGCCGACTCAAGAGCAGTTTCAATACACTTGGGCGGGATTGCTTCCAGAGAAATCAATTGGCAACGGCTGAGAAGGGGATCGATAATATAGTAGCGAGGGTTGTGAGTGGTGGCTCCAATCATGCGAACATCGCCCGATTCGACATCGGGAAGGAGCAGGTCCTGTTGTGCCTTATTGAAGCGATGGAGTTCATCCACAAAAAGAAAACAATTTTCGGAACCGTAATAACGAACCAGTTTGAGGGTGTCGCGTAGTTCGGCCGCATTCGAGGTAACCGCATTTACTTTTAGGAGCTTGCAATTCCCCTCTGAGGCAATGACAGAGGCAAGGGTGGTCTTTCCGGAACCGGGTGGACCAGCGAGGATGAGGTTAGATACGCGGTTTTCTTTAATTAGGTTTGGTAGTAGGCAACCTTTTCCCAAAATATGAGATTGCCCTAAGACTTCGTCAATATGGCGGGGGCGCATACGCTCGGCAAGCGGGCGACGAGCCTGACCTTTTTGCCTAGGAGAATCGAGGGAAAACTCTGTTTCTTTATCTTCCATACTGTAGTAGTTATCCAAGCATTCAAGTGAGAGGAGAGCAAGAACGGGAAATTTTTATTTCATCCGCCCAGTGTTAGAATTAAGGGGAGAACGGGAAATAGATCTTTAGTCAAATCTTAAGCGGGGCAAGGTGGGGATCCAATTTTCGGGAGTGAAACTTTTAATTTTATTGAATTTTCTATTGAAGTTTAAAGCATCGTCAAAATTATGTCCCGGGTTGTTTTCTAAAAGACATTGAAGGTCGACATAATTGGAACCGTAGCTTTCACAGAATGAAATAATAGATTCGGGGGAATATGAAATGTCTTTCTCATCGAGATAACGGCAGATTTTTTCAGTCGATGCATCGGTACGGAAAGAAAGGGTTGGAGTAAGGGGGGAAAGAGCCTTGAACCAAATTGGATTGAGGTGTGTGGCGACTGCGACTTTTTTATTGGAACGAAGGAGCTTGGTAATAGCGGGTAATTGAAATGGGGATACGATTTCATCTACCACGACCAAATCGTGGTTTTGAATAGATTGAGCTTTAAACCTTTTGTGCAGTGTCCATATCCATTTTACAGAACCACTCTTAAAAGTGGAATGGTAATGAGCGAGATAGTTTAAATTCGAGGTCTTTCCAGAACCACTGATTCCATGAAAAATGAGTAGGCGTGCATTTCCAAAATTTATTTTTTTCAGACCTAGAAAGTCATTAAAGGGAGGAGGAGTGATCATTCTTTTTTTCACGCGGAATAAAACTCCTCCTTGATAAACGCGTCTTTGTTGCCGATTAGTTCCTGATCAACAAGCTCGTTCACGATTAGCTGGATCTCCCAAACTAAATCAAGCCCGTGAGATTCACTGACCATTTGTCTCGGGTAGAGTGCTTGAAACATCGGTTTAAATGAGAATTCCTCATTGAAGTATTGATGGATCGGAACTCCTTTGGGGATAATCGGAATTCTTCTGGAATAAAGAAGTACTGCCCGGTTGGGGTGGCTAAAGCTTACGGTTCGTTGGTTGCTGCCATGACCTCTTACATATTTCCCTTTTTCCATATTACAGGCAACCACTCGTAATACAGGATCAATTAAATCGACACGACTGCGTCCAGTAACAAGTTTACCAATATTAACCGTAGATTCACGATTTATTTTGCTGATTCTTGACCGGAAATGAAAAGCCATATATTTCTGAAGCTGTTGTTTCATCAATAACCAGATACAGGTGGCGATTGCCCCGCAACCCGTTAATGCTTTGACTATGGGAGAAGATTTATCCCCGTCGGAGTCATAATGACTATAAAACCAGGTCATATGCTCAGGTGCCATTTGATCGTGATAACCGATAATTAAGTTAAATACGATCACGGCTCCTCCAATTAGGAGAAGTAGAATAGTTGCAATTTGATTTTCTGCCGGAATTGAAGTTAGGTTTTTAAAAAAGTTAAATGTGTCATTAGGATCTATAAGTTGTTTCGCGTTATTTTTTACCCTGGCTCGTTTGGGTAAGTCACTTGGGATATAATTGGCTAGGCTAAACCTCGTAGTTGATTTAAAGAAAATAGCTGTGGTGACCTTGACTTCGGCAAAGGTTTGTATTGAAATCCTTGACCCGGAGTAGGGAAAAGAGCCTGAAGCCTTTTTCATGACGGCTGCGGATATACGGAATTTCTGAGAAGCAGACAAAGTAAATGGGATTTTACGAAGATCTTTACTATCGTGAACTGGGCGAGAATCTTTGACAGAAACCTCTCGTTTAATTGAAAAAGTTGCTTTTTTGCCAAGCAGAGATCGATCCTTTACTTTTACTTCAAATTCAAATCCACCATCACTTAACCTTTCTGGGTATATTACAATTTTTTCCGCCATCGGCTTATACCATTTGTTAAGAAGTCTAATAGGGCAAGAAAATGTTTCATAATTATAATTATTTATACGGATTTTGGTCACTACGATCTCACTTGATTTATTTTGAAAAGATTGCCAAAGAATTAAAAAAGTAGAATTATTTGAGTAATGATCTTTGGTAACCTCTTTTTTTTCCCTTTTTTACTTCTCTTACTAGTCTCCTCTTTGTGTGCGGGAAAAAAAGAGAGCTTGTTGTCTGAAACTTTGCCCGAGTTGTCTGTAAATAAAGCACCACAGTCTTGGAATGAGGCATGGTTGGGTTTCGATCCAAGGAAAGAACCGATGGAGGTCGAAGTACTAAAGGAATGGGAGGAGGACAGTGTTATCTTGAAAGTACTACGGTATCGAATTGGAGTTTTTAAGGGGAAGAAGGCCATGATGGCGGGAGTATATGGATATCCGAAAGGAGGACGTGAATTACCCGGGTTGGTACAGATACATGGAGGAGGGCAGTATGCGGATTATAAGGCCCCGCTTACTAACGCGAAGAGGGGATATGCATCCATTTCAATCTCATGGGCGGGAAGGATTTCAGCACCGGGATATCGAGTGAGCCCTAATGAGGTAAAACTTTTTTGGGAAGGAAAAACGAAAGATCCAGCATACAAACTAACAACGGATTGGGGAGCCCTGGATGCATACCATGCACCCAGCCGATATGGAAAAGATGCATTTCCTTCCATTCCAATTGCGGATTGGACCTTGGATGCTGTGGAATCCCCCCGTAATAATGGCTGGTTTCTTGCCACTCTTGGAGCGCGACGGGGGCTGACTTTTTTGGAAAGACAACCGGAGGTGGATGGTAATAAACTAGGCGTCTACGGACATTCCATGGGCGGCAAGTTGACCGTATTGATTGCGGGTTCCGATAAGCGAGTGAGGGCAGCTGCACCGTCCTGCGGAGGAATTAGTGATCGTTATTCCGCCAACCCCTTGCATCTGGCCACAGTGAGTGATCCACCGAGCCTGAAGGAAATTACCTGCCCGATTATTTTCCTCAGTCCGTCCAATGATTTTCATGGGCGGATTAATGATTTAGAAACATCGATTCGAGAAATTAAAAGCAAAGATTGGCGGGTAACCTGTTCACCTCATCATAATCATCAGGATACCCCTGAATACGAAGTAGCGACGCAATTATGGTTTGATCAACACCTGAAAAATTCGTTCCGTTTTCCCAAAACTCCAGAATTAAAGTTATTATTGCCAGCGGGAAGATCACCGATGGTAACCGTCGATGTGGATGACAGCCGTGAGATTACTGCTATCGATGTGTTCTACACCCAGCAGGCTCAGACGGATGGGAAAAGAGACAATTCCAGCAACACAAAAAACCGTTTCTGGCAACATTCAGCAGTGTCTAAGAATGTAGGTAAATGGACTGCTCCTCTTCAACTCTTTAGTGTAGAGAAACCATTGTGGGTATATGCCAATGTTACTTACCAATTAAAGAAACCAATTTCCGGGGCAGGTTATTACTATGGAATCTATTCCGCGAGCCAGTTTACTTTATCCTCGTTGATGAAGGTAGCTACAGCGACTGATTTAATGAAATCCAAGGTAGTAAGCACCCTAAAGACCAATATTTTGATTGAAGACTTTAAAGATGACTGGCGAAAGGAATGGTTTAGTTATAATTCGAAAAAATGGGGAATGAGAACCCATCAACTATACCACCCGGCATGGAAAGCCCCAAAGAATGCAAAGCTCTGTTTCGAGGTAAAAGCAGAAAAGCGTAATCAAATGATTGTAGGGCTGGACCAGTATGTGGCAGAGTTTACAATACCCGGCAAAAATACATGGCATCCAATAAAGCTTACGCTTACAGATTTTAAGAATTTTGAAATGAAACCAATCGCGAATTGGATTGGGATTAAAGAAATGAGATTGAATGATAGTGAAACACTTAGACCTCCGAAAGATTCTACATTGAAAGCTCGTAAGTTAGGAGCATCTTGGAAGGGAATTCCTCCCGAGTTTCGGTCTTTACGCTGGGAACAAGAGTAGATCGTCTGTCAGTGAATTTCTTTTAGACCGAAATCAGAAAGGGACATCGTCTTCCACGCCATCATCGTATTCATCAAAAGTTTCAAATGAGGAAGAATCAGCTTCGTTCGAAGGAGGAGCACCACCCTCCGATTGGATTTTGTAACCACTTATTGAAGTAAACCACTTGGTTACTCCATCCTTCCCCTGCCATTCTCGGCCACTGATTCGGGCTTCGATCGAAACTTTTTCTCCTTTTTTTAAACCCTTACTATGTTCAATCGAATCCTTAATAAACTCTACCGGTATTGGATTTGCCCATTTTCCGTCTCCTGTCTCTACGACAACTTGATGTTTTCTGAATCCGTTGGCACCATATTCGCGAACTTCATCCACAAATACAATTTCTCCTTTAATTGTTACTTCGTTCATAGTCTTAAATAATTAATAAATTCAGTCTCAGAATATGACGCAAATTTATTCAGTCGAATGAAAAGAGTAAAAGTGAGTAACTTTTTTTGAATTTATCTTGAATAAGCTACTCATTAATTAATTCTATATTAACCAAATCCACATAGCTTAGCTAATTAATTTGTTGGTTTAGCCTAAATAGTTTTGATCGACATGAGAGGTGTAGGTGTCTTTGCAGTTTGAGTTAGGAGATTATATTGATTTCCTTTTTAATACCCTGAATATCGTCCTCGTATCGTATTTGATTTAACATTTAAGCATTTAATAGATTTTAAAGAGTTACAGTACCAGCAGGATTTGGTGCTCAGTTCAGGGGTATATTTGGTTTCTAGATTAATTTTATCGAGACGGGTTGCAAATCATGTGTTTTTTTTCGTATAAGGAATAATAAAACTTATACGATTTGTTTTACTACCATGCACCGCTTTGTTCTATTTCCCCAACTATTATTGTGAATTCCTCTACTGTAGTTTCTTACCGACTTACTAATTTGAAGCTGCCGCTTGATCATAAAGAAAGTGATTTGCGTTCAGAGATACTTAATTTTCTTAGTTTACAGGATGATGAATTATTAGATCTGTATGTCTTTCGTCGAGGATACGATGCCCGTAAAAAGTCGAATATTCATTTTATTTATACCTTAGACCTTCAATTTTCTGCGGATGTGGATGTTCCTTTGCTAGTTTCAAAGTACAATTTGAAAAAAACTCCGGATATGGAATATAAGCCGGTGTTCTCTTTTGAAGAAGGAAATTCTCATTCAATTAGTCTAGGTTATAAGCGCCCTGTGGTAGTTGGTACTGGGCCCTGTGGTTTATTTGCTGCACTTACCTTAGCGCAATTGGGTTTAAAGCCTTTAGTCATAGAGCGTGGGAAAGCTGTGCGAGAACGTACTAAAGACACTTGGGGTTTTTGGAGGAAACAAATATTTAACCAAGAAAGTAATGTACAGTTTGGAGAGGGCGGAGCGGGTACATTTTCGGATGGTAAATTATGGACTCAAGCAAAAGACCGAAGGCATTTGGGTCGTAAGGTCATGGAGGAAATGGTAAAAGGGGGCGCACCGGAAGAGATTTTATATGTTAGCAAGCCTCATGTGGGTACTTTTCGGTTGGTGAAAATTGTGGAGTATTTACGAGGCGAGATCGAGCGCTTGGGGGGGGAGATTCGATTTTCTCACCGTGTTGAAAATATTGTGGTGGACGCGGGTGAAATTCAAGGATTGGAGACTGTTAATCTGCTAACTGGGGACAGCTCCACAATCGATGCCAATCAAGTTATTCTCGCAGTTGGTCACAGTGCGCGTGACACCTTTGAAATGCTTCATGCTCGAGGTGTTTTTATAGAGCCAAAACCATTTTCAATCGGTTTTCGTATTGAGCATCCACAGGGAGTGATTGACCGTGCACGATTCGGAAATGCGGACCGTTACCCTTTGCACCCCGGGAAAATAGTAGAACATGTGGGTGCTGCAGATTATAAACTTGTTCATCATGCAAAGAACGGGCGCAGTGTTTACAGTTTTTGTATGTGCCCTGGTGGAACTGTTGTTGCGGCGACTTCAGAAGCTGGTCGGGTAGTGACGAACGGAATGAGCCAATATTCACGGTTGGAACGAAATGCAAATGCTGGAATTGTGGTTGGGATTGAACCTGAGGATTTTGGTGCAGATGAAAAGAACCCCCTTGCAGGTATTAAGTTCCAAAGGAACCTTGAATCGATTGCTTATCAATTAGGCGGGGAGAATTATTTTGCACCCGGACAATTAGTGGGCGATTTTTTGGAGGGGCGAGTTAGTCAGAAATTGGGTGATGTTATTCCTTCCTATAAACCGGGTGTTAATCTAACTGACTTGACAGGAACGCACGCTCCTTCCGTCTTGCCCTCCTATGCGATCAAGGCGATACAAGAAGCTTTGCCAGAATTAGGGAAACAAATTGAAGGATTTGACAGGCCAGATGCTCTACTTACTGGAGTGGAGACGCGGACCAGTGCGCCAATCCGAATTCGACGAAACATAGAAAAGGATAACCTTGCCTTTCAGTCGATTAATACTGCCGGGCTTTATCCGGCGGGGGAGGGGGCTGGTTATGCGGGAGGTATTATGAGTGCTGCGATTGATGGCATTAAAGTGGCGGAGGCATTGGCGAAATATTACTTCCGGTAACGTCCACATTGTAGATTAAGTTATAAATCTGGTTTTTGGGGTAACTCTTTTATAGCACAAATTTTTAGCGATTTGAATTATCTGAATTGGAACATTCATTCTAATATGGTTTGTAATTTGTAATAGCCTTCTTGGCGAAATTAATGCTAGCTTTACAAATATGAAAGAAATATCTAATTCGTCTGTTCTGATTTTTTTGATCATTTTTTTCTTAACTTCATGCGGACAGGATATCCAAGGCAGTTACAGTGGACTGGTTGAAGGCAAGGAAGTGACTCTTCAATTCAAAGATGAAAAACAAGTTTTAATTGATGGATATTTTCCTGTTCCATTAGTTGGTACATGGGTGGAAGAGAAAACTTTTGGAGAGCCATTGATCTGGATCTCATTTGATGGTCCTGAAGAAAAACCATTCCGGTTACGCTTTGAACTAAAAGCAATGGGAGAACATTTTCAATTAATCGGATTAAAAGCAAGACCCCTCGGGAAAGGAACCAAGTTAAATTCAATTAAACTCCAAGGTACTCCCGTTTTTAAGAAAAGTTCATAGATTAACAATACAAATACAGAAGGTTCAATATGCAATACAAAGTAATTATAGAAGATGCCACGCAGGGAGTTATGGGGGGTGGGGCAATGGAGTCGGCTACCTCTACACTTTCTGAAAAAGTAAATGATGCAATCCTGGAAGGATGGGAACCCATTGGAGGAATTGCCCATAGTGAAGATCGGCAAGAAAACCCTTACCTTCTTCAGGCTATGGTGAATCGTAATTTAAATTCCACTCAAGTTTCTGACTAAACTCAATTTTAGATGGGGATAACCGTTTGAAATTTTCTATACGAGGAAAGTTAAGCTGGGGTTAGTTATTCAATTTCTTCCCTATGCTTTACTGGGACTTTCCTGCTAATTGGGTATACAAGAATGAGAGCATTCAATGAAATTTAAAGTTATAGTGGGAGCTAATAAAAGAGAAAACTTTTAAGGTGACTGAGGTAAGGAGAGATTAACAAGCTTGATGTTTCCAAGTTGGTTATGTTCCGAGGAACAGTTGCGAGAATTTTACCGGACCTGCCTCTAGTATTTTAATTTGGTTTTTTTTGTCTGGTCCCTGGAGTGGCAATCACTTCGATATAAAACGACTGGAGTTTTCGTTCTTCTGCATCGTTAACCCTTTTATCAATTTCTGCTAAATGACAACTTGTTGCATGTTTTTCAGTATCTCCAAACTTGCAATTAAAGTCCCAGAAATCTGTGCCTTTTGGGAGGCTTTTTCTACGACAACGCTTCAAATGTTTTCTGACTTCGGCTTTTACCGACTCGATCATGCGCGGATACTTAATTTTCTCGTGTGCTAATTGAAATGTTTTTTTCATGTTTTTCTTTACCTTATTAACGGT
>JAQXBH010000234.1 GCA_029252505.1 Opitutales bacterium | reverse complement strand
CCGTGGAAATTCCCTGATTTCAAGGAGGCTTACCCGGGCGAACATATTGAAGACCGCATGGCAGATGAGATTGACACCTACCTCGAAAAACGGGCAGCAGATCAAAAACCATTCTATTTAAACTACTGGCAATTCTCCGTACACGGCCCATTCAATGCAAAAGCCGACTATATCGAATCATACAAAGACAAAATCGACCTTGATGATGCTCAACGCTCACCAACCTATGCGGCCATGGTAAAATCGCTCGATGACAATGTGGGGCGGGTGCTCGATAAATTGGACAAACTTAAACTTAGTAAAAATACACTCATCTTTTTCTATTCCGACAACGGTGGCAATATGTACAACGAAGTGGACGGCACCACCCCTACCTCCAACCGACCATTACGCGGGGGCAAAGGAAACAACTGGGATGGAGGCGTACGGGTTCCGTGCATTGCGGTTTGGCCGGAACATATTGAGAAAGAGTCCAAATCGAGAGAACTGCTAACTTCCACGGATTTTTACCCAACCATTTTAGATCTGCTGAAAATCCCAAAAAAAGAAAGCCAGACCTTTGATGGCATTTCAATCCGTCCCGCCCTGGAAGGTAAGCCCATGGACAAGCGATACATCTTCACCTACTTTCCTCACGCCACCAAGGTACCCGATGCCCTTCCGAACAGTGCCGCCATTTATGATGATGAATGGAAACTCATACGCTTGCTTCATAATGCGCCCAACGGCGATCACGAACATTGGTTATTCCATTTAAAGAAAGATATCGGTGAAAGAAACGAGGTCTCCAAGAAGTACCCGAAAAAGGTTGAGAAACTTAGCAAAGCACTGGACCGCTTTCTCGCCGAAACCGGAGCGGTCTATCCGACCCCAAACCCCAATTATGATCCGAACAAGGCATCCTCTCCGAAACCCAAAAAAATCTACTCCGCCGCCCAGTTCAAGAAGATGGATAAAAACCAGGACGGTTTCATCACCCTCAAGGAATTCATCGGCAACCCGGAAGGCCGGAATGTTCCCGCACTGAAAAACCAATTCAGTCGACGCGATGGCAACGGTGATGCTAAGCTCACATTGATGGAACTAAACAACTAAGCCTTTGGATATGATTCCTTTGATCGTTCCCGATATCTCGCTTAAGAAAATGGACCCATCCTCGATCAAAAATATTTTTTGGGATGTCGACGGAGTCTTGGCGGATCTTAATCATGCTTACTATCATTTCCTGACCGGGCATCCCAACTATCGGGATCAATTCAAAGGCTTAAAGTGGGAGCAACTTCCTGAGGTTCTGCCAATCCTTCCCGAGTATGGTGCCCTCGAATTGAAAACCCATCCGGAACTGGGAACCGAGATGGATCGCGACTTTTGTGCGGATCAGGCTTTTTTCAGAGATCGCCCGCTCTACCCCAAAGTGATTGAAGTCCTTAAGGAACTCAATCAATTGGGCTACCGTCAGTTTACCATGTCGGCGACCTTTGATGTCGGGGCAAAGACTGCCTACCTTCGGGATGTCCTTTCTCCCGTTACTGATTTCCTGACCATTGAATGTGTGCAGCATGGGGAGTTCATGCATGATACTGCCAAAATTGACCGACTCCGGGACTGTTATCAAAAATACAATCTCAAACCCAAGGAGACCATTCTAGTCGATGACCGGATCTACAACCTATATGCGGCCATCGAATCCGGTGCCCATCCTGTCCGCATGCGTTGTGAATTCACAACCGACTCACCAGCCGAATTGTCGTGGATACCTGAATTTGCGAATATTGAAGAGGTGAAAGACTGGTTGCTTAAAAAAATATAATTGTTTCTTCCCTTAGAAAAAAGCTTTTAAGTAAAAATCCAAATTCAATAAACTATGAATAGAAGAAACTTTTTAACTCACGCTGGACTCTTGTCTTATGGTGTCCATTTTTCCACAAATCATTTGCATGCAATTGATCAAGTTGCCTCTGATGCAAAAGTGCTCAAGGGTCACCGAATTGATAAGGTTGAGTTCCTATCAGCAAACTACCACTTTCCCCGTTTTGTTGGCCGAAACTCACAATTAAAACCAAACGGTCAGCACAAGAAAGATTCATGCGTGAGGTTATATACGGATCAGGGAGCCGTAGGTTGGGGAAGAGGTAGTGGCGGCCGTGATCGAAATAAATTAATAAAGTCTTTAATTGGAAAGACGATTGATCAATTATTTGTTCCCTCGGTGGGTACTCGAAATGGCGTTCATCCCGCATTCGATCTTGCTTTGCATGACTTGGCTGGTGTCATCCTGAAAAAGCCCGTTTATCAAATGCTGGGGGCAAAAGGATCAAAAGCAACGGATGTATACAGTGGAATGATTTATTTCGATGAACTTGATAAAGAGGGAGAATACATCGGAATAGACAAGGTCGTCCAAAATTGCCAGTGGGATTACGACTATGGGTATCGCAAAGTAAAGGTGAAGATTGGCCGAAGCTCAAGATGGTACCCTCATGATGAAGGGCTCGCCAAAGATATTGAGGTGGTAAACAAAATACACGAAGTCTTCGGGAAGAAAGGTCTTGGTATTCTTGTGGATGCGAATGACGGCTACAGCCTGCAGGATACGATTGATTTCTTTGAGGGCGTAAAGGATGTACCCATTTACTGGTTCGAAGAACCTTTTAGGGAAAATGCTCAAACATCCCGAAAACTTAAACAGTGGATGTTAGAAAATGGACGCGATAAGACATTTTACACCGACGGTGAAAAAGATCCTGATCTGGAACTCGTGAGAGAACTGATTGCTGATGGTACTCTTGATATGCACCTAGTTGATATTCAGGGATACGGATTTACCAAGTGGAGAAGATTGATCCCTTTTTTAAAAAAGCATAGGGCGATGGCCAGCCCACATACCTGGGGGAGTATGCTCAAAACCCATTATGTTTCACACCTGGCGGCAGGTCTTGATAGTACGGCGATCATTGAAGGGGTCACCTGTCTCTCAGATGATATTGATTACGGAGATTACAAAATCATTGATGGGAAACTCAACGTATCCGACGCCTCGGGCTTCGGGATGAAGCTTCTGGTCTAAGTCTTAACCCGTAATAAAAAGGTCAGCCTTTCCCAACTTCAAAGAAAGGATTCTTTGATGATTTAGTTGCGGTGTACGATGAAGAACTATTTGTTGATTTCTCATTCTCCTGCCCCCAAAACTCATCAAACATGAAAATCTTTTTTGCTCTTCTTTTCTTACTCGCTTCTCTCAGCCAACTATCCGTTGCGGCAGAAAAAGAATCTTCGGAAGAGAAGATCTCGGAGAAAAGACAATCCTTCACTTTGGCTGTGTTACCGGACACGCAATTCTACTGCGACACCCGTCTGAAGCTTTCCAAGAAGTGGGGAAACGGAGATTTGCGCCGTTACTTTTTTGATCAAACCCGCTGGGTTCGTGATAATCAAAAGCGGCTCAATATCGCTTTTCTGGTGCATGAAGGAGATATCGTTCAGGCAGACGCACCGGAGGAATGGGCAATCGCAAAGGAGGCCATGTCCATCCTGGACGGCCACGTGCCCTATTGCTTATGTTTGGGAAATCACGATATGGGTTTCCAAAAGTCGAACAATAAATACGGCGGGGATATCGCCGTGAAACGAAGCACTCACTTCAATAAATATTTTCCACGTGAAAAATATGCCAAGACCAAGGAATTCGGGGGAACCTTCGATCCCAATCGGCATGATAATTCGTGGTATCATTTCGATGCGGCCGGAATGAAGTTTCTGATCGTATCGCTCGAGTGCAAACCGCGCGACGAAGTCCTGGATTGGGCAAACAAAGTGATTGCTGAACATCCCAAACATCGCGTCATCGTTCTGACTCACGCCTACATGAGAGCGAATGGAAAAAGGTTCGAAAAATTAGGATACAAGATCAAGGGAAACGC
>JAQXBH010000232.1 GCA_029252505.1 Opitutales bacterium | reverse complement strand
CTATAGTCGAGTGTACTGCCGTGGTATCCCATTTCCACAAAAAGTTGGTGTACTACTATTTTTAACTTTTCTTCGCCCGTTGCTTTTTCGGGAAAGTGGGCCCCAATTTTTTGGGCGATTCTTTCTGCTTTGTCGAGGTATGTAGTTAGATCAAAATTCTGATTTTGTAACCGTGCGATGAGCAGTGCCGACCGGAGCAGGTCGACTGAGTTTTCATCCTCATGAGCAAGAGATTGGGTAAGTTCATTAATGAGTAGTCTATCCTTAATATCTTGTGCCAATCGGTTTAGGTTTGTGGACTTCTTTTCGAGTCGCACCGCCTGATTTTGAAGGGCCTGAGGCACTGATGAGCCTATTGTGACTAATCGTTCAAAATCCTGCTCGGTAAGTGAATCTAAGTCAGTGAGATTTTTAGTAATATTATTAATTTTTCGTCTTGTCTGCTGCGGTATGAAAAAGGAGGGGAAGCTCTTCGCCTGTTTGAAATTGCGAAACTCCGCAGTCGGTGCACGAAACTTACAAAGTCCGATTTTTCCATTTTGGAGAGAATTATCGGTTAGTTCAATAACCAGTTGATTGTTTACAAAACACATAATTTTTCCCTTTTCTTGAAGTTTAACACGAAGGCTGTTCCATTGGCCGGGGCGATAAACTTGTGAGCTAACCGTGTTCAAAATATTCCACGAATAAACGCTTTGCCCCTCAAAGCAAGTTAAGCGAAGAGATTCATTCGTGGGATAAAAACCATAATGCTTGTTTTGGCCATCAGCGTGAAATACTAAACCGGCTGCACCGCTTTCATCCTCCAACCGAACTTCCACCTCTAATTCATAGGGCACTGCAAGTGGAGCTTTGGCAGAAAGACAAAGCATTCTTCCACCAAAACCGGACCCTAATCCGGATGCAATAATGGTCCCTGCACGTTGCTTCCAGCTACCTGCCATTATGGATCGCCATTCCGTACTGTCCAACGCTCCAATGGTAAACCACTTTTTTATTGGTACAGGTTTTTGCTCAGTGAGAAGTGACTTCAGTTTATTTACCGGTATTCCAAATCCCATTGCACCTCCCGATTTAATTGCAAGTATGGATACGACCCGACCGTCCAAGTCCATTGTTGGACTACCACTACTTCCTGGCTCAATGGGAATCGCAACTTGAACGAGTGGGCGACCATCACCCTCTTCAAGTTCCCGTACCGCCGCGATTACACCCCGGCTTACACTATGGCTATATCCGAGTGGATTTCCGATTGCAAATATGGATTGCCCAGGAGAAATTTCATCAGAATTACCGAGTTGTAGTACAGGAAGGTTTTTCGCGTTGATTTTGAAAAGCGCTAAGTCGTTTTTTCGGTCGATACCCAATATTTCAGTGGGAGTATAAGTTTTTCCATTCGAAAAGCGGATTTTAAACTCACGATGCTCTCCAATTACATGAAAATTAGTGGCAATTATCCCGTTTGAACTTACAACAAACCCAGTGCCCCTTCCTCCTTCTCTTCCCAACCGGTCCACACTTTCGACTACTACAATGGAAGGTTTAATCAGGGCTGCCAATTTTTCAAAATCTTCCGCATCTCTTTTAGCCAGTTGCAGGTCGGTCAAACTCGATGAATTAGATTCGTTTTTCTCTGTTCCGGCGAGTAATAGAGAATTGAAAAAAAATAAAAAAAGCGTTCCGATTAAAAAAGGTAAATGAATTGAGAAATATAATAAATTCATGTACCAAATAATAATTACGCTGTAAGTTCGAAAGTCAAGTTTGCCTGATTGGATATTTTTAAATTGTCAGGTGTTCCTTTCTAGTTACCCCAGTAAAAAATCTGATTTTCATACTACGTGTTTCGCTCTCAGTTATTTCCATTCAGACCGCAAATCATAAAGAGTAGTTTTTCCGGTATTCATAAAGAATGCGTGCCATAATCCAATTTCCCTGTGCTAGTTGGTTTACTGAGACTCTTCTGGGTTTTATCGCGATATGTACGGAAACACAATTGACTGGATTGCGTCCCGTGACGAAGCCTAACGAGATTGCAGGGGAAAACTATATCAAGTGAAAATATCGAAAAGGGTTGGTTACTTTACATTGTTTTCTAATCAAAGGGCTTTAAGTTAAACAAAGAATACAAAATATTTACTTTATTATAATAGCACTCACATCTCCGTTCGGTTAACCTGATTCAATGAGAAAGTTATTTCTTTCAGTGGTCATTGCTTTAATTTTTGGATTTAGGTGTTTCTCTGCTGAATTCCCATTCCGTACTTGGACTTCAACCAGCGGTGTTCAAATTCAGGCCCGTTTACTAAGCAAGTCAGGAGATAAGCTGACGATTGAAAGAAGTGATTCCAAGCAATTTGTTTTTCCACTTTCAATGCTCTCGGGGCAAGATCAAGCCTATGTCCAAAATGTCCTCAACGGACAGCACAAGCGAACTGCATCTCGTGCAGCAGTCGGGTCGGTTACGCCATCCCGATCGGTCGGAACCACTCTTTCTCTGCCCATTTGGAGCCCATCTGAGATGGAAAAATGGTGGTCAGATAACAAGAAAGGTGACCTCGATAAACTTGCTAATGAATTGATGTCTAATCTTCGATCTATTTGGACGAAGAAAGAGGACAGATCAATGAGGGAGGGGCGGGACTTCTTTTCCTGGTTTGATCACTGGAGATGGATAGAGCTCTATACTCGGTTCTATTCCAAAAAAGGAAATGAATCGCTCGAGTCTGCTTTTGTTGAGATAGGAAAAAAAACCAGTCTACAAAAAGTTTTCCTTAAAGCTCTACATCCTGAGGACAATGATATCCAGGCCCTGGAAATTTTTCTCTCTATCGCTCGCGATCATCCTCAGTTTATCGAAAAATATGCCGCCTTAGCCGCTGCCTACGCGGTTGTATTTGACCAAGCGTTTCCTAGGAACTGGCCGCACCATCAGGTTTCCAACAAAGATGTACCGTTTGATTCTTCTTTGCCCAGTAAACGGTTTGGGGAATTTGTGAAAGCTCACTTGGCTAGAAAATTGGAATATGACCCCAGTCAACTCTCGGTCACGGAGCTGAAATTTGTGGTCGATCACCGCTTGCCGATTAGCGAGTTGGAATGGGTTTGGAATAGCGTTAAATTCAGACGGTCTAGCTTTGGTAAAATATTTGCTTCCATTCAGTATGATCGTCCAAGGTTGGAGGGGGCCCTCTTTCGGTGGCCGTACGGAAGTTACTCGCTTTCCGCAATCCAGGAAAAAGGTGGAATCTGTGTAGATCAGGCCTATTTCAGTTCGATGGCAGGAAAAGCTAAGGGGATTCCCACTCTTACCTTTGTGGGGCAGGGAAGTGGAGGTGGGCATGCCTGGTTTGGATTTCTGAAAAATCCAGGTCGGTGGGAAACGGATTGTGGACGCTACGAAAATCAGAATTATCCGGTGGGCAATGCCATTGACCCGCAACGCTGGAAGTTAATTACCGATGACGAACTTGGTGCACTTGCCCGCGGGGAAAAGAACCTCAGTGGATTTCGTGGAAAAGCAGTAGACTACTTTGCATGGGCTATGGCAAATCCGACAGCCTCGTTTTTTCGCGAATCTCTCCAAAGAGCCCGAACACTTCACCCTGCATACACCGAGGTATGGAAGGAGGAAGCAAGCTGGGTTGAGAGGAATTTATCTGACCCAAGGGAGAAGAGGAATTTTTGGGATGCGTGGTTGAAGGCATTTTCGAATACGGTTGACCTCAAGATAGAGGGACAAAAAAAACTTGCTGATGTGTATGATGAGATGGGGAATCCACGCCAGGCCGAACGAATTCGAAGTCTGATTGTGAAACAGAACCGTTCGGGACGCTTTGACTTGGCGATCAAGGAAGGATCGGAGCAAATCATGAATAAATTGGCAAAAAAAGATTGGGCTGAGGCGGAAAGGTCTTATGAACGAATGGTGAAGGACTTTGAAAAAACCGCGGGTGGTGAATTATTTTATGGTCTGATCCGGCCTTATGTTGAAAAACTGGACCAAAATGGAAGAACAGAGGAGGCTTTGGATGCAATCGAATTTCTCAAAAAGAGAAAAGTGTTGGACCTAGGTCCGGGTAGTATAATTGGATTGGAGATGCAAAAACTCCTTCAAAAAATAAATTAATTATTGAGGAAGTAGTTCGAGGTATTTCGCTAAAAGGGCGTCCGTTTTACCAGATTGCAGATCGTATCTTGTTTTAAATTGGTGATAACTTTTTTCAGTTTCTTCTTCTTTTATTTTGGTCTGGGCGAGGCTGTTCTCTTTCTTTTTAAGTAACAGTGGGAAGGATTCTTTGAGCTGAATTATTTCGCTAAGATTACTTTCAGACTTACTGACCGCTTCCTTTGTGTCCTGTATATACTGTTCTTTTTCGGCGAGTTGATTCTCCGTTTCGGCCAGATCTTTCCTCAGTAGGGCAAGTGTTTCTTGGAATTTCGTACTGGCTTCCCCCAAGATTGAATTGGGTTCCTTAAACTCAGAATTTTTCTTCGCAAGTAAGGCAAGTTGACTGACTTTTGAGATGTAAGACTTTTTTCCTTCTCTTGCCTGGATAATCAGTACTTTTCCTTTTTCTGCTTCGATGAGAGCGGATTTCTGACTGGCCAGTATCTTTTCCTTTTCTGCAATTTTACCTGGTAAATCTCTGAGTGATTTACTTGCATTTTCAAATGCGAGGATTGCGGATTTTTTCAATTCCTTTGCCTGGGAAATAATCGCTTTAATTTCTATCTCCTCTTCCTGCAGATTCCGCAAGTTGCGAAGTTCCACATGCCTGTCAATGTTGACTGCTTCCGCCTTCCAACGGGCATATTCGTTTTGAGTACTTTTTAATGTTTTCTCTGCGAGGATAAATTTTTCTGTCGGAACCTTGAGTTCATTCTGGGCCTTTTCGAAGTGTTTCTGACTGAGAGCAATTTTGTTCTTTGCTTCAGAAACCTTACTGTTGAGTTCTTTTAAGACATTTAATTTCTCATTTCTGAGTAGGTCCATTTCTTTCTTCTTTTTCGATGCGGTATTGAAGGCAGTAATACTGGAAGCAAAACTTTTTTCGAGAGAAGTTACTTCGAGTTTAAGCTTTTCTGCTACTTGACTTAACTTCTTCAATTCCGCCATGTCTTTACTGGCATGTTCCTGGTTCACTGCGAACGAAGATTTTATTACTTTAAGAGCACTTTCGGCATTGCTGAATGCTTTGGAAAAATTGGAATCCCCCTTATTCAATTCCATTTGATTGCGGGCGTGATTGTATTTTTGTGTGAGTGTGGAAAGGTGGGCGGTTTGGTCCTTCACTTTTTTCTTCCACTTATCGAGAGACTGTTTTTTCAAAGTAAGCTCTTTTCCCTTTTGAGTGAGTTTTGCTCTAGTTTCGTTCCTGTACTTTTCCTTGATCCGTTTGTCTTCAATCTTGTTTTGCACTGCTGAGACGGCAAGTTTCCAGTCTTTTTCAGTAGTGGATACCAATTGACTGGCGGCTTGCGATTTATGTTCGTAATCTGAAAGTCCTTTCCTCTCCAGTTCGAGTGCAGTTTCCGCATCTTTCAAGACCTGAGCCAAAGGCAATTTTAAGGCGAGTGCTTTTTCAAATGCAACTTTCGATTGATTCATTTGTTCTTTCGCATTCTCTATCCGGGTAGTGAGTTCGGGTGGATTGGCATTCAGTTCACCGATTTTTTTACCATCAGAGGAATTCCATACTGAAACTTTTCCCGACCAATCCCCGGCAATCACTCGGGAGCCATCGTGCGAGTAGCAGACCTCTATGACGATGTCTTGAAAATCGTTGATCGTGCTGATTGCCTTACCGTCTCCCTGCCATAATTTAACTATCTTATCGCGTCCGGCAGTGACAATGTTTCCCTTCGGATCGAAGTATGCGGAAAGAGTACCTTCCGAGTGAGCATTCCAGGTTTTTGCCTGTTTACCATTGATCATTTCCCAGGTGCGTACCGCACCTTCCTCTGAAGCGGAAACGATAATATTGGAATCCGCCCTCCATGATAGATCGGTAATTGCCTCCTTGTGCCCATCCAGTGTGTAGAATGGATTACCGGTATCGGCTTCCCAAATATGCAGGCCTCCATTGCGATCCGCGGTGGCGAGCAGTATTCCATCCGGGGAGAATGCTACTTGGGTGATCCACTCGGAATGCTTTTTGATCTCATAGAGCAGTTCATTGGAGGCGACATCATAGACCTTTACCAATTTGGAGGGGCTTCCAATTGCGAGCAGGGATTGATCCGCGGAGAGATCTGCGGTGAGAATCGCGTCATATTCCTCTCCCATGGTAAGGAGTCTTTTTCCCGATTCAACTTCCCAGGCAGCAACCCTCCCACTTTTTCCGCCGCGACCTCCACCGGCTACAATCAGTTTTCCATTTCGGCTGAAGGTGAGTGATTCAATAAATCCTTCAGGGTAGGGGAGTACGCCCATTAATTGAAGGGTGTCAGTGTTGTAGAGCAGAACCTGTTTTTGCCCTGCTATAGCCACGAGAGGCGACCAAGGTGCTGATGCCATCGCTGAGGGAGCAAACGCCCGTTCGGTAACAACCGAAGGTTCAAGAGACAAATATTGGGGCATGGGCGGTGGTCCGTCTGGTTTTCCCACACTCACATTGCCAAGGGCAAGATTAACGGAGGATTTCTTTTTTTGAATAGCCTTGCCAGTGGCAGATGGGAGGAGGCCTAGATCGATCCATTTCTTGATTAAATCAATCTCGGTTTGGGGCATCTTATCTTCCCGTTGTGGCATGTAAGGCTTTTCGACCCGGGCAATCAACTTGTAGAGATAACTGTTTTCCCCGTCCCCGGAAATTACGCTTTCTCCCGAACTTCCGCCAACCAAAATGGCGTTCATATTGGTTAGGTCGAGCCCACCCCTCGCTCGGTCGGCGTTATGGCAGGAGTTACACTTCGATTCGAAGATTGGCATAACATCGTCCTCGAGGTTTGGTTTCTCGGGAGTCGCGTAGGTTACAATAAACGAAAGAAGCCAAGTAAGAGAATAGATAACTGATTTTTTCATCTCCGGTAAAAAATAGTCTGCACAGTCACGGTGGAAAATTAATGATTGAAGATAAATTCTTTAGAATTAAGGAGAGCCCAAAAAATATCATTAAGTGCTGACTCCAAAGATTCCTCCCCGTCGAGCGAGGCGAGTAGGTTGGCTTTTTCATCAGCCCTCGGTTTTCGCGAATAGCACCGAAGGTAGAGGTTTTCGATCACTGTCTCCGGGTCTTTTCCTTCTTTAAGCATGGCTTGAACAATTCGTCCCTGCGTTATCCTCGAGTTGGTCACATCCCCATTGAGGAGATGAAGTGCCTGGGATAAGTTTGGCTCCATCACCACTTCACAGGAGCATACAGTTTCACGAGTTGCCCGTCCAAAGGTGGTAAGGAAATAATTAGTGAAACGGCCATCGGCAATTTGCAGGGCTCGAGCACCGAGTGGAAGTCCCTGAAATTTATTCTTCGTTTTGGTTACCTGTGAGACTACATCGAGCAAAACCTCTGCCCTCATCCGACGCAGCTGAGCCCGGGCAAAATTCCGAAGATCGTCTTCATTAGAGGGGTTTGTTCGAGTACTGAGTTGATAAATGCGGGAGGTACAGACATCGCGAACGAGTTTGCGGAAATCGTATTTATATTCGGTAAACCGGCTGGCTAATTGATCGAGTAGTTCGGGATTGGAGGGGGGATTGGAAATACGAACATCATCGACCGGTTCGATAATTCCCTGACCGAAAAAATGAGACCAGACAATATTGGCCAGATTACGGGCAAAAAATGGATTATCGGGAGAGGCCAACCAATCAGCGAGGACTTGTCGCCTATCCGTTCCTTTTTTGATCTCGGGCGTTTCCCCACCAAGAAATTTGGGAGGCATTGGTTTTTTGTGGACCGGATGATTGATTTCACCAGTGTTCCGGTTGTAGATAACGGATTCACGAGGATCCGCTGCTTGTTTTCTCCCGACCTGACTGAAAAAAGAGGCGAAGGAATAATAATCGTCCTGAGTCCATTGGTCGAATGGATGGTCATGGCACTGGGCACACTGAATTCGCATACCCATGAATACCTGAGCCACATTTTCTGTGATTTTTAAATTGTCGCGTTCAATCTGGTAGTAATTAGTGGCGGGACTGACAAATGTTCCGCCCTTCGCAGTCAGGAGATCGCGGACGATTTGATCCATGGGCACATTATTGGCAATTCTATCCTTGATCCAGTTGAAATAAAGCAGTGTCGATTTATAGCTGACCCCATTGTTGTCATCTGTCCTGATTTGCAGGAGTTCGGCAAATTTCATTACCCACATTTCCGTGAATTCCTTGCGTGACAAAAGTTCGTCCACCGCCCGTTCTCTTTTATCCGGAGATTGGTCGGCAATGAATGTGGAAATTGTTTCGACATTGGGGACCGCTCCGACTACATCGAGATAAACGCGCCTGAGAAACACTTCGTCCGAGCATATCTCAGAGGGATAAATCCTCAATTTGTGAAGTTTATCGTAGACCAACTGATCGATATAATTATTGGAGGGCAGTATGGGCTTTTTGTATTTTAAATCCTCGGGAATTACAATTACCTGAGTTCCCTTGGTAAAAACACCGAATCGGGCGGTAATAAAAGCTTCCCCCCTTTTGTCTGCAGTGATTAATCCACCTTTATCCACATTAACAGAAACGTCATTATTGGACTGGAAAACGGAGAGGGAGGTGACATCACGAGTGGAACCGTCTGAATAATGGGCGACCACAGTCATTTGTTGGCGGGCACCCCGTCCCTCGAGGAGGAGACTACGGGGAAGTAGTTCAAGATTTGTAGGCTTGGCAATGTCTTTTGGATCTTCCGGAGCCCCGCGTTTTAACCAACCGACCAGGGTATTCCAATGATCACTGTTTTTTTCAAATAACTTTCCCCCGGTATGGGGAACCGCTGCAATTGCTTTTTCCACGAGCATGCTTTCCTCGGGGATCGCGAGGTTGATCCTTCTTGTTCCCTGTTCGCGGGTAATTCGGAAATGGTCGCCTTTGGCATCGTAACCAAATAAAGAAAGCATAAATCGATCCTGTCCGCGGGCAGATCCATGACAGGATCCTGTATTACAGCCCGCTTTTAAAAAAACGGGCATTACATCAAGGTTAAAGCTGACCGGTCTTTCTACCATTGCGTCTTGGACCATAATGGGTAATTCAATCTTCCGGTTTTGAAAGGAAACGGTAAGAGTGGAATTGCCGTCCTTTAGTGGGTAGATCAAGTTGTTTTCCATTCGCACCACACTGTTATTACTCAGTGAAAGAGTAGATTCGCGAGTAACATCGCGGGTGATATCGTCGTCATATTTCGCCACAATTACAAAGGAATTAAAATCCTCCTTAGTTGAGAGACTAATCTGAGCGGGATGAACCGCCAACTCGACTAATTTTTTATTATTGGCAATATTCCGCAGGGCCAGCTCGCGCTCACTGTGCGGGAATAATTGTACACCCTGAGGCCAGTGTCCCCCTGCTTTTATCCATCTTTTGAGAATATCCTGTTGTGCTGGGCTGAGTGGACCGTTTTCCGGAGGCATAATCTCGTCGTCGTCCGCGGGCAGAAAAATTCTGTCGAGGAGCAAACTGTCCTCAAGGTTACCGGGGATGAGAGCAGAACCGGAGTCTCCCCCTTTTTTTGCATTGGCCAAAGTGTCGAGGCGAAGCCCTCCTTTTTGCTTTTCAATTCCGTGGCATTGTATGCATGTGGATTCAAGAATAGGTCTGACTTCGCGATGGAAGTCTGGAGCAATTACGGCTACATTGACTTTTTTTGTGACGGAGGGAATGGTTTTATTTGCTTCCGCAAAAAGAGTAATAAGCGGGATGTAAATGGTAGGGAGTACCCAAAGACCTTTGGACATTAATCTCATTTTCAATTTCCCTCTTTTCTGGCTAAGCGAAGTTGCTCCAACCTGCTGAGGGGTTTTGTTTTTATTGTTGCCGGCTTATTGGAGGCCACTACCGGTGCTTTCTTTTTGGCAGTTTTAGGTTTAGGCGGTGGTTTGTCGATGCGGATTTGTCCGCCCTGCCCAACAGTATGAGTAATTTTCTCACCCTTGAACGGAATTTTTGCGAAACAGAACAAATTTTTTGTGATTCCCGGTCTTGCTTTCACTTCCGTTTTGATGGGAAAGGAAATCTGGGTGGTGTTGGCATCAAATTCAATGTCAGTAGTGGTGACGAATGGGGGAAGTCCACGAATAGAAAGATTGGCTTTACCAGCAAATGGACGCTTGATTTCGAGGTCACAAAGGAGTTCACCTTCTTTACCCTGTTCAATTGCCCCCATATTAATCTTCATGGTAAGGTAGGGTTCTTCCACTAAGATGGGAGTCAATGTGGAAGATGCTAAGCAAATGCCTTTGCCAGTGTCCGATTCTCCCTGAACTGCAATATCCCATGACCCGATTGATGTTCCTCCATTGGCTGTAAGTGAATAGTAGGCGGTCGATTTATCTTTGGCGATGGAAATTGTTCCCTTGGCTCCGATACCGGGAGGTCGAGTTTGGATACGCACTGTAATTGGGGCAGTAAAGTTGGCGTCCCGGATTGCCTCCACCTTGAGATTAATTGATCCTCCCTGCACGACTGGAGTCTTGGGGGGATGAAGAACGATTGAGAAAGGAATTTTCTCGGTTACTGCAACGGACAATTTCCCCAATGTGCTTTCGTAGTAGGTCCGATTGTTGGGTGGACCATAGACCAGGGCAAGATTGTGTTTGAAGCCGCCGGAAATTTTCTTGGCGGGGTCGGTGTGTCGGACGGTCAGATTGACTAGGCTTTGTGAGAGGGGGGCGTCCTGGGATGCCTCGAACACGATTGGAATTGAATTAAAGCTGGAGGCTGCTTTGGGAACTCTCATCGTTACTCCTTCTGGCAGATTTTCAGCCAGAACTTCCAGTTCTCCACTGAAATTTTTACGGGAGAGATTCAGTGCTGTGGCCGCTTTGTTTCCGCGAGCAATTGGAATCATTTGGCGGGTTTGTGTGTCGCGGTTGCCAAACATCGGAATGGTTGCCTCCACCCGTGGAGAGAAGGGTAGTGTTTCAATTCGGTAAACAAATCGCTCTCCACCGGCGTAGAGGTGATCCCGAATTCGTAGAGTGTAGTTGCCATCCTTTGGAATGGTGTAGGTAATCAAACTGTCCCGCCCGTTGTTGGCATCATCGCTTCCCTTAATACTTTTTCCTTTTGAATCGTAAAGGTTTAACACAGGATCCAAGGGAGAGGAAATGGACTGGGCATGGGCATGAATATTGAATTTCTGTCCTTTCTTTGCCTTAAATTGAAAATAGTCTGCATCTTTCTCCTTTTCGATTATTCCATCGAAGGCAAGAGGAAGAGATAGTTCCGTGACCGTTGCCTGTTTGAAGGAGTTATTCGGTTCGACTTCACGGATTGAAGGAAAGTCACAGACTCTTATTTTGTTGGGAGATGGGGAAACCAATCCATTTTGTTCGACCCGATGACCGAAGCTAAGGTCGGCCTCCTCGGGCAATTGAATATTTTTATGTATTGGACCGGTTGGGTCTCCCATAAATTTAACTCTCAGCATTTTACCGGCCTGCCCACCGGCGGGAAAAGCAATCAAGGGACGGGGGAAATTTCCCAGATGAAGACGGTAGTAAAAATTATTCCCTCCTCGATAGGAGGATTCTCTAACTTCCACAAAGTAATTTCCGGTCTCCGGGGCGATTAAGCTAAGGGTACTGTCCTGTAATAGAAGATCTGTATCATCGGATGTGGCCACCTCAAATCGATTGGAATCGAGAATTGCGATATAGGGATCAAATAGAGGACCCGACAGGCGGATTGCTTCAATTTCAAGGGAAATCCTCTGCCCTTTAGAAGCGTTAAATTCAAAATAATCCACATCTTCACTTTTGATTAATCCGTTGATTGTATGATTAATGGATACTTTTTGAGCGTCCTCAAAGGATGTGTTGGGTTCCTTCTCCTGAAAATTAGGATAGGGACCGACCCAGAATGTTTTGACCGTGCTTATTCCCGATTTCGTGCGCAGTCTTACTTCATGTTGGCCTAACCTTGCATCCTCGGAAATTTTAAATTTGGCTTTGACTGATTTTTTATCGGAGGCATTGAGATCCAATGCAGTTATTCCCTTTTCATAGAAGAAAATTTCTTCCGCGTCCCCTAAACGGTTTCCCGTTACCACCACTTCAATTTCGGAGCCAATTTGCCCACCCCGGGGAAGGATGTTGTTAATGATAGGTTCTGCGGCAAATGTAAAGTGAGAGGTAAATAGAATCAGGAGGGCAAGGAAACGGGCGTTTTTCATCATTACACAATGTAGGATTTTAGGATTTTGTGAATAACAAGAATGCATTCATTCCATGAATATAGAAACTCCGGGAAATTTGCACCGAAAGCCTTACCGTTACGCGAGTAGTTCTTTAACCACTTTTCCTCCATCCACAATTTCAATTGGACGGTCCCCCGGAGCCATCAATTCCTTGTCTGCAACAATTCCTAAACGATCATAGACGGTGGTGGCCAAATCTTCAACGGAAAGCGGATTCTCTTCCGGTGCAGTAGCGAAGGCATCGGAAGAACCATAAACCTGTCCGCGTGCAATACCACCGCCTGCCAATGCAATACTGAAAACACGTGGATAATGGTCCCGTCCGTTGGTCTTATTAATCTTGGGGGTTCGACCGAATTCAGAGGTCATCATAACGAGCGTACTGTCAAGTAGACCACGTTCATCAAGATCGGAAATAAGAGTAGCAAAAGCTTTATCCAAATTAGGTCCATATTTTTGAAAACCTTTTTCAATATTGGCATGCATGTCCCAGCCTCCATATGTCATCGAAACAAAACGAACTCCAGACTCCACGAGCCGTCGGGACAGAAGCATTCTTTGCCCCGCCTCATTTTTACCATAACGATCTTTGATTTTGTCGCTCTCCTTACTCATATCAAATGCCTCGCGGGCTTCTTTGGAGCTGATCAGTGAGTAGGCATCATTGTAAAAATTATCCATCGAGCTGAGGGCGTCGGATTTCTCCATCTGCCTGAAATGATCGTCCACAGTGTTAAGCAGAGAACGACGTTTACTGAATCGGTCCTCCGAAATGCCCTTGGGCATAGCCAAGTCACGCACCTGGAAGTCCGGTTTGGCAGGGTCCCCGCCTAAACCAAATGGTCCAAAGGAAGAACTAAGATATCCACTTCCGGCAAATTCATTGGGTACTTTGGGAATGCAAACATAGGGTGGCAGGCTATCGCGGGATCCAAATTCGTGCGATACCACCGATCCAATGCTCGGATAGGAAAGTGCGGGGCTTGGACGGTAGCCAGTAAACATGTTATGGGTTCCCCGCTCATGGGCAGCTTCGCCATGGCTCATGGAGCGACAGACAGTAATCTTGTCGGCAATTTTGGCTGATTCTTTGAATTGCTCGCTAAAGTGAACTCCTGGAATCTTGGTGGGAATACTTCTAAATGGACCGCGGTACTCTAAGGGGGCGTATGGCTTGGGATCCCAAGACTCCTGGTGAGCCATGCCACCCGGTAGGTAAATATGGATGACACTCTTCGCAGTACCCTCTTTAGAATTGTAAAACTTTTGGGCACCTTTTGCCTTCATTTGCAAAAAATCGGCAAGGGTTAAACCAAGACCGCCAATAAATCCGACATGCATAAATTCGCGGCGCGAGAAATGACTCGGCAATTCAAAACATTTCGTATCGTTCATAAGGACCTTTTATTTATTAATAGCAGTGTTTATTAGAATTCTATTATAATATAATATCCAATCAAGTAATTTTTAGACATATTTAATTATTATTTTTTCATCCCCCGCGGGTTTCGATGCAATAGTTTTAAGTACTAAGTGTTAAATATAAATAATATACTTGCACTGCAATTGTTTGTGTGTTCTTTGTGAGTTGCACTAATGGCAAAAGGAAAAACGATCACTATTCGGGTACCCGAGCAGACTTTTGAGGAAATAAAGGGGGTTTGTTCTGATTTAGGGGAAGCCTACAATTTTAATCAGTTTGTAAATCAGAGCCTTTCGGCAATGCTTGAAGTGATTCGCCATGA
>JAQXBH010000216.1 GCA_029252505.1 Opitutales bacterium | reverse complement strand
AAGCGTTATTCAGTTGCTTCTGCTTCAGATCTGAAAGGGGCACGTAAGATTTTGTCTCGGGATTCTTTTGACTTGGTATTCTTGGATCTTCGTCTGCCAGATGGAGAGGGGACAGATTTGTTGGAAGAAATTACTGCCAAGACTGAGGCACCGATGGTGGTCATGATGACCGGTTATGGATCGGTTGAATCTGCGGTTTCCTGTATGCAGATGGGCGCTTTTGATTATGTGGTGAAGCCCTTTTCCTTTGAGCAGATTGAGGTAGTAGTGGACAAGGTTGCTTCTTTCGACAAGATGCGAATGGTAACCAAATATTATGTGGAGGAAAGTGATTCTCGTTCGTCAGACATAATTGGTGAGAGTGAACCTATACATAAACTTAAGAATTTAGTCGATAAGGTCGCTAAGACTGAAGCGAGCGTATTAATTACAGGAGAGAATGGTACCGGTAAAGAATTGGTCGCCAGAGAACTCTACCGCAATAGTATGCTTGCTAAGCAACCCTACATTCGTGTCAACTGTGCGGCGATTTCAGAAACTCTTATGGAGAGTGAGTTTTTTGGGCATGAGAAGGGTTCTTTTACCGGCGCAACAGAGAGAAGGGAGGGGAGATTTGAGTTAGCGGATGGAGGAACCATTCTTTTGGACGAAATCAGTGAGATTGCTCCTGCCTTACAAGCCAAACTTCTTCGGGTATTACAGGAAAAAGAATTTGAAAGGGTAGGGGGCAACAAGACCATTCAAGTAAAAGTTCGAGTCCTTGCCACAACCAATCGTGATTTAATGGAAGAGGTCAAAAAAGGTAATTTCCGTGAAGATTTATATTATCGATTGAATGTTTTCCCTATTGCAGTGCCACCCCTTCGTGATCGCTCCACAGATATTTTGCTTTTGGGGAATTCTTTTTTAGCAAGGCATGCGAGAAAGCACGGGGTTGATGAGATATCTTTTTCTACTAATTGTGAAAAGGCGATTGAGTCTCATAATTGGCCCGGCAATGTGAGAGAGTTAGAAAATGCAGTTGAACGGGCTGTCATTTTGGCTGACAAGGGAAAGCAAATTGAAGCCGATTTACTGGGGCTTAATCAATCATCCGCTTCGTCTTCCTCGGATGCAAAAACTGTTGGCAATAATGAATCGGGAGAAATTGAATCGATGGAAGAAGTGGAGCGAAAGCACATACAACATGCTTTAGTCGCCTGTGATGGAAACCGAACTCACGCGGCAGATAAATTGGGTTTAAATGTAAGAACCCTGAGGAATAAGATAAAACAGTACGAGTTGGAAGATTAGAACCGCATTCAAATTAACCAAATATTGGTAACGAGGTCTTCTATTCGAAAAGCTGACTTATAATTGAACCTTCTGCGGATAGGTCAATAATTTCATTGGGGTCAAAGGGTTCACCATTCTTGAGGGTAATTTGAACTAGTTCACCTTTACTATATTCAGCTTCGTGATTTAGATTTCCATTCTCATCCCACTTCGATATTCTACCGTCATATTTCCCATTTGAATAGCGAAGAATGGCTTCCTTCTTGCCATTGTCATCGAGAGCAGTGATGACACCTGTATAAAGTTCTTCGGTTTCTCGTATGTGAAGTAGTCCACCACGCTTTGGATCTCCCGCAAATTTAGTGTAAAACTCGATGCCGTTTCCTTCCCATTCTGCTAATTCCAAAGAGGCCATGCTTTTGCCTGATTCTGAAGCACCTTCATTTTCAAAACGACCAAAATCTTCCATTCCATTTTGGAAGTACTTTTGTGAATATACATCACCGTTCGAGGTCCAAATATAAAAGTACCCATGTTTTTCTCCCATCTTATATTGGGCCTTATATTTTAATTTTCCATTATCATACCAATCAAAAAAATCACCATCCGGTAAATTACTAGTGTAACTTTTCATTGAAATGATCGTCCCGTTCCTCGCTCGAATTTTGATGTAGCCCGAAAATGAAGAATCATTTTCTTTCGATTTAATATTTCCATCTTCCTCCACTTGAAATGAATTCTCGAATTCGGTCTCAGAACCTTCCCAATAAGATTTTTGCTGAATTAAATCGATAATTGCAAATTGAGTGGGTTCTTCAACTTGTTCGACTTCGACTTCTTGCTCACATCCTAGAATAAAGAGCGCAAGTAATCCGACGGTAAGTTTGAAAAGGAAACTTTCTTTACTTGTAGAAATCAAAATGTTCATATCTAACTACATTTTAATTTGAAACGAAGAACAAGTCGAAAGCTTATAGAAACTAAATTTTAATTATAGTTTATCTCTAGTAACGGCACACTGTAATTGGCGTAAATGATGAAATAATTGGATTCGTTTTGGTTCAAAATATTAAATCATAAACTTGATCGATGAACGG
>JAQXBH010000279.1 GCA_029252505.1 Opitutales bacterium | reverse complement strand
CTTCCCTGGCACAGGCGCAAGGATACGAACGCTTTCAGCTTTTAATGCCATCGCTAAATTCTTGTCTAAATTAGCAATTTTTTCTACGCGTACGCCAGCGGCAGGATGCAAATCGTATCGTGTTATAACCGGACCAGTATGTACTTCTCCCATTTCAACCTCGATTTTAAATTCCTTCAAGGTGTCTTGAAGTCTTTTTGCTTTCAGAATGTGATCGTCATCACCAATAGCTTCTTCTTCCGGCGGTTCCATTAGTAACTCCATGGGAGGAAAATGATAATCGCCTTTTCTCTCCGGAAATAGATCGCCTGCTTTTTCAGTTTTTGCAGCTCTAACTACCTTGAATCCTTCCATACCTTCATTCGTTTCTGAATTTGAATCTTGCGGTTTACTACCGACAGACGGTTCCGTTTTTTCGATAGGTACATCAATCGTTTCTTTTACTTCAGGCTCTTGAGAAGATGTCTGTTCGATTTTTTTACTTTTATTTTTATCGGAGTGACTCGTTGACGAATCTGTTGTGGCAACTTTTGATTTTATCGGAGATTTTTCTCTAGTATTTTCTTTAGAAACATCACCAAATAACAAATCGTCGTCCCCATCATCTGAAATCCAAGGGAGTTTCCACTTTTTCTTTTGAATATTCTTATTAGAAAGCTCGACCTCGTTCGGAACATTTTTCTCTTTTGTCTCCTTGGCTTGATTTTCCTTCTCGAGTTTTCCTTCATATTTTTGCGAAAGTCCTTTCCATATTTTTGTACGGGTCAGAAAAAACTGGAATGGCGAGAAAGAGAAGTGAATTGAAAGGCAAAAAAACAAAATAAAAAGAGCCAGGATTGCCGCGCCTAAACTACCCAACCATAACCTAAGGTATCCGCCAATCCGTTCCTCCGGTTGAGAGCTTATTGGTTGACCTGAATATATGAAAGCGCCTACAGAACCACCCGCACCATGTACATAGATGTTTGGATTAAAAAGACTACTCTTGCCGTCTTCCCGAATTTGAAGATCACGGATGTTGGCTAATATGCAAATTGACAGAATTGATAATGCAATCGTCAAAGACTTAGTTAGTTTTTCTTTATTTTGAGTTTTTCTCAAAGAAAGAAAAGATAAAGTTCCAAAAAACCAAGGTAACAACCAAGCAGAAAGACCAAAAATACCTAAGATATTACTTGCCAAAGATAATCCCACTTGCCCCAGTAATGGTGAGCTTTGCGTAGGTGGTGATGAATGAAAACTGCCTGGATCATAATCGCAAAGCGAAACAAAACTTAAAATAGAAATAACACCGCACAAGACACCCAAGGTTGTTTGCTTCTCAGGAGTTGCTTTCTTTATTCCTACATGTTTTTCAATAATTGCTTTAGTCATACAACTCCCTACAATGCTATTATACTAGCATAATTTTTAATCCACCGCATATCTTCATAAAATACAATTCTATGACTATTATCAAGTTTGAACCTCTTTATAAAGAAAGACCGTGGGGCGGGAGTAACCTTGGTACTTTCTTTGAAAGAGAAATTAAATTAGAGTCGAATAATATTGGTGAATCATGGGATATTGTAGATCGTAATGAAGCACAATCGATCGTTCAAAGCGATTTGTATAAAGGGCTGTCGTTAAGAGAAATTATCGCAAGAGACTGCCTTACAATTATGGGGCCCAATTGGGATAAAGAGGCAAGGTTTCCGATTTTGGTAAAATGGCTTGATTGCCGAGAAAGACTTAGTTTACAAGTTCACCCACCTGATAAGATTGCATCTACACTTCAGGGTGAACCTAAAACTGAAAATTGGTATGTTGCACATGCAACTAAAGATGCTGGCTTGTTTATAGGATTCAAACAAGTTTCAAACAAACAATACTTTAAAAAAGCACTTGCAGATAAAGATGCCGAAAATCTATGCCATAGAATAAAATCTAAAGAGGGCGACTCCGTTCTCGTCGAAAGTGGCCGAATTCATGCAATCGACGGAGGGAACCTAATACTTGAAATTCAACAAAACTCAGATACTACATACAGGGTCTACGATTGGGGAAGAGTTGACAAGGATAACAAACCCCGAACACTCCATGTCGAAGAATCCCTAGAAAGTATAAATTTTAACGATATAAATCCTACTCTTCTCAATACTCAGAATTCTGTAGGAATTCTAACTCTGGCAAATTGCAAATTTTTCAGGATTAAAAAGTACAGTTTTAGCAAAGGAACAAAGATAAACCTTAAAGTTGAAAATATTGATTGCTCTATTATACACCTAATTTCAGGTTCTATCCAAATAGGTAAAGATTTAATAAAAAAAGGTGAACAAGCACTATCCCCCTTTTCATCAAATTGCGATGTAACCCTATTAACCGATTCAGTTTTCTTAATAACGGACCAATTTGTAAATGAATATAACTTAGGGGGACTTGTTTCCAATTGACCCCAAGTCCCAATCAAGATTTTTTGATTGGTTTATTATTATACTTTGAATTATGGAAGATCCCCAAGAAAAAGATATCGACGTAAATAGCACTAGTGAAAAAGTCGTTGACGATAATCCCGGTAATTCGGACGAAAGCGACGGAGCTAAAGTTGTAGAAGATTCCCAGGAAAGGTTAGAAACTAAACTTTCAGAAGCTTATGGCAAACAGGATGACCTTCAAAACAAATATCTTCGAGTTCATGCAGACTTAGAAAATATTAAAAAAAGAGCTATCAGAGAGCGAGAAGACGCAGTACAAAGAACACGCTCTCAACTCATAGGTGACTTGCTACCAATAATTGACTCTTTTAGAATGGGTCTATCTGAAGCTTCGAAACATGAAGAAGCCAGGAATTATGTCGAGGGCTTTGCTATGGCAACAAACCAACTAGAAAATATTCTGAGCGAATATGGACTGAGTTTGATAGAGCCAACAAACCAGGCATTTGATGCAAAATTGCACGAAGCAATTAGTTATGAAGAATCAAAAGATATGGAAGATGGTATTGTGATTAAAACTATTCGAAACGGGTATAAATTAGGTGAGAAACTCCTAAGGCCCGCGAGCGTTGTCCTTTCCAAAAAAGTAAAAGCAGAAAACTAAAATTTTATTTATGTCAGATAAAGACTACTACCAAGTTCTCGGCGTTGAGCGAAACTCAACGGAAGCCGAAATTAAAAAAGCATATCGAAAACTGGCGGTTAAATTTCATCCAGATAAAAACCCAGGGGACAAGGAATCAGAAGAAAAATTTAAAGAAATTTCTGCTGCTTTCGAAATTTTAAAAGATCCAGATAAAAGAAGAAAGTACGATCAGTATGGACATGATGCATTCAGAGGTGGTCCTAGTGCTGGACAAGGAGTGGACCCATTTGACCTTTTTCGCGACGCATTTGGTGGTGGATCAGGTGGTGGTGGAAACAGTGGTTTTGGTAGTATATTTGAAGATTTTTTTGGAGGTGGCAACTCTGCTAGTGCTAGCGAAGGCACTAGGGGTTCAGATTTGAGGGTAAGCGTAGATATCTCTCTCGAACAGGCTGCAAAAGGTGTCGAAAAAGAAATCAAATATCAACATCATGTGACGTGTAAAGAATGCACAGGTTCGGGTGCTACTAGTGGATCTGGAAAATCTATGTGTTCAACTTGCGGTGGGATTGGCCAAGTTGCATCGAATCAAGGCTTTATAAGTATTAGAAGAACATGCCCAACGTGTCGCGGAAGTGGTGTGACTATTGAAAACCCATGTCAGGCATGCAGAGGGGACGGACGAGTAAAGTCCCCCGATAAGGTAAAGGTCAATATACCACCTGGAGTAAGTGACGGAAATCGACTTTGTTCAAGAGGAAGAGGAGATGCAGGCTCGATGGGTGGATCAGCGGGTGATCTTTATGTGGATGTGAGGATTAAAGAACATCCAAAATTTGACCGCGATGACGACGACCTATTTCATGATCTATTAATACCTTTTACCCTAGCTACACTGGGTGGTGTTGCACAAGTTCCCACACTCGACGGGAAGGTATCTCTCAAAATCCCTAGCGGAACGCAGGCAAATAAAACGTTTAGAATAAAAGATAAAGGAATGCCAAATCTAAGGTCACCTTCACGAAAAGGAGATCTTTATGCTAGAATAATCATTCATGTTCCCCAAAAGTTGACTAAGCTACAAAGAGAAAAATTGGTTGATTTTGCAAAAGCTTCAGGCGAAGAAGATCTTCAAGCAGATGAAGGTTTTTTAGAAAAAGCGAAAAGATTATTTGATTAATTTATATTTTGGAAAGAAACATAATTGAAAATTCGTCGGTATCTTTACAGGGTGCCCTAAGCTTTAGAAATAAGGCAAAAAAAGAAAATAAAACTTTTGTTTTAACAAACGGATGCTTTGATTTATTACACAGTGGTCATGTTTTTTCGTTAATAGAAGCAAGTAAACTAGGAGATTACTTATGGGTAGCGATTAATTCAGACTCTAGCATAAAAAATCTTAAGGGAGCAAAAAGGCCAATCGTAAACGAAATTGATCGTGCCTATTTACTAACCAGTCTTGAATGTGTTGCAGGCGTAACTATTTTTAATTCTACAAGACTGGTTAATGAAATTCTTCTTCTTAAACCCGATATCTACGCAAAAGCAGGAGATTATGATGAGTCGAAAATTAATACTGCGGAGCACGAGGCATTAAAGGAAGTAGAAGCAAAAATTGAGTTCGTATCTTTCTTGCCTGGAAGAAGCACATCCTCTCTAATACAATACATAATATCAAATATTGAATAATTGATGTAAATGAGAATTGTTATTTTAGGATCAGGAAAAGGAACAAATGCAGTAGCCATTATGAAAGCTGCAGTTGAACAACAATTAGCAGGGACTGAAATCGTTGCCGTATTCTCGGATATAGAGAATGCAATGATTTTAAAACATGCTGAAAGTTTTAATATCTCCTCAAGATATTTGAACCCAGGAAATCAGAAAACTGTATTGAGTGCCAATGAAGAGGAGACATGGATCAATTCAATCTTGGAAATGAATCCTGATTTGATTGTGTTGGCAGGATTTATGAGGATTCTGAAACCAAAATTTTTATCTATCTTTAAAAATAAAATTATTAACCTGCATCCAAGTTTATTACCAAGCTTTCCAGGATTAAACTCTATTGAAAAAGCGTTTAACAAAAAGGTTAAAATTACTGGATGTACAGTCCATTGGGTGAACGAGGAAATAGATGGAGGAGAAATAATTGCACAAGCTCCAGTACGAATAATGAATGGAGATGTACTCAAACTTGTGAAACAAAAGGTTCACGCAGCTGAGCATATGTTACTACCCTGGGTCATACGCGATCTAGCAACTGGTGTAATTCCTTTTGTAGAATGATTAAAGCTCATTTTAAAATTGAAGAAGTCTTATTACAACAAATAGAGGAAGCACTTTACGAAATTGCTCCACACAATTGGATTTTACATTTTAACCTTTCTACAGGAGAATCGTTTCTAGATGGTTACTTCGATGATTCTTTTCTTGCGGAAGAATCCCAAAAAGAACTGTTTTATTCGGCGGAAATAGTAAAGATTCCTAAATTATTGATTTCGGAACTCGATGATGAAGACTGGGTAAACTCGTATAAAAAACACTTTCATCCATGGTCCGTTGGTAAATTCCACTGGGTACCGGTATGGCATAAAAAAAGTTATGTTATTCCAAAGGATAATTTTAAGTTATACCTTGATCCAGGAATGGCTTTTGGTACTGGTAATCATGAGACTACAAAATTGTGTTTGGAAGCAATTGTAGAATTAAACGAGAAAATTCCGAATAATCTAAAGCATAGCTTTTTAGACATTGGATGCGGGTCAGGAATTCTTGCATTAACTGCGAGCATTCTTGGATTTAAAGAAATTACTGCGATTGATAATGATCCGCTAGCAATAAAAGTCTCACGAGAAAACGCGGACCTTAATGATATTGATTTCGTTCAGTTTAAAACGGATGACTTGGATACATTAACAGGAAATACAAAATACAACCTTATCGTAGCGAATATTCAAGCTGACATATTGCAAAAAAATGCACAAACACTTGTTACGCTAATTAATAATGATGGCGAACTGGTGTTATCCGGAATACTGAGTAATGAATGCGAGGATTTGGTTTTACACTTTAAAGCAATTCTTCAAACTCTTGGAATCGAAAACAAAATCGTTGTCAAAGAAATGAACGATTGGAGCTTAGTAAGGATAAAGTTAATTGATATAAATTAATCAACCTCCAAGATAAGTGAGAGCCCTCGGTATTGGTAATGTGTAAAACGCAAACCGATCAATACCCAATGATGTTATCTTTTCTTCCACAGTATTTCTTAATCCATCAACACTTTTGGGACCGACTGAAGTGTAAACTAAAGCCCATTCTTCATTTTGTTGTTGGTCACTATCAGAATCTATCATCACTCCGAAATTAGTACTAACACCAGGAGCACCAGAAGCTAAGACTGCGTCATAAACTTCTGAGTAGTTATCTCTGGGTATGATACAATAAATACCAACCAAGTCTTCTAAATAAGTTGTTTTAAGAGATTTACCCTTTTGGGCATCAATCGACTGCCTCCAATCCTTATCGCCTTTTAGGTCATCGAGTGCTGCAATTATTTGCTCCATGTTTGCTCCATGAGCAGAAGACGAAACAGTGCTTGAGACATTAATCAATCCAGAACTAACCGGAATAGAATACATAAACCCTCTACCGGGCTCCGTAATACGTCCAGCACGGGCCATATCGGCGAAAATTGCATCTGAATCTGATTTTTCGACGACACACCATACAAATTCTTTTTCTGGTCCTTTTGTAATTCGTAAAATTGGAATTTTATCTCTTACCCCACCCCCTTCACCAAAAGTTACAGTAGGTCCGGGTGCGCCATTTTGTAATGCCGCTTTGGCAATATCATCTGCTACACCAATCTCACATATACAACAAATTGCCTCAAGATTACCAGAGGAAATATTTGCACTGGCATCATCAGAATTAACTACATTCGTGGGGAAATTCTTTGAAAAATGAGCATCATTACAAGAAATTGTAAATACTGCACCACCACCGACTTTATCTAGGTTACCGACTTCAATGGCTTTATCAGTAATTTCTTCGATCTTGGCATTGGGTACTAAAGCCTGCAGGAGTTGCTGTTCAGGTGCGGGGGGGGGGAACATTTTCTGCAAAAATCCACCCTCATTTAAAACGGAGCCTCTCGCACTAATCTGAACAATCCCCTTTGCGCCTGATTCGGAGATTGCTTTGGAAACATGACCTACAGATTCCTTCGGTAAAATTAGTGTCAATAAAGACACACTATTGCTTATTGTAAGTTCGCTCATATTATGCAGTCTCCATTGAATTTTCAATATTCTCAGATGGGCTCGGCTTTTTCTTCACTAGCAGACCAACTGTTAATACCGTTATTATAGGCCCTACAGATGCTAATGAAAGAACACCAAACCCATCAATCGCACCTGTTTTTGCACCGATACCTAATCCCATAGCGAGAACAAGAGGAACAGTAATTGGACCTGTTGTTACCCCAGCACTATCCCAACCAAAATTTACAAAATCTTCACTGGAAAAGAAAGTCAGAACAAGGAGAAATGCATAAGGAGGGATTAACAAATACCAAAGTTCTAAATTAAAAGCAATTTTTGCAACGCCAGTCGCGATTCCAAGCGCAACTCCTGTTGCAACTGCTTGCATAAGTAGATTCTTCTTAAATGCTCCGACAGTTATTTTCTCGACAGTTGAACCTAGCGCATTAAGGGCAGGTTCCGCAAGGGTTGCTCCGTAACCTAGAATAAAACCGAATAGAATTGCGAGGCATTTCCCAGCTGTTGATGATTTGAACAAGGGCTCTACAAAACCCTCGCTTTGCCAAGGCTGAATAGATGTAAAACTAGATACAACATTCCCACCTAGTTGTTCTCCAAGAGGTGTAAGTCCAAGTGCAATGCCAAGGTTAAATAAACACATGCCAATGACCGCACATGCAATGCCGATAAACAACTCGTCTATATGTTTGGGTTTTTGTCTTAGTCCACCTATCAATACAAGCAATAGAATTGAACACAAAGGGACAATTGCCCAAACTGCACCTTCCAATGCTCCCCTATCTTGGTCAGGGCCATCGAGCTCACCGTTTTTCTTAGTGTAATCAATTGTCCCACTTTCAGTTATGCTGTAAAAGTCTTCTCCTTTATCTAATGCTCCATTACCGTTTTTGTCTTCTTCGGGCTTAAAAGTGTTAGGAAAAAAATCAAATTTATTTGTAAACGCGGTTGCGATATCTGCATCTTTATCCCAAACCCCATCCGGTGCCTTAAAACCTTCTCTAACAACATATGTCTTGGCTCCCTGAACTTCCACATTTTCGCGAGAATCATCATCAACATCACCAACTAAGTTCGGTACAATTTTACCCTCCGTTATTCTTGTTTTTAGTGCGTATCCTTCAGGTAATTTATGGAATTTTGTTAAATACTCGTCAACTGACTCCCTCTCCGCGGTTGAAAGAGACCAAAATAATTCGTTTTCATCGATAGCTCCAGAGGCTGCTAATCGTTCAGCCGCGACAATATCTCCATATTGTTGGAGGTCTTTGGGATAATTTTTACCGTACTCTCCTGCATTAACATGCCAATCTGCCTTCGAATGCTTAGCCATATAGTAGTTGTCTCCATTAAACAGAAACAAAGCATAACACATCACTGCCAAGATCGGAAAAAGTGAGGCGAGGGTAACAACTCCAAAACCAGTGTTGCTGGAACCACCAGTCGAAACAATTCGACAAACGCCAATCCCGAGAGCAAGTACAAGGGGAACAGTAACAGGACCAGTAGTAACCGCTCCACAGTCCCATGCAAGGCCAAGAACATGCCTTAATCTATCATCGGAAAACTGCATGTAGAGTGTAATGCATGATAAAACAACAACTCCTACATAAATAAAAGGTTTCAACGACCACCCCTTGTAAAACCTCAAAACGCCAAGTAAGACTGCGATACCCACACCAACACCTACACAATTAACGAGCATTGCTGCACCTGTGTTAAGTATAGTCCAAAGTAGTGGTGCAGCGGTAGGATCAACTCCGGATCCTGCAGCCCTAAGTACTCCGATAGCAGGTTCAGCAAAAGTTGCAAAAGCACCGAGGACAAAGCCAAAAGCCAAACTAGCAGGCAAGCATGGGATGCCTAAAATTTTCTTTCTAGGCAAAGTAGATCCTAAAGTCTCGCCTAATGGCATTAACCCGAGCCTTAATCCCTCCATAAAAAAAGCTAAACCAACAATTACAATGAGAATACCGACAGCAATCATTAGCGAATAAACGATTGGCAAACCTAGTACTAATATCTGAAAAACAACAAGGTACATTATGATGAACCAGACACATTGAATTTGCTCAATGACTTTATCTTTCGCAAAAGATAGAAGAATACTTATTTTTTGTTGCATACTGAGTTGCAACTTACTTTGGTCAGATGATTGTTCCGGTGCCATAATATGAAGGGGTATTTTAAGATTTATGAAACTTAATAAGAATTAAAAGATAGCTTTGTTCAATTTTTGGCAAACCTAAAAATTAACACAATCTACAAACTCCAAGAGCAATTTGCTAAGGTTAAAGAAATTTTATTATTTCCGTTATTTAGACTAACAGGTACACTCCAAGTCACACCCACTTTTCCCAAAGATGCGGTACCAATCACAAAATACTTTCCCGCTGGTAGCCCATCTACGAAAGCCGATCCATCAACATCGGTTCTTATCCTTTTTCCTTCTCCGCTATCTTCAAAATCTAGCAATAGCGATCTGAATTTTTTGTGAACATCAGGAAACAGAAATGCATTTTTCCTGGAGCGAGCCCACAATTCTGCATAGGTATCTATTCCTGTGTAGCTAGCAAGCTCAATACCACCTTTCCTCATAATGTTTTCCAGACTAGTCGGTAAGATAAAAAATTCCGTATAAAAAGCCTCTTTACTTTTCCCATTTAAAGCGGTGACTACAGCTTCAAATTGAAGCTTACACTGTCCGCTTGTTTTTGGGCTAAAAAGATTAACTTTACTTGAATCATAAGAATTTGTTGAAGGAAATATGGGAAGTAAGTTAGATTTGCTTGTGGTTGGAGATAGTTCCAAGTCGCTAATTCTGCCCTCAAGTGAATCATTTCGGTATCTCAGGCTTTTTAATTCCTCTGACTTTAAGGCTAGGTTGTTTTTAAGTTTCTTTACTTCGGACTTCAGGGAATCTAGTTGGTTTCCCGATCCAAGACCTGTGACAGATGTTTCGGCATCTCTGTAAACATCGCCCTTGATCCTTTTGATTTCAGAAATCAACTCATCGTTCAAGAGAGATAGAGATGCAATGGTCTGGTCCTTTTTGTTGTTAATTTTTCTTAAATCTTCGATTGATTTTTGTCGCTCGACTGAATTTAGCTCCAAATTCTTCAAGGCAGTCTCTGCCTCTAATTCTTTACTTATTTTAACATCTAATGGAACAGATTCTCCGCTCATGTTTAAATTGTTATGTTCACCATTAATCTCAGAAGCACCCGCCACATCAATAGCGACAACATTGCTGTCCTGACTCAACAAACTTTCGAAGTCTAACTCGTCAAACTTTGAATTATCTATTCTTACCCCCTCCTCGAAATCGTTGATATTATCTGTTTGAGGAGGCACTAAGTCGACGGTTAGTGCTTCACCTTTTTCATGATCCGAGCAAGAAACACAGATCTGAAGTAATAGAGCCAAATGAGCAGAATATAAATATTTCATTATCAGAGCAATGGATGCAATTTTAAGGATACCAACCAAAAAGCTCAATCATGTCTTTGCAAGCATAATTAGTTTCTTAAATCTTATTGTTTGCAAATTTGTCCTCTAATCTATCTTTTAGTCAACAATTATGTCTCAATTATTAAATGAAGAGGCTGAATTACTCACTCAGGAAAGCCGTTTTCTTAAACAAACGATTTTAAATCTTAGAGGCGAGCTAGAAAGGGTTTCTAGCGAACAACTGTCGTTATTGCAGTTAAAGACCTTAGAATTTTCCAGTGAAATTAATGTTTTAAAACAAATCATCGAAAAGCAAAGAGATGAAAATGAAAAAATTATTGGTGTCGCAGAGGACGAAAAGCAATCGATCCGGTCTTTCAATAATCAAAATGAAAACCAATTAAAAGAAGTAATTAAAAACTTAAGGTTAGAGCTTGAAATTAGTCGTTCAAAATCAGATGAGGAAATTCAAAAAGTAATTGGTCAAGAAAATCAATTAAATCTAGGGCTCAAGAAAAGCCTTTTGGAAATTCGTAACGCATTAGACCAGTCAGAGGCAGAAAAAAGTGATATTGAACAGAAAGCGAGACGAAGTGCTCGGCAAGAAATTCAACAATTACAAAAGTCGTCTCAGTCGCTGAGAGAAAAAATTGACCGCATACAATCTGATAACGAAGACAAACTTCAGAAAACCCGCTCTTCTTCCTTAAATGAAATCAATGAATTAAAGAAAGCGATTAAGGCTTTACGGTCGGAAGTAGAGGGAGCTGAAAATAGTAAACTCAATGCAATACAAAAGATTAATTCAACAAACATTTCTGAGGTCGCCTCTTTAAAAGCAACACTTTTGCTATCAAGAGAAAAATTGGAGAGAAAGCAAAACGAACAAGATGAGAAGGTTCAAAAAATAAATAGCTCTAACTCGAGGGAAATAAATTCACTTAAGTCAACAATCCAAAATTTGCGTCAAGAATTAGAAAACACCATTTCAAAAGAAGCTGTAAGTGTTCAAAAAGCGGTAGCAGTTGGTCAGGATGAAATTCGCCAACTCAGGGCATCTCTTTCTTTATCTCGGGACAATCTAGAACTCTCAAAAGCAAGAGAAGAGGATCGAATTCAAAAATCAAGAGCCACTGCCCATACAGAAATTAGTTCATTAAAAAAAACGATTTCAGAAATTAGAGAAGAACTGGAAAGGGTGATAATTGAAAAAGATGAATCTGTTCAACTTGCGGTATCCACGGCCCAGAGTGAAATTCAACAATTAAAGAATTCATTATCGATGGTTCGTAGTAACTTAGAAAATGCAAAGGCAAGGGAAGAAGATAAAATTCAGAAAGCAACTGCGGCAGCCAATACTCTATCAAGGTCTCTTCAAAGAACTGTTACAGAGCTACGGGAAGAACTAGAGAAGAGTATGATTGAAAAGGATCAATCGGTTCAAGAAGCGATCTCATTATCTAATCTAGAAATTAATCAATTAAAAGATTCCTTAGTTACATTAAGGAATCAACTGGAGAAAGCACGCTTAGATACAGCGGCGGATGTTCAAAGAGCAATTGCTACAAAAGAAAACGAAATTCGTTCCCTTAAGGAATTAAGTTCTTCTTTGCGCGATGAACTAGATAAGGCACAGATCAAAGAAGAAGAAAATGTACAAAATGCCTACTCAAGTTCTCTTAACGAGATCAGCCAATTAAAAAATTCGTTACAGAGTTTACGCGAGCAACTTGAATTCTCAAAATCTAGGTCTGATGATAAGATTCAAAGGACTCATCAAAGGTCGGAAGCTGAAATCTCTTCACTTAAAAATACAATTAAAAACTTAAGATGCGAACTTGAAAACGCACAATATAATGAAATCGAAATTGTTCAAAAAGTAGAAACTTCGTTTTCCATCGAATTAAAAACGCTGAGAGAAAGCGTCGCACTAGGCAGGGATAAAATTGATAAACTGACTTTTGATAAACAGGATGCTGTTCAGCAGGCGGTTGCTGCCAAGGAAAGCGAGGTTAAGCTTTTAAAAGCCAATATTTCGCAATTAAGGGATGAATTAGATGCAAAGAGTATTGAAAAAGAAGAATCTATACAAAAGGCAGTTTTTTCTAGTAACAAAGAAAATGAACTTCTAAAGTCTTCTGTATTATCTTTGCGTACCCAAATCGACGAATTTAGACAAAAGAAAGAAGATAAAAATCAAAGAAACATCGCATTGGCCGCAAGTGAAATTAAACAATTGAGAGAAAATATAACTTCACTAAGATCAGAAATAGAAAAACTTGAAATAAGTAAAGAAGATGACATACAAAAAGCTGTCTCGACACAACAACGAGAAATCAATCACTTTAAGAGCATGGTTAATGCATTGAGGGATGAAATTGACTTAAAAAAGAATTTACATGAAGAAAATTTGCAGAAAGAAAACCAAATCAAAACAATGGAATTTAAAGATCTGCAGGCAACAATCATTGAACTACGGGCTGAATTAGAGGATAAAAATGCAAGATAAAGATAAAAATACTGAGAAACAATCACATCCAAAGTCAAAAAGGACAGCCAGATTTTCTGACATGCTATTGCAGGTCACAACTGACCTTGCAAAAACGAAAAGCTTAGACGAGGCACTCGAAACTCTAGTTAAGATAACGACTACTACTATCGGCGCAGAAAGAGGTACCATTTTTTTAAATGATGCTGCAACCGGAGAATTGTATTCCAGAATTGCTCAAGGCAGTTTTCGCAGAGAGATTAGAATCCTTAACACAAAAGGTGTCGCGGGGTGGGTTTTCACACAAAATAAAGGTGCGATTATACATGATGCCTACAAAGATGACCGATTTAACAAGGCGGTTGATGTAAGAACAGGATTTAGAACGAAAAGTATTCTTTGTGCTCCTCTGCGAACTGTGTCAGGTGAAGAAATTGGTGTTTCCCAAATTCTGAACAAAATCGATGGGGAATTTGAACAGGACGACCTTGACCTGCTGGAAGCGATGACCGAACAGGCTGCAATTGCAATTCAAGGAAATATTATCGTTGAACAAATCGAAGCCGCTCGAAAGCAGGAGTTAGAATTTCTAGATGTAGTGTCTCAAGTTTCCTCTGAATTAGAACTTACTCCCCTACTCCAGAAAATCATCACAACTATCTCAACGATGCTCGATTGCGAAAGGGCAACTTTATTTATAAATGATGAGAAAACAAACGAATTATATACTGAAGTCGGCGAAGGTCTTGATGAAAAGTCAGTTATTAAGTTTCCCAACCATTTAGGTATTGCTGGGACTGTGTTTACATCCGCAAAACCAGTAAATATTCCGCACGCATACGCCGACTTGCGTTTTAATCCAAGCTTTGACAAGCAAACTGGTTTTTTCACTCGTTCCATTCTCTGCATGCCAGTGCTCAACAAAGAGGGAAAAACAATAGGGGTTAGCCAGGTTCTAAATAAAAGAGGAGGGGCATTTAATTCTGAAGACGAAAAACGATTAGCTGCTTTCACTTCTCAGATATCGATGGGGATTGAGAATGCGAAACTTTTCGATGATGTCCAAAATCAAAAAAATTATTCCGAGAGTATTCTTTCAAGCATGCACGATGCGGTGTTAACTCTAGATGAACATGGAGTAATCAAAACTTGCAACAGTGCTGGTTTACGAATTCTAAAAGTCCCCATTTTATCAGAAATATTAGAAAAACCTATAAAAGAAATTTTTAATGGAGCTAATGATTGGTTGCTAAAGAAATTAGAATTAGTCGAAGAACAGGAAGATTTTTTGGATGCAGAATTATCTATGGAAGGGGAAAAACTTTCTGTAAATATCTCCTTAATGCCACTACTGGGCCAAAAAAATGAAAACTTAGGAACTATGCTAATGATTGAAGACATCAGTTCCGAGAAAAGAATGAAGTCTACTATGTCGCGATATATGGACCCTGAATTAGCCGATCAGCTTATGGCTGCCGGGGACGGCGATGATATAATGGGGGGAAAGCAAAGCGTTGGAACAGTACTATTTTCTGACGTAAGAAGTTTTACTACGATTACTGAGGAACTCGGAGCTCAAGGAACGGTGAAGCTACTAAATGATTACTTTACAATTATGGTGGACTGTATAACTGACGAGGGCGGGATGTTGGATAAATTTATTGGAGATGCGATGATGTGCATTTTTGGCACTCCTGTTCCCCACGATGACGACCCAGATAGAGCAGTTCGAGCCGCTATTCGAATGATGACCGACTTGAATGTCTTTAATGATAAGCGTTCATCGGAGGGCAAAATGCCCATAGATCATGGGATGGGGATAAACACAGATTCGATAGTGTCAGGTAATATCGGGTCACCTAAGAGGATGGACTACACGGTCATTGGAGATGGAGTGAACCTCGCTGCAAGAATTGAAAGTGCCTGCAAGCAATACGGTGCACATATCTTGATTAGCGAATATACCCACAAAGCAGTGAAGGCAACATATCGGACCCGACAAGTGGACTACGTTATTGTTAAAGGAAAAACAGAACCAGTTGGGATACACGAAGTACTTGATTTTCATAATGAGAAATCTTACCCAAACTTGGTCGATGCCCTCGGTATATTTAATGACGGATACCGATCTTGGAACGAAGGGAAATGGGATCAAGCAGTTAAACTATTTAAGAATGTTCAAAAAATTAATCCCCAGGATAAGGCAGCCCAATTATATTTAGACCGTTGCGAACATATGAAAAAAAACCCACCTAAAGGAGATTGGAATGGCGTGTGGGTAATGACAAGTAAATAGCACTGGAGTACACTCGCAATGAATCCGAAAATCCACCTAGAAAAAGCAATTGCCCTAAATCCAGATTTCGCAGAAGCATACTATGAACTAGGAATGCTCCTCAAGGAACAAGGTGAAATTAAAGAATCAGTAAAACATCTAAAAAAGTCTGTTAGTATTGATAACGATTTTGCAGAAGCCCAATGCGAATTAGCAATTGCCCTGACCGCAGATGGCGATCATGAGAATGCACGTAATCATTTTCTTAATTCACTAGAAATTAACCCAAACTATGCACATGCTTATTTTAATTATGCATTATTACTAATTCAAATTAATGACATTGAAGAAGCTAAAAACAACTTTGATAAGGTTACCGAAATTAATCAAAACTATGCACCGGCATATTACCACAAAGCCACCTTATTAACCAATGCAGACGACTATGAAGATGCTAGAAAAAACTATGAAACAGCATTGGATATTGATGAACAATATGTAGACGCACACTACTCCATGGGGAAATTACTATCTGGAGGCGTAGCAACTAATAAAGAAGGAACAATCGTAGACAGAACAAACCTTCCTGAAGCAAAAAAACACTTCAACGCCGTCATTAAAATCAACAGGAATCATGCACAAGCACATTACAATTTGGCTAAAATTCTTTGCACTGAAAAAGACTTTACATCAGCAAAAGAACATTTAACTAAATCTCTTAAAATCAATCCTGAATACTCAAAAGCACATTATCTAATTGCCTATGTTTTTGAGGAAAGCAGTGAAATTGAAAGAGCAATATCGCACTATGATCTGTCGCTCAAATATCACCAGGAAAATGCCTTAGCACATTTTCGACTCGGTGTTATTCTGGTCCAAACTGGTGATTTGAAAAAAGCAGAAGAAAACCTCAAAAAAGCGGTGTTAATTGACCCTCTTCATTCGGAGGCACATTTTCACTTAGCAATGTTGTTGAAAGAAGATGATGACCCTACCCTTGCAAAAAAACACTTCTTTAAGGCTTTAGAAATCAATCCCGAGTATGCACTTGCCTATTATGAATTAGCGCACCACTCAGAAAAAAACGGTGATATTAATGAAGCAAAAATTCACTTTCAAAAAGCAACTGATGTAGATCAGAACTATGTGGATGCTTATTTCAATTTAGCAAGAATTCTAAAAAGCCCATCAGAACACGACCAAGCTGTTAGGAATTACGAAACAGCAATTGAAATAAAGTCTGATATGGCAGATTCTCATTATTGGTTTGCAAAACTACTGACAACTGGAGAACGACTATCAAATGATGGGACCTTACTAAAAGAACCTAAATTAGATGAGGCAGAAAAACACTTTAAGCATGCGATAAGAATCGATCCTAAATTTGCGAAAGCCTTCTACAGGTTAGGTATTCTCCTCTATGAAAAAAAGAAGTTTTCATCTGCATTGTATAATTTTGAACAGGCAATAAATTTAGATCCCAATTTCCCTAAGGCGCATTATAGTTTAGCCATATTATTAATGGATAAAGAAGCACAAAAGGCATTAGAGAAAGAGCCTCAAGCGAAAAATAATAAAGCTATCCGTAAGAACGCCATAACAGGCAAAGCAAATAAAAGAAAAAATTGACTTGGACAGTATTGAAGAAAAGGCAATTTATCATTTAAAAGTTGCGATTAGAAATGATCCGCAACATTTACCGTCTATTATAGAACTTTGTGATATTCTAGTAAAAAAGAAAAGTTTTAATGAGGCACAAGAAATTCTTGATCATGCACTTTCTACTACTCATAAAGTGTCTTCGTTTTTTTTCTTACAGGCTAAACTATATTTTGAAACTCAAAATTACGAGAAAGTTATTATCTTTGTCGATCAAGCAATCCATTGTGATTCTAGTCAGGTCAAATTTTATAAATTAGCTCACAAAGCATTAGTTCAATCCAAAAAAGAAAATCAAGCCATCCCCTACCTTGAAAAACTGGTAGATCTTTGCCCCTTAGATGGAGAAACACACTATTCTCTTTCAAAATTATTGAATGATGAAACTGAAATCAAAAGAAAAATACTTTTGCTCGAAATATCTATCGATTTATTACCCTGTAACATTGAACCAATAATAGACCTTGCCAGAATTTACATGCAGCAAGATTCAGATAATAACGACCAAATTTTACTGACTGAAACAGACTTACAAAAAGCAGAAAAGCTCTTCATAACTGCTACAGAAATTAACCCTCATTCCGGATTTCCATTATATTACCTTGGTAAATTAGAACTATCGCGGGAACAAATTAAAACAGCTTCTCAATACTTTAATAAATCTTATCAATTTAATGAAACGAAGGGTAAGTCCGCCTATCAACTTGCAGTAATAAACCTACATAATAATGAAAACGAAGCGGAGAAATACTTTAAAGAAGCCTTAAGCTTTAATATCGAGAAAAGTAATTGCTTACTTCAAATTGCAAAAATTCTTTTTCATAAAAAAAATTACAAAGGAACTTTAACGCATCTCAAGAAAGCGTCAGAAAATGCTATTCTAGAAGAAAATTATGAATACAATAAATCGAATCATTACTGCGAGTCTTCTAACTTCGTTCTAGCTAGAAAGCACTTGAAAAATGCATTTAGGAAAAAAAAGTTGCGATCCAAGATTATCATTAAGAATTACAAAATAAATAAATTCTTAAAAATCAAACAAAGAGAAGAAGAAATACTGACTGCCGCTATAAAACTAAATCCAGATTATTTTGAATCTTATTTTGAACTAGCCATATATTTTATTAATGAAAACAGAATAGAAGAGGCTCAAAGAATGCTAATCAAATCATGTAATAATAACTGGGCGCATTGCGAATCTCACTTCGAATTGGGAAAGATTGAATTTAACTTAAAAAATACTTCAAAAGCTAAGATGCACTTTGAAATCGTGGTTGATTTAGACAATAATCACTCGCAGGCAATAAGGATGATCGAAGGGATCTCGTAAATTTCAACTATTATCTTTTCTCGAAGCAATACTAGCAATTGGAATACTAAGAAAATAAAGTACTCCAACAGAGAACAAAAATATCCATGTCTCCTTCATAAAAATAGAGACTCCTAAACACACCGCAAGAAGCACCAAAAGTGCTTGGTTGGAAGCAACATTAAATCTCACATTTCGGAATGAAAAAGTAGGTAGCCTCGAGATCATTAATGAAGAAATTAAAAACACCCAACAAATTATCAATACTGGATAAGAAGAGGTTGTAAAACTAACATCAAACCGAGCAAAAATAAAATCAAGACCTAGGGGCATCAACACGAGACCTGCTGCTGCTGGTGCAGGTACACCTAAGAAATAACTTTTACTTTCTTTTTCTATCGTTTGCCCCATATGCATGACATTGAATCGGGCCAACCTGAATGCATTGCAAGCAGAATAAAAAAGAAAAGGTATCCAATACCATTCTAGTAGAAATTCTTGATTTGTAGATACAATAGGATCACGAATCCAAAGAAAAGTGATAATGGCAGGTGATACGCCAAAGCTAATTGTATCCGCAAGGCTATCAAGTTCAGCACCAAAAGGAGAAAATGCTTTAAGCAATCTTGCAGATAAACCATCTATCATATCAAAACATGCGGCAACAAGTATACAAAATACTGCATTCTGCCAATTGCCATCGAGCGCAAAACGAATTCCAGTTAAACCAGAACATAACCCAATCGTGGTGAAAATGTTAGGGAGCAACTTAGGCAGCGAAATTTTCTTATTTTGATTACTTGACTCTGACTGACTCATGATGCGGAATAAATCTTTTGAGTATCTCGACGCGGGGCATTCAATTCCGTGCCATAAGAACGATTAATAAGTCGAATCCATTGTTCATTTAATTTTAGAAATGGGTTCGAGATTCCAGCAGATACACAATTTCGAGAGTCCGTAAAAAATAAAAAAAAGTGATTGTCTTTCATCTCATGATTTAAATCACTTGTAATATCGAAAATTTGACTCGATAGGATTTCTTTCATAATTGGATCCATCCCGCTAATTTCCGAAATAGAAATATCAAGAGTAATTAAAGAATCTGGGCAATTATTATTTGGGAAAGTCGCAACTCGTTCTCGTAGAGAACTTAAAAATCTCGTAACTGTAATAAAAACACGTGCACCTACAGTATGAATATCCAGAATGGTTTCAGTTCCTTCATTTGGAAACCTAGATAGTCGCATGCAGAAATTATCTGAATCTGGTTTCGGTAAAACTAAGGACGCAGAAAGACTCGAGGCTTGACGCTCAATCAGATGCGCGAATGATAAATGAGGTAGTTTCAACAAATGCAATAAGCATCTTCAATGCCATTTAAAAAGTTTATCGATGAATCCAAGCTATATTTTTTTACTAACCTCAGTCTTATTAATCACTTCTTGCAAAGAACAGTGGGACCCTGATCAACAATTTAGTCGCCAAGCTGAGAGCATAAAACTTAAGCAGGAAAATTATAAGCTAGAACTTGAGTCGAGTGCTAAAAGAAGGCTTAACGACTTTGAAAGTAATATTTTACTACAGGTAAAAACCGGTTTATCTAATAGTCAGTTCAATAATTTGGTTGGTTTCAAATACTTGGTGCTAGCACAAAATAAAGAATTAGGACAGAATTGGGAAAGGAGATTGTACAAATGGGAAGACATCGTAGAATCAAAATGGGGCGTCAGTTCACTCGAATTTAAATTTTGCAAAAAAAAGAGGGACTTTTTCGTCGTTACCACAAACGATTTTATTGTGGTAAATGTTGAGTATTTATAATTCTAAATTATTACTCCACCAATCTTTCAAATGTAACAAGAAGTTTAGCCACCGCACCCTCACTTTTTAAAGACGGTAAAATTGATATCAGTCGCCATTTTTCTTTTGTTAGTTCGTTGCTTCTCTTATTAAGCAACTCAGCTAGTTTCTCACTTATATCGTCACCCTTAATTCTAATTCCAACCGGAGATATTGAAATTGTTTTGTACTCGAATTGATTTTGATTTCCCATTATTTGATTAACAAATTTTGAAAGTTCATATGGTAGGATGAAAGAATTTCAGAAGTAATAATGCTAGACTTGGTTCTTAAATGAGACCTCTTCTCCTTTGTCCTTACCATAGTATTTATTGTAGTATTTATAACGGAAATAGCCGTAGCCATAATAACCAGAATAATAATATCCCGGAGTCTTTTTCTGCGGTAAATCGTTTAAAACTACTCCCAGTACATTCACGCCAGTTTCTTCTAAGTTTTCCACTAAATTCTTTGCTACTTTCCTAGAAACCTTTCCGTAGCGGGTTACAAAAAGAACTTCGTCTACTTTTCGAGCAATTGCCAACGAATCTGGAAATAATCCAATAGGAGGACTATCAACAATAATCACATCAAATTTTTTCCTTAATGCCGCATGTACAATATCAAATTCCTTCTGCTCTAGCATTTCAGTTGCGGCACGAGTTTTTCCACCCGAGGGCAATATATATAAATTAGGATGAATTTCGTGTGCAGTACTCTCGACAGAAGATTCTATTATTTCTGGATTTGTCGATGCTTCGTTTATAAGAGTAACTAATCCTTTCTTGTTTTCTAAATCACAAAATTTATGCAAGCCTGGTCGTCTTAAATCAAAATCAATTAAAATCGTTTTTCTACCGTGGTTCGCACAACTGTAAGCAAGATTTGCTGAAATTAAGCTCTTTCCCTCACTCGGAATGGCTGAAGTAATAAGGATACTTTTGGGATAATCAGTAAGTGAATTCATTTGTATCTTACTGTACATACTGCGAAACGATTCTGTTAACCCATCATCTAAGTCATTGCCAACAATTAATGGCCGCTGGATTTCCTCAACATCAGATATTTTCGGTATTCCTGCAATAAGGTCTTTCCCAATGAAAACCTCGACATCAAATGGTGATTTAACTCGATTGTCTACAAATTCTAGACATATAGGAATAAGCACAAATAGACCAAAGAAGATATACAAACCCGTATTTCTTATATTTGCTTTATTGGGAGTAAAGGGAGCACCAGGTAAGTATGCATATTGTTCTTTGTGAAGGGGTTCTTCTTGTTCTGAGGGGAGTGCCTGTTCAATTCGTACCTCGTTCAGTCTTCTCTGAATTTGATCTGTACTTGTTCGAACTACAGCTAACTCTCTATCCTTATTTACAAGCCATTCCTCGATTTCACTAAGTTGCATGGACTGTTGTTGCACTTTTCCCATTGCCTGCTGAAATTCCCTTTCTTGCGCAATTAATTGTATTCTCTTGTCCTTTAGATCTTCAATGGATGCAGTTACCTCAGCAATAAGAGAGTTTTTAACTTCTTGTACGCTTCTCGCATTTTCCAGCATTTTAGGGTGCCTCTCTAAGTAACCTGGATTACCTTCTTCATATCTTTGACGAGTTTTTTCTAAATCATACAAAGTTTTTCGGAGTGCTGGAACATTGCCAAAGCTCTCAATTGCATCAATTTCAAAGAAATCTTTAATTACCGCGATATCGTTATCAATATCCGAAGATTTGCTTGTATTCGCACGAGTTCCAATTCTAGCCTGAATTTGAAGAACTTGCCTAAGTAATGAATCAATTTTTATTTGCTCAAGTTTCGATGTAGTTATCTCAGCTGAATATTGGCCTTTTCTTACGGAACTATTTTTTTTCTCATCCTCAATAAAAGGCAAGTTCTTTTCTTTCTTATAGGTCGCCATTTCATCACCAAGGCTTTGCTCTTGTAAAATGCTTTGTTTGAGTAAATTCTCTAACAAGTTTCGTACTGATTCGACTTGTTGACTTTTACGACTCTTATGGATTTTTTCATATTCAGACTGTACGATGTCAGCTATTAACATTGCACCCTTTGGGCTTCTAGAAGTTGAGGATATTATAAAACGAGGTCGACCATCTGATGGTGGGGTAACTGAAATCGAATAAGAAACAGTCGCTTCTATTCCCACGGGCATACCGTCCCTTAAATAGGGAGCAAGCATGATTGACTTAGATTCAGGGTTATCGGAGATTTTTTGTATTACACTTGCTCGAAGCTCTTGACTATTAAGTCCTTCGGTATGCTTAGCAACCAGTCCCTGAACTTGAGTATCGCGATCCACTTTTTGCAAATTAAGAACTGCTGGGGGAGGAATTAACCTGAAAGAGGAGGAGGATTGGAAAAATTCTGTATCCTGGAACTTAACATAAACATACCCAAGTGAGAATGGCAAAGCTAGTGCCACAGCAAGCAACCATCTATCACGAATAACTAATAGAAATTCGCCGATACCTTTTGTTTTACTAACCTTGCGGTTTGGAGTGCTGGAATCTAAACTATTAAATTCTTCGTCCATTAAAATAACCTTTCAGGTACTTCAATACGGTCGCCCGGATAAATCCAAAATCTCTTCGAAGAATCTCGGTCTAATGACCCTGTACTTAATGCTTCTACATTAACCTCATAAGTTTTTGTATCTTTCACTTCACCCCGTTCGTTGTAAAAAGTTCTTGTTATAAAAATTTTATCTTTACGAGCAATATCTGTAAACCCACCTGCCCGGGCAATAACCTCGACCACATTCATTGCTTCAACCTCAGGAGGTAAAACATAGGGTCCTTTTCTATTAATTGACCCAGATAAAAAAACTACCCTATCAGAATATTTAAGTACATATACGCTAACAATAGGTTTTTTATAGATTAAACTTCGCTTATACTCCTTTGTGATTAGTGCCTCGACTTGTTTTGTGCTTGAGCCAGAAACTTTTAATTCGCCTAAGTAAGCAGCTCTTACTTTTCCATCACGATCAATCAATGCCTCAACATTTGTTTCCGATTCTCCTCGAACTGAAATTCGGATTCTATCACCAGTCCTAATTTTGTACCCAGTAGGATCTTTTAAAATCGAAGGGTCATTATTAAATTTCTGCTGAGCAGAAATCGTATCCAGGGACATAATACTTAATAACGACACAAACCAAATTGTTTGAAGAAAAAAAGGCTTCATACAATTAGAATCTTCCCGTTACGTCTGCCCGTAATAAATGTCTACCATAACTTTCGGAGGCCCTGTCCACAAAGGTATAGTCGTAACTAGTTCCTGCTGAGATTCTTTCTGAAATTTGTTTACTCAAATTGATACCGACACCGTAATTATTGAGAGAAGAAGAATCCCGAGCGGTTTGCCCACTCGGTGGATAGGTATATTCCACCTTACCAACAGAAAAATAGGCAGTCGAACTAATATCTTCAGTTAACCGGTGAGTCGCACTCAGTCGAACCATTGTGCTAAATGTAGAGAAACCTTGAGCGGATGGTGAAAAAGCTCGGTTTAAATTAAAATTAAATGAAGTTTTAGAATTGTACTTCCAATCTAGTCCAACACCAGTAACTAAATTATCTTGTTTTGAAACATTACTGTTATCATAATTTTGTACCGAATAACCTACATTAGCATTACCAGATAACTTGGAGGAATAATCTCCCTGAGCACCGAATGAAATTGAATGAGATTGGCTGTCTGTCAAAGAGTGAGAATTCGCTTGATCATCTTGGGTTCTTGAAAATGTATAATCTGTATAAAAATCCAATTTCTCGGAGTAGATGTAGAAGGCCCGGAGTGATAATGGAAGTGTAGCAATGTCTTGATAAACACGGGTTTGTGTAGATCCAGTTTGGTAATGCTTGAGGTTGTATGAAGTACTCGCTCCAAGGCCAAATTTAGGGCTATGATTGTACCTTAAATTAAGACCCGCGACAAAATAGGTATAGGAAACTAAATCCTGTTCCAATATGCTTGCACCGATATTTTGGCCAATATCGAATGTGGCATCAAAGCGAATCTTGGCATTATTGGAGACTCGTTTTTTCTTGGAAAGTGTATCATCAAAATCAATTGAAAAAGTGGTAATTGGTTGCGTGTAACTTTTATCATCATTTTTAATAAATTGAGCAAACTCGATACCAGCGGTTCCAGTAAATGAAAACCATTTAAGCTTTTTAGTGAAATGCAATGCAGGAGAGAAACGAATTATAAAATCATCTTCACTTTTTAATTCGTTGGATGAAATCAAGGGACTGCTCGAAGCCTTTGCACCTTGAAAAGAGGTGGATGAAATACCAAAAACTCTGGAATCATACTCTCCACTTAAAGTTGCGGTACCATCAATTTTCCCAAAATCTCCTTCTATCAATGCGGATAAATCAACGCAAAGTGTAGTAAGTATTATTACTAACTGAAGTGTTATCTTGAAGTAATTTGAATTGCGCAAAACGGAGTACAAGTACAATTTCATGACAATAAATTATTAAAACTTTGTCAATATATTCGTGCTTAATTTTCTACTACATAAAAATTTAAATTCGGTATGAATAAAACCTTATTATATCTACTGACTTGCATATTACTTCTAGTCTCTTGGGCAAAAGCGGGTTTAGCAGGTGATTGGATATTGTTTACTGTAGATGCTACGGTGACAATTTCTTTTATTTTTTTATTAGTACGAAATAAGACACTGAGTCATTCATTAGTAAGTTTTATTCCAATAGCACTAGTAATAATCCAATTTTTAATTTCGTACCACAATCCAACCTATAAAGTACCTAATAATAAAGACTGGGCTGAATTAGGAATCGAGAATTCACTGGCGCAAGAGACCAATATAGAAAAAATTGTCATGGTGTCGGAATCTTTCAAAAATATTATGGTTCTCTCAAAAACGAACCCTTCCTTATCCCATACAGTGTTTTTTGATTTTAAAAATCGTTACCATGACAAGTTTCCAAATAGTATCACTGCATCAGCCGAGCTGATCACCGATTACGAGAATTTAATTACACTATCCCCCTACCCACTCCTGCCTACTTTAACAATTAGTGACAAAAGTACCTATGTTCAATTCCTGCATAAGATTTGCCAACTTACCATGGGCTTAATATTTTTTTACTTATGCAATAAAAGAATAATTATTAGAAGAATATTACTAATCTTTTCACTCAATACTGGATTACTTGCCATTGTCGGAATTTGGCAAAAACTTAACTATATTCCATCCGAGACTGTTTTAGAAATTCTTGGCATATGGGATGCCCCAGAACCACGATATTATTTCTCTACATTTACCTATAAAAATCATTGGTGTGCATTTGCTCTTATTAATATTTATATCACAACTGCACTCTTGATTCATAAGTGGAGGAAATACGGAAACCAATCTCTCCGAATGTTCCAACCTTATCTCTTATTTGTAAGCTTAAGTTTTACGATTATCTCAATACCCCTTTCTGGCTCTCGATCCGGTTCATTATTGTTGGTATTTTCTTTTTTTATAATCATTTTATTTGTACTCAGGTTCTCGAACATCAAAAGACTAAAGAGTTTGATACTGTTATCCTGCTGTTGTACCGCTTTTATTTTTTTACTTTTTATTTTCATGAATAAATTGCATAAGGATTCTCAAAGCGAAATGCTCACTAATTTCAAAACACAAATTAATGATTTAAAGTACGGGAAATTACCTTTAAGAATTTTGCTTTGGAGGGATCTATGTGGCCAAATTTCTCACAAACCACTCTTGGGGTTTGGTTTTAATTCCTACAGCGTTGTTAACCCAATTTACCAGTCTAGTGAAGTTCGTGCTATGCGATCGATCGTACTCTCCAATGCACATCATCAGTTTACACCTTTAGTCAAATATGGTCACAATGATTGGTTGGAAAAAATATCAGAATTTGGATTAGTAGGTTTTTTGATTTCATTGCCATATTTACTGATAATAATTTTTATTTTTATAAAATCTACATCGAAAACTTCTAAAATTTTGATCATTAGTGTCCTTGTTTTTTTAACTTATTCAGTAGTTGATTTTCCATCTCAAACACCCATTTGCTTATTACTCTTTTCGTCTGTAATTGGACTATCCGCTAAATATTCTTTTTTAACAGAAAAAAAATTTAAAATGCATTAGGGTTGAACTTCACAAAATTTAGCAGTACTTTAGTTATCTCCCTCACTAATGCCTAGAAGATTCCATTTGCCCAAATATTGGTTATACACTTCATCGCTTTGCTGTGCTCATTTATGTTACGGCGCTAGTATAGACAAAGCCTTGGTTGAGTCCGCGATCCTAATTAACCTTCAGGAGTTTCACAATTCTAACGAACACAAGCAAAATACATATCAAAGACGTTTGAGTGTGAACGCAGGTACTTCCATTCAAGGAATTATAGATTTGAACAGGTCTTCGCTTCCTGAAATTACTGCATTGACTAATTCTTTAAGCAGTACCTTTTCTAGTTTTCCTAATGAAAACTTATCGGAAGCGGTAGAATATTCAATAAACTATCTTTCAGATAATAAAAATAATTTCAATTTATCCGACCGAGATTTACTAGCAGGAATTAAATCTAGTGTGATTGCATTCCTGAATTCTAGTGAATCCAAAGGTGACGATTTATTGAAAGTAATTCCTAATTTACCTAGAATTATCTTTAGAAATTTAATTCCTAATAAGGTTGATTCTTGGGGAGGAAACATTCCAAGTTGGTCTAAAGAATTATCGATTACCCTTATGGAGTCGATTTCCGAAGCCAACATATCAGCAGATAAGAATGAATTAAAAAAACTGGCATCAAAAGCAACTACTTCAAGCATATTACAGATAATTAATGACTCCACAATTAAGACAAATGGACTACAACCCTCCATTACTCCCGTAGATCCCTCCAGGAAAGTAGCAAGTCAGGAAATGTCATTCGGTGGAACCGAATCTTTTATGAAGTTTGATACTGAAAAAACGCGGTTACTCGAATATACGGCAAAAGGACTGGCGGATGGTTTTTTTAACAATGGACCCACTCCGCTTTCAGCAGAAAATGTCCAAATCTATTCCCAAATTTTAGGAGAGTCTACAATATCAGGTGCGATCGAATACCTCTCTTCATTGGAAGGCGATAACAGCTTATTTACCTATGCTGTGACCAAAGCACTATCTACCGGTCTTACGCTTAGTGCAGTTTACAACAGTTCTTCCACTGAAGAGTATCGTGAATTATTACTTGCTGAAATTGCGGCGGAATCTATGTCTCAAGCTATTTCGTCTCAAGTAATAATTTCATCCATTAGTCAACAAAATGGGCACTTGTTAAACCGGTTAGCAGAATCAGCATCATTTGGATCTGCAATGGGTGCACAGATGGCAAGTGTATTAGATAAGTCATGGGAATTTGAAGAGGGTTGGGAACTTTACAATCGAAATAATTTAGCAAAAGCGACCTCAAAAGGAAGTGCAAATGGTTCAATCAATGCCGCAAGTCAGTACATTGAAAACGATCCTACCGTGAAAGATACCAATGATAAAACCTCAAGAAGAGAAATTCTTGATATTGCAAGTGGTTCTGCCTTAGGTTCGTTAATTGGAAATACTGGTTTAGCAGTTTATTATCCTACATTACTTCAACCCATTATTAACCAATCGGCACAAGGAGCAACAACAGGTGGAATAACTGCTAAAAACTTATCCTTAATTGATAAGCCTAAAGGAGTGACAGAAGAATTTGAAATCGAAATTGCACGAGCACTGGCTCATGGTGCGGCCCACGGTGCCTTATTTCAAGTCGTTGGTCTTAAGAACGATTCAATGCCCGATAAAAGGACATACGACTTCGAAACAATTGCTGCCGCAGAAGCGGTTAGCTACGGGTCCACCTATGGTGCGATTACGGGAGGAATTGAATCAGGAGAAGATGGTCTCATTATTAAACAAGCAATTTATCAAGGAACTTCGGAAGGGGCGACAGTAGGGGCCTCACTTGCCCTAGGATACGACAGTGCGATTGCCGATATCGTTGAACTCAAATCATCGATGGCGATTAAATCTGCTATCAAAAAAACAAACGACGAGGCTGCGGTAAAAGCTAACAGTTCGATGGCAGTCAAAGCCATTCAAACGAGTTCACAAGATATGCTCTTTTTAATGCGAAAGTTTAACATAAATCCACTCTACACTAATCCAACCCGAATTTTTTCAAATCCAGATGCTGTGGAAGAGGAATCACTTCCATTTAAAGATAAATTTCCGGTCGCATCACCAATCTAGAGTTAGTTCCAAGCAAGCTGATTTTCTAGGCAGTGAGTTTATGTTTTTTCTCGCGATCTGAGGGATAGAAGTTTAAGGACATATAAATGACAGATTCAACTTCAGATATTGGGCTTATTGGATTGGCAGTAATGGGGCAAAATTTGGCTCTTAACATTGCGGATCATGACTATAAAATTTCTGTATTTAACAGGACTTTTTCCAAAACAGAAAATTTTCTGGCCAGCAATGGTAAGAATCTTCCTAATTTAACGGGCTTCAGTACCATTGAGTCTTTTGTAGATTCTCTGCAAAGCCCCAAGAAGATTATCATAATGGTTCAAGCAGGTCATCCGACCGATTCTGTTATTGAATCTCTTGTCCCTCTTCTGCAAGAGGGTGATGTAATTATTGATGGTGGAAATGCGAAGTGGACCGATACCATCGAAAGAGAAAAAATGCTCAAGGAAAAAAATATTTTCTTTGTTGGCTCTGGAGTGAGCGGCGGCGAAGAGGGAGCGCGATTTGGGCCATCATTAATGCCAGGCGGTTCTCCGGAAGCATGGAGTTTGATAAAGCCTATTTGGGATTCGATATCTGCAAAAGTAAATCCTATTAACGGAAAACCTTTAGAGGGAGCAGTTCCTGGAAAACCTATCCAAGGCGGTGTACCATGCTCCGCCTATATTGGGAATGATGGAGCGGGGCACTATGTTAAAATGGTCCATAACGGAATCGAATATGGTGATATGCAAATGATTTGCGAAGCGTACCATTTAATGTCTTCAATTGTGGATTTAACTCCCCCTGAAATTGGTGATATTTTTAATGAATGGAATAAGGGAGAACTCGATTCATTCCTCATTGAAATTACTGGGGATATTCTCAAGCAAAATGACCCTCGTACAGACAAACCATTCGTTGATATTGTCATGGACACCGCAGGACAAAAAGGAACAGGAAAATGGACTTCTGTTAATGCTCTTGATATGGGAGTACCTGCCCCTACTGTGTCAGAAGCAGTTTTCGCAAGGTGCCTTAGTGCGATCAAGGAAGAAAGGACCGCAGCAGCAAAGATCTTAACTGGACCAATCGTCAAAGTAAAATCTGATAATAAACAAGTTATTGTATCAGCAATTAGAGACGCTCTTTACTGCTCAAAAATTTGTTCTTACGCCCAAGGCTTTCAACTCATGCGAGAAGCTCAAAAAGAATATAATTGGGATCTCAACTTTGGTGAAATCGCTAAAATATGGAGAGGTGGATGCATAATTAGAGCGGCTTTCCTACAGAAGATTACCGAAGCATATGAAAAAGATCCTAATCTTGCTAACCTCCTTTTAGATAATTATTTCAAAGAATGCTTAAGCATTTATCAACCTAATTGGAGAAAAGTAATTAGTCTTGCCGTTGAATCCGGTATACCAGTCCCAACTTTTTCTTCCGCTCTTTCTTATTACGATAGTTACAGGTCTGAACGACTTCCACAAAATCTGTTGCAAGCTCAACGGGATTACTTTGGTGCTCATACCTATGAAAGAATAGATGAAGAACGGGGTCAATTTTTTCATCTCGACTGGCTCCATCCTAGTCGTCCTGAAATGGAAGCTTAGTTCGAAACTTTACACTTTATCTGAATGTAGGTTATAGATTTCTAACAGTCTTTTATAATCTTCGTCCTTTGTACTTGATTCTATGGTGTAATCAAAGATTTGATTATGCTTAATTTCATCCGCTGCAGTCGTTAATCTTCGTTCAATTTCATCGAAAGTATCCAAATCTCTCGATTTTAATCTTTCCCTTAACTCGTTTAACGATTTAGGCATAATAAAAACGCTTACTATTCGATTTTTGAGGAATGTATAACTATTTTCTATTTTTTTTAGTGAAGAGACTCCTTGAACATCAATGTTCAATAGAACATTTTGATCTTTTTTAAAAAGATCAAGAAATGTTTTCTTTAAGCTACCGTAGTAATTAGCATGTATTTGAGCATATTCGATAAAGGCATCGGCAAGAATTAATTCTTCGAATTCCAATTTCGAAATAAAAAGATAATCCTTGCCCTCAATTTCTCCCTTTCTTGGTAATCTTGTTGTTACAGTAATTACCCGTGATAATTCAGTCTCAAGATCCGATAATAATCTTTCGCACAAAGTAGTCTTTCCGACTCCAGCAGGGCCTGAAATTACTAGAGCAATACTATTCATAATTTGATACTCTCAATAATTGAACGAAACTACAATTAATAGCAGTGCATAAATAAATATAATCGCACCCAATAAGGTCACTTTTTTTGAGTTGGCGTTGAAATGTTTAATTAAATCTCTCAATCGATAGGGCCAAGCTCCAAAATAGAGCGATAGAATAATAATAAAATAAATTGCAGATACTAAGAAAAGTCTGGACTGAGGTTCTTGTAGAAATGCGGCGTCTAATACCTCTCTAGAATACAATAATGCTAGTATGCAAAAGGCTCGTACGGACAAGAAATCATTAATGAAAAAGTAGGAAGAGAGTGCAACCCCTGTGGCAATAAATCCAATGACATATTTGTAGTCGCCAAATTCTGCTTCCCCCAGATTTTGAACATGCTTAAACAAAAACCAAATTAACCCAATCAAGAGAAAAAGGATTGCGGCTTTTTGGGATCTCATTAAGCCGTGAGCAAATCCCAATGTTTTTTCCGGCTTTATGCAAAGAAAAATTCCCATAGTACCGATCATTAATGCAGTTGTTAAAGTAAAATAATATAAATTCATAGACAGTTTTTCCCAATTAGAGTGGTTGCACTTACATCCTTAATTTCAATATCTAGTAACTTACCTGCTAAAGCCTGATTCCCTTCAAATACTACCCTTCTATTACACCTTGATCGTCCGATTAGCATACTTTTCCCTCTTTTTGCTTTTCCCTCAACAAGGACTTCATATTTTTTTCCTATACTGATAGAATTTGATGCGTAGGACTGTTTTTCAAGTTGGGAAAGTAAGTCTTGATTTCGGATTTCCTTCACATCCTTTGGTACAGAATCAGATAATTCAACTGCAGGAGTTCCGGATCTTTCGCTGTATTTAAAAATATAAGCCATTTCAAAAGCAGCTTCAATAAATGCCGACTTTGTTAAAGCATAATCTTCGTCACTTTCACCAGGAAAGCCCAATATAACATCTGTACTGATTCTCATTTTAGAATGTGCAGTTCGTAATTTTTTAGTAATGTCCAAGAATCTTTTTATGCTGTAAGGGCGATTCATCAATTTTAAAATTCGATCTGAACCACTCTGCATGGGTAAGTGTGCATGCTCACACAGTTTTGGTAAGCTCGCAAAACATTCGATCAAATCATCACCAAAGCTTGTTGGGTGAGGAGAAGTAAAACGAATACGATATAAGCCATCAATTTCATTCAATTTTTCAAGTAATTGAACAAATGGAGATTTGTTGTCTATACGAGGCAAAAAACCTCGTCCGTACGCGTTCACAATTTGACCAAGAAGAGTAACTTCACGAACACCCCGTTCTACTAAGCCTTGCACCTCTTTCGTAATACTCTCAATACTTCTGTACCTTTCTTTTCCTCTTGTTTTTGGAACAATGCAAAAAGTACAGTTCATATTGCAACCTTGCATTATTGATACAAATGCGGTCACTTTATTTTGAGAAGTATTTAAATGATCACGAATTTCTTCCTGCGAAAACTCCTCCTCTTCTAAATCAATAATATTTGTTGGTCTTGATTCAGCACTTCCAGTAATTTTCTCTAAATATTCGGGAATACGATGAAATTTTTGAGTCCCTACAACCAAATCAAGGTCAGGAAGTATATCAAACAACTCCTCCCCCTTGTTTTGAGCCATACAGCCCATAACTCCAAAGATAAATTTTTGGTTTTTTTTCTTACGATGAGCAAGGTGACCAGCTTTTCCGATAGCTTTTTGTTCTGCCTGATCCCGAACACTACAAGTGTTAAGCAAAACAACATCCGCAATAGCCTCGTCTGATACGATTTCATAACCTCTAGCCTTCAACTTAAACGCAACAGCTTCCGAGTCCCTTTCATTCATTTGGCAGCCGTATGTCTTGATAAATACACGATTCATGAATGTAGAATTGATATACTAAGTAAAATTGGGGTCAATCTTGAACCCAACTACTTACTTCTGCAAAAGACTCAATAACGGGACATGAAGATTTCAAAAGTAATTCTTTTGAATTATGCCCTCCACTAAATAATATACAATTCAGACCTAATTCAGCCGCAACCTCCGCATCATGCAAAGTATCCCCAATCAGTAAAACCTCAGAGGTCGGTAAGCCAATTTTGTCAAAATGATGTTTAGCAAGCTCCTTTTTTCCATGAGCAAAAACATCATCCACACCACTTGCGAAATCAAAGAATGGAGTGAGAAGATGAAAAGATATAAAGTCGTTCAAATCTATTTGATTTCCAGCGGAAAGAACACTTTGTTTAATTGAATTTTTTTTGAAATAATGAAAGCAATTCCTAACACCCTTTTGCAACTTACAAGTTGGGAACTTTTTGCGGTAATTTACTATGAACTTTTCGGACAAAGACTTGTAGCTAATTGAGTCAATAGGTAAACCAAGTCTTGAATAGTATGATTTAACAGGAAAACTGAAGTTGTTAAAATAATCTTCAATTGTAACTGGCCTTAATTTAAATTCTTCTAGAAGTTCGTTTACTATCTCTACGCAAATGCATGCATCATTGATTATTGTTCCATTCCAATCCCAAATTATGTGCGAATATTTCATTTAAATCTTAAGTTTTTTGTAATGTAGAACCGTAATTTTGAACAACTGTGCCCTACCCTATTTTTCAATTCTTAAAGAAGAAAAATATAAATAAACAAACTCTTTCATAATAATTGATATTAAATGCATTCATTGTAACTAAACAGTAAGAAATATAAACAAATTTACTAAAACAGCTTGATTCTATCTCTTGAAAAATCATTGTGACTATATACATATATTTAAAATGGCTAAAAACACTACCGATAAACGAAAAGACAAAAACCCAGACCTTGATTTAGCATTTCAAGGAATTAATAAAAAGTTTGGAGAAGGTGCCCTCATGAGACTCGGGGACGCAACAAAAATGAATGTTTCGGTTATCTCAACTGGATCATTAGCGGTTGACCTATCGTTAGGTGCCGGTGGATTACCCAGAGGTAGAATTGTGGAAATATATGGCCCAGAATCATCCGGTAAAACAACCTTTTGCTTAAGTGTTATCGCAGAAGCACAAAGAAATGGTGGAAATGCTGTATTTGTTGATGTTGAACATGCATTAGACCCTAGATACGCTAAGATAGTTGGTGTAGACCTCGATAATCTTATGGTTTCACAACCAGAAAGTGGTGAAGATGCACTCAATATTACTGAAACCCTCATTCGGTCAGGAGCGATTGATGTAATTGTCTTAGACTCAGTAGCAGCGTTAGTATCAAGGCAGGAACTTGATGGACAAATGGGCGATGCTACAGTCGGTTTACAAGCTCGTATGATGAGTCAAGCGATGCGACGCCTAACCGCAGCCATTTCTAAAACCAACTGTGTTTGTATTTTTACAAATCAAATTCGGGAAAAGATAGGAGTTATGTTTGGCAGTCCAGAGACTACTCCAGGTGGTAGAGCATTAAAATTCTTCTGTTCCATCAGAATGGACATCCGAAGAATAGGTCAAATCAAAGAATCGAACGGAACCGTAGTAGGCAACAGGACGAGGGTAAAAATTGTTAAAAACAAAATTGCTCCACCCTTTACGGCATGTGAATTTGATATCATGTACAGCGAGGGCATTTCCCGAACAGGTTCTGTGTTAGATCTTGGAATTGAGCATGAAATTTTGACAAAAAAAGGAGCTTGGATTTCCTACAAAGGAGACTTGATAGGCCAAGGTCGTGAAGCTGCCAAACAAACCCTTGCAGAAGATGAAAAATTGATGAATGAAATCACAACTGCGATACTAGAAAAGGTTGAGGTAACCGTCGGTTCTGTCTTAGCACAGAATAACGACGAGGACTCAGAATAATCCCCTAAAGAGTTGTGACAGAGGGTGATACAATTGTATCTCTTGCTACAATCGCGGGAGAGTCTGCATTGGGTATAGTTAGAGTAAGCGGTAATTTAAGCAAAAGCCTTTGCAACGATATATTTAATATTGTTTCCCCTACCCCAAGGAAAGCAATTCTAAAAAACTATCTATCTATCAAAGGTAAGATCGTTGATCAAGTTTTAGTCATATATTTTGAAAACGGTAAATCTTACACTGGAGAAGAAACTTTAGAACTTACCTTTCATGGAAACCCGTTGATTGCTAATCAGATTTTAGATGACCTGATCAAAAGAAAATGCAGGCTTGCTGAACCTGGAGAATACACCAAAAGAGCATTTTTAAATGGGAAAATAGACCTTTCCCAAGCAGAAGCAGTTGCGGAGTTAATTTCAGCCAACAGTGAAATTGAGATTGAAATTGCCAATCATCAACTGAGAGGAAGTTTAAGTAAACGTCTGCATATTATTCAGTCTGGAATCATTAATTTACAGGCTCAATTCGAAGCCAGTATAGATTTTCCTGAAGATGAAATAAAAGAAAAAGATGTTGGTGAGATATTAGCAGTTGTGGAGCCTCTTAAAACTTCGATGACTCAACTAATCAACTCGACGAATATTAAATCAACATTATCCCAAGGTATTAAAATTTCTCTAATAGGTCCTCCCAATGTAGGTAAAAGCACCTTGTTTAATAAACTTGTTCACGAAAATCGTGCATTGGTAAGCAAGGACTCTGGTACAACACGAGATTATCTATCAAAGGAATTAAATATTGGAGGATACAAGATTGAATTATTTGACACTGCAGGGATCCGAAAAACAATCTCTGAAGTTGAACAACTCGGGATACAGAATTCTATTCAACTTATAAACGATTCGGCTATTGTTCTATTGGTATTTGATTCGTCACTCCCCTACCCTTCTGAATTTTATAATAGCATCCAAAACGAAATTAAATCGAAAACTATAATAGTTGTAGAAAATAAAATTGATCTAAACCGAAAGCTCTCTTCTCATGATTATCCTCTAAACTCAAAAATAATCACGACCTCGATGAATAATGATGATTGTTCCATAAATATTATTTCCGTAATAGAAAAAGTATTGAATGAAAAGTTTAAGATAAACCCAACAAGTGATATTTTAGTAAGTAAAAGACAGTCTAATCACCTTGTAAAAGCACTATCTCATTTAGATGAAGTAATATCACTGATTTCATCCTCCATTAATGAAGAAATCATATTACAGGAACTCAAATTATCAATTGAATGTATTAACCATATTGTCGGACGTACTGATAATGAAGATATGCTAGACCAGTTATTTAAAAATTTCTGTATCGGAAAATGAATTTCGGATTGAAAACAGATGAGCTAAACCCCTATGATGTAATTGTTTGTGGTGCAGGTCATGCTGGTTGCGAAGCAGCCTTAGCAGCATCTAGGTGTGGTGCTGAAGTTCTTATTTTAACAGGAAACCTCGATACTGTCGCTCAAATGAGTTGTAATCCCGCAATTGGGGGACAAGCGAAGGGGCAAATCGTAAGAGAAATTGACGCCCTAGGTGGTGAAATGGCACTAAACACTGACCTATCGGCAATTCAGTTCAAATTACTTAATTCCTCAAAAGGACCGGCTGTACAAGCCCCTCGTGCACAGTGTGATAAAAAAGCGTACCAACTGAGAATGAAACATGTTCTCGAACTAAATGAGAACATTACAACATTTCAAAGCATAGTCGACGGCTTAATCATCGAAAAAGGTAAATGTATTGGCGTCAAAACAACACTTGGCATAAACTTTTATGGAAAAGCAATTGTGGTTACGACCGGCACTTTCTTGAGAGCACTAATGCATGTTGGAAAAGAAAAAGCAGAGGGCGGAAGACTTGGAGATCATGTAGCAAAGGGATTATCTGCCGACTTTGCAAAATACGGAATTGAACTCAATCGGTTTAAGACTGGAACCCCCCCGCGGCTACTTGGCCGTTCCATTAACTTCGAGAAAACAGAAATACAGTATGGCGATAAAGAGCCTACTAAATTTTCGTTTTATGACACCCGCAATAAAGAAGAAATGTTCCACGTGGAACAAAAAGGGAGATGGTTCCACATGGAACAAGCAGAGCAGCTTCCCGCCGTCCAGTGTTACACTACACGTACCACATCTCAAACTGCAGAGATCATTAAGAACAACCTTCATTTATCTCCTCTCTATAAAGGTGACATATCAGGAACCGGTCCAAGATATTGTCCGAGTGTAGAGGATAAAATTGTTCGATTTGGCGAAAAAGAAGGTCATCGAATCTATCTTGAGCCAGAAGGAATTAATACTGATGAATGGTATGTCAACGGACTTTCTACTAGTTTGCCTTTTGATGTACAAAATCATGTAGTTCAATCAATACCGGGCCTTGAAAAGGCAGTTATAATTAGACCTGCCTACGCGGTTGAGTATGACTACGCAAATCCAACCCAACTAGCAAGATCCCTCGAGTCATTAAAAATCGAATCTTTATTCTTTGCCGGTCAGATCAATGGTACATCGGGTTATGAAGAAGCTGCTGCACAAGGTCTTGTAGCAGGAATTAACAGTGCAAGAAAAGCATTGAATGAAAATCCTGTAATATTTGGTAGAGATGAGGGTTACATTGGAGTGCTCATAGATGATTTAGTTACAAAAGGAACGACTGAGCCCTATCGTATGTTTACAAGTCGGGCGGAGTATAGACTACTCTTCAACCATACTAGTTCTGAATTAAGATATATTCCAAAATTACAAATCCTTAACTTAGTCTCACAAAACAGAAAACAAGCTATTCTTTCAAAATCTTTGGTTGTAAATGATTGGGTAAAGCGAATAAGAACAGAAAAGGTACACGCTAATGACACCTACGCAGACTTAATTAAAAGAGGGGAAGACGAAACCAAACTACCCGAAGATTTCAGAAAACTTCATAAAGAAACTAGATCTGAAATTCTCTATCGTGTTAAATATGAGGGGTATTTATTACGAGAACTGAAAAACATTGAAAGAATGAAAGATTCAGAACGTATTAAAATCCCTAAGAATTTCAGTTTTAAAGATATTCCAGGCTTACGAATTGAAAGTGCAGAAAAACTTTCTGTAATCAAACCTGAGACACTTGCACAAGCAAACAGAATATCTGGCGTTAATCCCTCCGACATAAGCGTCCTAATGATACTCTTGGCTAAATCAAATACCAATTGATATAAAATGGATTACTTTCTTAAAACTTTTTCCCTTCAGAAAGAGCGAGAGGGTAGGGTGAAGGAGTTTTTCTCTAAACAGATCACCCCACTTGTAAATGCAGCCAACAAGCACGCAATTGATTTAGAGATTGGTTGTGGGCACGGGCATTGGATAAATGAGTATGCTCAACAAAACAAAACAAAAATCTGTATCGGTATTGACTTAATTTCAAAACGAATCGCAAAAGCGACCCTAAAAAAAGAAAATGCTAAAAATACTAATTTGTTCTTTTTGAAAGCGGAGGCATGCGAGTTTATTAATTACAAACCCAAAGAATTGGTATTTAACAATGTATTCGTTTTTTTTCCGGATCCATGGCCCAAAAAGAAACATCATAAAAGAAGATTAATACAAGACTCCTTTCTTAAATTGCTTAAACTTCATACTCATTCTAAAAGCAGGTTATTTTTTAGAACTGACCATGATGAATATTTTGAATGGACTAAGACACAAATCCATAATTCTGATTCGTGGGAGTTATCAAATCATGATTGGCCACTGGAACACAGTAGTTATTTCCAGGAACTCTTACCAAACTTTTCAAGTTTGTCAGCTAACTTGCTATAAGTTTAGCTTATGGGGCTGATCTCGCATCCCGCATAAACCTACACTTATGTTTTGTTGTTTCTATGCTGTGCTACCATTTATAAGAAAAGTAATTTTAGCTTATATGTAAAAACCTCGTTGACCTTGGTTAAACAAAACTTATAGTAATTATCTTGTTTTGAAACTCCTAACACCATTCTTCTTTCTTTTTACAACACTACCTGTGTTTGCCTCAGGTGAAGGCGTTAGTTTAGTTTCTGAAGAAATATTCAAATTAGGCGTATTTCCAGTTACTAATTCTATGGTTACAAGCTGGGTTGTATCAATTGTAATTGTCATTTTAGTTAAACTTCTTGTTGGCAGGACGTCCTTAATTCCCTCTAAAGGCCAATTAATTGTAGAGTCTGCAATCACCTCACTGCGCACAATGCTAGAACCAATTGTAGGTAAAAAAGTATTCTTTCCTTCTTTTTGGTTATTATCAGGACTTTTTATATTCATATTAATCCATAATTGGAGCGGATTGCTTCCCGGTGTTGGTACAATTGGACAGGGAATTCAAGATGGTAGCCATTTTAAAATCACAAAACCTTTAATTCGTCCGGGTAATGCTGATTTAAACATGACACTAGCTTTAGCCCTGGTGGCCAATATATGTTGGATTTATTTTATTGTTAAATATGCTGGTTTAAAGGCTATAATTAAAGATTGGTTTGGTAATAAAGCTGATAAAACGCAGGTTAATTTTTTGATATTTGGTTTACTTGGAATTCTTTTTATCGCTGTCGGTTTTATCGAGGTATTATCCATTCTGTTCAGACCAGTATCTCTTACATTCCGATTATTCGGTAATGTCTATGGAGGAGAAAGTCTGTTGCACAGCATGTTTTACTTAGGAGAAAGCCTTAAATTAAATGAAACTTTAATTAATATCTCTATGGCCATTGCTCCGATTCCATTTTATTTCATGGAAGTTCTAATCGGACTCGTACAAGCAATGGTATTTATGCTTTTGGTTTCAGTATACATTGGGCTTATTTGCAACCATGAGGAAGAAAATCACTAAATTTCTGATCGCGACCATCCAACAGCGTGGGCGATCATAACCAACAACATTAAAATTATATTATCATGATCGACATAATCGCACAAGCAGCAGACCAAGCACCCCAACTCACTGAACAAGCATCTGGAATTACCGGAAGCATACAAGGAGCACTTGGTTGCCTTGGAGCAGCAATCGGAGTTGGCATTGTTGGTATGAAAGGAGTAGAAGCTGTGGGAAGAAACCCGGATGCTTCGGGCCAAATCCTTGTTCAGTCTATTATCGGTATGGCACTCGCTGAAGCGGTTGCATTTTACTCTTTATTCCTCTAAACAGAGACTTCTTTAACCCTAACGAAATTTATGATTACCTTGGCAAGTTTACCTGAAACAGCATCAGGCATCGTTGAAAAGTTTGGGGTTGATTGGCCTTTGCTCGTTGCTCAAGGATTTAATTTTATTCTCGTTGCTGTTGTAATTTGGCAATTTGCTTTAAAGAAAGTTCTTCTAACTATTAAAGAGAGGGAGGAGAAAATAGCGGACTCTTTAAAAAACGCCGAGAAGATCAAGCTTGAACTTGAAGCAACCGAAAAACAGCAACAAGAAACACTACAGGAAGCATCACTCGAGGCAAAAAAGACATTAGCAGTGGCTCACGAGAAAGCAAAATCTTACATTGAGTCTCAAAAAGAAGAAGCACGCAAACAAGCCGAAGAAATCATTGAGAAAGCCAAAAGTTCTATGGCCCTTGAACGTCAAAGAGTTTTAAATGATGCGAGGGAAGAGATTGCCTCCCTCGTTGTTTTAACCGCAAGTAAAGTTCTTCAACGCGAACTCGGAGACGACGAGAAATCTCGATTCTCTGAATCAGCGGCCAAGGAAATTAAACTTTCGGCCTAGATCTGCACTTCACTTATGTTAAAAGATTCAAAGAGTTTAAAAATCGCGAAGGGTTTGGTCGAGCTTTCTTTAAATGAAGAGGGTAGGGTAGAACCCGAGAAGATTAATCAAATACTAACCGAGTTAAAAAATGAACCCACTCGTAGATCTTTGCCCATTTTGCGTAAATTCCTAACTCTAATCAAGCAACAGATTAATACCTACGAGGGCAGTCTTGAAAAATTCGACTCAAATGCCGATTCCTCTTCCAACCTTATTTCGGATAATATCTCACAAGCTCGCGGAAAAAAAATAAACCTAGTGATTAAAGAAAATAAATCACTGATTGCTGGATTTAGAATGCGCATCGGTGACGATGTTTACGAAGACTCTATCGCTAGTAGAATTGCACGACTTAAAAAATCTCTCACATAATTTGATAAAACCTAATGAGTTCCATAACTGATTTAATTCGCAAGGAAATTGAAAACCTTTCCACCGACGCCACCCGCACGAATGTGGGTACAATTGCTACACTTGCTGATGGTGTCGCCAGAGTTGAGGGCTTGTCAAAAGTCATGTACAATGAAATGGTTGAATTTCCTAACAATGTTTTAGGAATAGCACTCAATCTGGAAGAAGATTCCGTTGGCTGTGTGCTTCTTGGTGAGACCAGTTTGTTAAAAGAGGGTGATGAAGCTCGAACAACAGGCAAACTTCTATCCGTTCCAGTCGGAAAAGGATTACTCGGTCGCGTTGTGGATGCGGTCGGAAGACCCATAGATGAGAAAGGTCCAATTGACTCTGATATAACTTACCCAGTCGAGCGTATTGCACCAGGAATCATACCTCGCAAATCAGTTACGCAGCCACTCCAAACAGGAATAATGGCTGTGGACTCAATGATTCCAATTGGTCGTGGACAGCGAGAATTGATCATCGGAGATCGTTCCACGGGAAAGACTACAATTGCAATTGATACCATTATTAATCAGGCCAAGATTAACAAAAAAGGAATTGAGTCTGGAGATGCTGATTTTCGACCCGTTTACTGTATTTATGTAGCAGTTGGCCAAAAGAATTCAAATGTTGCACGTACGATTAAGGTTTTTGAAGAAACGGGCGCAATGGAGTATGTCACTATTGTTTCTGCACCAGCTGCAGATAATCCCGCAAACCAATACCTAGCTCCTTATGCCGGATGTGCAATGGGTGAGTGGTTCATGGAGAACGGTATGGATGCATTAATTGTTTACGATGATCTTTCAAAACATGCAGTTGCATACCGTCAAATTTCTTTAATCCTCAAAAGACCTTCTGGCCGAGAAGCTTATCCTGGAGATGTGTTTTACCTTCATTCTAGGTTATTAGAACGTTCCGCTCGATTGAACGAGGATAATGGAAATGGTTCTCTTACGGCACTACCCATTATCGAGACTCAAATGGGCGATGTATCCGGTTATATTCCAACCAATGTAATTTCCATAACAGATGGACAAATTTTCCTTGAAACTGACCTATTTAACAAAGGCATAAGACCAGCAGTTTCAGTGGGACTTTCTGTTTCCCGAGTTGGTTCCGCTGCACAAATTAAAGCCTACAAGAAAGTTGCTGGAAAAGTAAAACTAGAACTTGCCCAGTTTCGTGAACTAGCTGCTTTTTCTCAATTTGAATCAGATTTAGATGCAGCAACAAAAGCACGCCTCGATCGCGGAGCAAGGATTGTTGAACTTTTCAAGCAAAATGCTTTCAATCCTGTTGCTGTAGAAATTCAAACATCTGTGATGTGGGCAGTTCAAAATAATTTCTTCGATTCAATCGAAGTTTCCAATATAGCTTCATCAGTAGATAGCTTAAAGGAATACCTTTTGACTCAAGGGACTGAGGTATGTGAAGAAATTTATAAAACCGGAAAATTGGAAAAGGAAACCGAGGAAAAGCTTCGGTCTGCGTTGGAGGATTGGAAACGCACTCAATCTTAGATAATTTTAACTTCTTTTTTGTAAATGGCTAATACTCGAGACATTCGAATCAGGATAAAGGGGGTTAAAAACACCCGTCAAATTACTCGTGCGATGCAGATGGTAGCCACATCGAAGATGAAGAAGGCACAGGACTCTGCACGTTCGGGTAGACCCTATGCTATGTTACTTGCTGATATCATCGGTACCATTGCAGATGAATTCGAAGAGGTTACGCAATCATATTTTATTGAAAGACCAGTTAAGCACAGAGGTATATTAGTTGTTAGCACGGATAAAGGATTATGCGGTGGACTTAATGGTAATCTCTTCCGCGAACTATCCAAAATTGATAAATCAGCAAAATTTGTTTCTATTGGTAAAAGAGCTTCTCAGTATTTATCTCGAACGAGAAGAGATTTATTAGCTGATTTCTCAGTACCAGACAAACCCTCCTTTGCCGACATAAGAAACATTGTAGAATTTATGCTACGAAGTTATGATGAAGGAAGGATAGATACAATAGAAGTAGTTTACACTAGCTTCATTAATACACTAAGACAAGAACCGGAGCTTATCCGTCTTTTCCCGCTTAACGACCTAGATTCAATGGTCGAAAAATTACACAGCCGTTTTCAGTCTGATTCTTCTCCCTATCCAAAAGATAACAGAGAAATTTTAATTGAAAACAAAGATGTAGTATTAGCAGAATTAGCAACTCTCTACCTTAAACAAGAAATCTTCCAGCTGATTTTAGAATCCCAAGCGTCTGAACACAGTGCACGAATGGTTGCTATGAAAAGCGCTACTGATAATGCTGGTTCTCTCATTGACGATCTTACTTTACAATATAATCGAGCAAGACAAGCTGCGATTACGCAAGAAATTTTAGAAATTTCTGCTGCCTCCTTTTCTCAATAATTCTTATACCTTTATAATAAAATGGATATCGAAAACTCAAATCTCGGTAAAATTGTTCAAGTCATTGGTGCCGTTGTAGATGCTGAGTTCCCAGAGGGCTCAACTCCGAAAATTTACGATGCACTTGAAGTTACTTATTCTGTCCCAGGATTAGATGAGGGCAAAAAACTCGTTCTCGAAACCCAACAGCACTTGGGTAGTAACCGGGTTCGTTCTGTTGCGATGTCATCCACCGAAGGACTTGTTCGAGGAACTGAAGTCCTTAACACGGGTGCTCCTATTTCCGTTCCAGTTGGAGAAAAAGTTCTTGGACGTATTTTTAATGTAGTTGGAGATACTGTTGATAATAAAGGTCCATGCGGACATGAAGAAACTCGTCCAATTCACCGTGCGGCCCCTGAGTTAATGGACCAAGACACCGAGGCAAACATCCTTGAAACTGGAATTAAAGTGATCGACTTGATTTGTCCGTTCATTAAAGGAGGAAAAGTAGGTGCTTTCGGTGGTGCAGGAGTTGGTAAGACCGTTGTTATTATGGAACTTATTAATAACATCGCAAAAGCTCATGGTGGATATTCGGTATTCGCAGGGGTAGGGGAGAGATCACGCGAAGGTAATGACCTCTACCAAGAAATGTCTGAAGCAGGAGTAATTAATCAAGATGATATTTCCAAATCTAAAGTAGCACTCGTTTATGGTCAGATGAATGAACCCCCAGGAGCAAGAATGCGTGTTGCCCTTTCAGGTTTATCAATGGCCGAGTACTTTCGAGATGAAATGGGACAGGATGTTCTTCTATTTGTTGATAATATTTTCCGATTTTCTCAAGCAGGTTCAGAGGTTTCTGCTCTTCTTGGCAGGTCCCCATCTGCAGTTGGATACCAGCCCACACTTTCCGAAGAAATGGGAATTCTCCAAGAACGAATTACTTCTACCAAAAAAGGTTCTATTACCTCTTTCCAGGCGGTTTATGTACCAGCGGATGATCTTACTGACCCCGCACCCGCTAACACATTTGCTCACCTTGACTCCACCATCGTTTTAGAACGTTCTATAGCAGAACTCGGTATCTACCCCGCGGTGGATCCACTTTCTTCCGTTTCGAATGCCCTTTCACCTGACATTGTCGGCGAAGAACACTTCGCAGTAGCACGGGGAGTTCAGGAAGTACTTCAATCCTATAAGGACTTACAAGATATTATAGCGATTCTTGGCTTAGATGAACTATCACCTGAACAAAAACAAACTGTTTTTCGGGCTCGAAAGATTCAAAAGTTTTTATCCCAACCTTTCCATGTTGCAGAAGTCTTTACAGGGGTTGCTGGTCAATATGTTTCCGTAAAAGATACAATAAAAGGATTTAAAATGATTCTTGACGGGGAATTAGATGAAGTTGCTGAAAACGACTTCTACATGAAGGGTGGTATCGACGGGGTTATAAATCAGGAAAACTCCTAATTTAACACTGAGATAAAACGATGCCAATTATCCTAGAAATTGTTACTCCTGATTCAGTAGTATTTTCTGAAGAAGTTGAACATGTTGTAGTACCGACCGTTAATGGTAAGATCGATTTATTACAAAGACATATCCCCATTATTGATCGGATTATGCCGGGTGATATCAAAATTAAATCAAAAAAAGAAGAGAAAATCTTGGCAGTTGGGTCAGGCTTTGTTGAATCATACGGAAATAAAGTCTCCATTATTACCGATCAAGCAATGGATGTTTCCAACGAAGACGAACAAGTTATTGATGAAGCCGTTGCAAGGGCAAAGGCTTCCCTAGAAGAAGGAAAGAAAAGTAATATGGATCAAGCTCAAATTGAATTGCTTGAAGCAGCTGCTCGATTTGAAATGGCAAAAAAGATTGCCAGAAAAAAATCTGGTTAACTCGTTTCATTTTATAGGCTAAATACGCCTGTTATTATTTTTCTTTCATAGGTCGGTGAATTTTTTCTCGAACCGACCTGATTCTGTCTAATTAGTTCTTGCATTTTTCACGATGCTAGCTCTGATTTAGTTATGTTTCATTTATCGTGCCCAAATGAAATTGTAAAATATAACATCATTGCCCAATGAGAAAAAAAGTTGAACGCGAACCCGATCTTATTGAATTCAAAGTTAACTATACCCTAGACGAGGATCTGCCTGTCGAGAAGTATTTTATGGCTTATAATTCAACTGAAGCACTTAGAGCATTCGCCCAGTCCTGTGTGAAATTCCTTGATGAAAAAAAACTTCCTGAGGTCGAGCTAAACTGCTTTCTTAAAAGTTATGCCACACCAGAAGAGACTTACATAAATAAACCAGATTTAATCCCTGCACCGGAACCAATTCCTGAATTAGATAAGTCCATACTAAAAGAGTATGAAGACAAAAAAAGAAAAGAAACTGAAAACGAATTGGCGCAAGTTATTAATAATTCTGATAGCCCAGATTCAGTGCAATTAGAAGCATCAGAGCAACCTGATGAACAAACTGATAACTTCTCTGCACCTGTAAAAAAAGAAATTTTAATCGATCCAAGAACCGTGCATGCAGAACTTGAAGCAAAAAGGGATAAAGAAATTCAAGCTATTACAGACAAAAATAAAAGAAGTTTAGAAAACTTCGAATATTTAACTACAAAAACAACCCAAAGAATTCGTGTAATAAATCATAGAATTAAAATTGTCGAATTTTCAGAATATTTTAAGTGGTCTGATAAATGGGTGGAGGCACCACTCCCAAATCAAAGAAGTGATTGATTATTAACACCTAGAGGATTAATAATTCCTAAAAAAAGTGGTGGGCCCTGTCGGGCTCGAACCGACGACCTGGCGATTATGAGTCGCATGCTCTAACCAACTGAGCTAAGGGCCCTAAGTTTTGTTATTACACAATCACAACTTTTATTCAAGCAACTTAAGCTATTTTGAAAATTGTATTTTAGAATAAAGTTTTTTTAGTATTTATTTAGATTGCTTGTGTAAATCTTTGATAAAGTGGATAAATATTACCCATATTGCCATTTCGTTTTAAATTAGGCATGATCTATTCTTTATCTTTTTAATCTCTTTACTAATCCAAAAATACTATGAAATCAGTCGATGTTAAAAGCAAACAATCAGCTTTAGGAATCGGTGCTAGTTACTCGTCAGATACTGATGAATATCAAGAACTTATTAACTATGCGAACCTTAAGCTTGCTACATTAGCTCTTCCAACAGTTGGAGACCAAAGCCATAATCCTGCCATACGCTTAAGCAGTTCTCTAATTAAAGAATACCGAGAAAAAGTGCGATTACTAAGGGGACACTTGTGCCCAATCGATGATCGCATACAAAATTTTCTAAGCAAAATATTAGGTGCCGATCGTCCCAGTCTACCCACTGAGTCCTTTGTCCTGGATCGTCATGGATTAGCTCGAATCACTTCATTGCCCCTCAACGGTAATTATTTTCAATCAAAAATAATCAATTCTTACAAAGTAGCACAAGGTGTTCTGCACAATCCATCTCGGGACAGGCGAACAACATCTGGAGTTTTTCATGTCGCAGATGTTGGATTACCTGCTCCCGACGATAAAAAAGTCGTTCCCTTAAAAGCAGCAAAGGAGTTGTTAAGGATCGCTTTAAACCCACCAGCAGAAGACATGGTCTTTCCATTTGCATCCAATGAAAAAGATCCGGCAAAGTGTTGGGTTTCTCTTTTATTAAGGCCCGTGGTATGCCCGGAAGTTGAAGGTTTTATACGTGAAAAATCTTTAGAAGTCCGTTTCTTCGCCCCAGGTGGATGTGTCGCCAACCTTGACTTTGTTGAAAGCATTTTTGGAAACGGAGGGGACCCTTTTCTTGCTGAAAACGACGCTGGACTTGATATCGAAAGTTGGACAGGACATACAGGTTGCGTAATTGTAGCTCCTCATTTAGCCGGAACACCCAAGAAGTTACTTCAATTACCCAAAAAGTGTGATGCTACTGAAAGGCAAGTTCGAGACGGCATGTATTTTGATGATCCCGATGAAGCATACAACGGAGGCGATCCTTTCAAACTTACGTTTCGAGATTCATCTGGCATGATTGTGACCATTCTTGCCGATAACTACTTCGGGTATTGTAAGAAGGAAGTTAAAACTCAAATTAGCTTTTCAGCTAATTTATCGGGTCTAGGAGAAGAGGAACATGCGGGAGGTGCTGTAGTCTTTCCTAGCTATGACTTGGGAGAAGAATTCAATCCTCTTGAAATTTTACCTCCTACTCCACAAAAATTTTCTGACACATTGTCAGTTATGGGATTCTCCACGAATGACCTGAAGAACGGTCATCTAGTTGATCCATCTTTTGAATCAATTATCTATCTCCCAGAAAATGCCGTTTTCAGCCTGAGGGAACAAAGCATTAATTGGGAAGGGGAGGGCAAGGAATATCGCAACTTAAGGATGCAACCAGACTTTGCCTATATTTTACCATCTGGCTACAAAGTTGAAATGAAAAAGGCCGAACATAATGGCCCATGGAAGTTAATTGGAACAGTGGGAGAAGGTTTTTTATGCCACAAGCCATGCACTGTTTCAGGTGGAGGCAAATCCGAAATATCAAAGCCAATTACGGACGCCATAGTAAGCGGTCCAGTTTATGTTGCAGATTGGGAAAAAGACATGGCGATGACGAAAGAACTTTTTAAAAAGGATTTTTCAAACCGCTTTTTAGAGCCCGAAAAACATGATCTTCGAAATCGGCCCATTTTAAGCCCCAGTCGTTCACTTGGTTCAGTTATAAAACTACTTACACCCTCACGATCTTTATACACGGAAGATTTTAATAAATGGTTAGAATCTATTCCACAAAGAGTAAAAGATTTAATTTTAATTATAAAGAGAAGACATCGAGCTGAATGGGGTGACAACTGGGAAGAGGCTTTCAGCGTTGATTCAGTCAACGGACAACCCGCCAATGAATTAAGATACCTGGGTACTAAATTAATTACCCGGCATTTGCGTATTGGTTTTGATCAAAAGGGATCGTGGAGATTATTTGCTCTAAGAAAAGACTTTGTCCCGGCCAATAAGATTTTAGCAGAAGACGATATCACGGCTTCTACGCTTGCACCCATAAATTTAATTGAACACATAGGACATGGTAATTTCAAAAAATCAGCAAAATTCGTCCATAATTGTGAATACAGATTATTCCAGCGACCGGATGATGCGATTATCAGAGGTTTTGATAAACAAACCGAGAAAGATATGGCAAGACCTGGAAACTTTATTAGTAATTTCGAACCTCTCACGAAAAAAGACGCACAAAACCAAATCGGTAACACACTATTATTCGAAAACTACACAAAACCGATCAGGGAACTTATTGAATCAGTAGCAGAAAGCAAAAAGGAAGAACTATCCTTTGTCTCTTCCGCAAATCCAAGAATCGTAGATGGAAAACCTTCGAAAAATCCTCGCTACCTTCAAACCAGACCAGACTTATTCGATCCACGCTCCGTCTATCTTGCCACCGCTGGTACAAGATTAAAGAGAGGAATAAAGATTGAAAATTCGGTACTTTACCCAGTTCGGGCAGTTTTACCAGGTAGAAGAAATAATCCAGCAGATAAAAAAGCCAAGGTAAGGCCATTGTGCTGTTTTGCTCCTATCCATTATTTAGAGCTACCCGAGCTTTTTATGGATTTTATCGTAAGCGTTACTGGTAAATCTCCTTCCACCACAGGAGCCGGTTCTGAAGGAGCGATGACGAAGAGTCCATTCAATGCTCTTTTGCCAATACATGACCTTAATGCTGCCCTAATTTCATATGCATCTACAGGTCAGGGAGCATTCGTGACATCAGCTGGATATGTGGGGCCCAAATACCAAGTGAATCATGATATTAGCCTCTTAATTCCTGAAATTTGGAGTAGGCTCCGAGATTTTGAGGATAATCCCCAAGAAATGATCGCAAAGGGATATTTAGAAAAAGTCCCGGATTTTTCTTATCAGGGTCAAAATCTACCCACATCTCTCCTTGGATATCGAATTACCAGAAGTTTTACTCATGAATTTCTGGGTAGAATATTCACCGATCCAGTTTCAGTTTTACCGGAAGACATGCTAAAGCCTGAATTACAGGATGAAGATCAATATGCAGATAGTATAAAAAATCTACTGGAAACAGGGAAAAATATTGCTCAAAGATATTTTAATGATAATTCAGTTGAAAAAGCATGCCCCCCACTGAAAGCATTACTCACCATCATGACAAAAGGTGAATGGGAAGGAAACAAGCTGACAGATAAAAAATTTAGAGATTTGTTTGAACCATCAAATATTCTTCAAAGTGACTGGTATAATGAGCGTTTAAAAACTCGAATTCAAGTTACTCGAAATTACTGGGAATCAAGAGTTGAGTACTTGAATAATTTCATAAAAGATCAAGCGAACAAGGAAGCCTGTAAAAGACTTTCCATTCAGGAAAAAAAGAATTTTGCCCTCAATGCATTATCGGAATTAACAGATAACAAAGCTGCCGTTGATCGGATTTTTGGCTGCTTAGGAACTGACCCAAGTTTATTTTATGAGTAATTTAAATTTATTTAAATAAATCTTACACTCAATTAATATCTTTGCTACAGAAATTCATCTTCCTTCCAATACAAGATCCTTCATTTATTATTGAAGATACAAATTTCGTATATTTTTGAAAAAAACCATACTTTAAGGCGTTTATTGGCTCAAATAGATTATTGGTTGTCAGAGAAATTATGATTTGAAGAACCGAAGCAACGCTTTCAGTAATTAGAATTCACATCATGCTTTCTATCTCTAATATGATGGCCCATTCGATCCAGTTTGAATTTTTTAATCCCTGGGTTGCTATTCAATTTTTCATACCAAGTAGAATTTAATTTAAATCCATACACTCTGCAAACAGGTTCACTAGCCCGCAAAGAATAAAATTCGCCCTTCGAATCAGCCCATAAATCGTCTGTTGCTGATGCCACATACAAAAAACGAGGTGCGATCATACTAAGGAGTGAATGCTGATCAACTACACAAGTTTCTTCTCGATCATTATTTTTTATAATTCGGGCAAAACCAGTGGAGGAAATAATCAATAATCCTCTTTTCAGTTTGACCAAATTTTCGACGACTTATCGCAGTCCCTCCACGACAAGAACTATAGAACAGAAAAGTTAATTAACTAGGCAGCCAACTCAGGTACCCTATTTACAATTAGATCAAAATGATTATCTCTTCGCAATCTTGCAATAGTAACATCTTTTGTCTTAAGAGAATATCTTTTTCTTTCAGCAGTTACTGATGATGGGTAGACCGTGTAGTGAATCCACCAAGTACCATTGTTATTCCAAAGATGGTGGTTTAGGTTATCTTCGTCTATTCGAAGAGCTAATTCTTCGACTTCATTATTTAAACTAATTTTCATTGAGCGTTTTCCTTTCGGTTAACGCACTATCCCAAGCAAGCGAGGGGAGTGCTAATTTTCGGTTGTGCCAAAACCGCGCATCCCGGTAAATCGACCTTGTACCACCGTAGCAGCTCTCGTGCTCGGTTGGTAACCTAAATTAGGTTGTCTTTGGATACGGTAAGTGGCGAAATTTAAAAGAACAATCTTCAACATCTTAAAAAAAGCATTACATGGCAAACTTTCTTTATGTCATAAACGATTAAATTGTGGAGTCTACCAGTTAGAAACTAATGATACTTTTCCTAAAACATTTCCTTCTTCTAGGCAGTTGTGGGCAGATCCTACATCTTCAAAACTAAAACTTTCAGAATGCAAAATGGGGCGAATTTGATTGTTTTCAACAAGTTTACTCAATTCACTAAGAATTTCGCCATGTCGACTTCTTCCTTCGTTCATGATTAGGGGCAATAACATAAATACCACATGAAGTGTCAAACTCTTGATGTGCACTTGACTTAAGTCATGGGAGGCTCGAGCAGCGATTGAAACCACCGTTCCATTTACTCTTGCTGCTGAGAATGAATCATCCAAACAACTTCCCCCAACTGTATCGAAGACCACATCATACCCCATACCCTCTGTATAACTTTCCACATAATCTTTCACGCTCAGTTTTTTGTAATTAATTGCCG
>JAQXBH010000177.1 GCA_029252505.1 Opitutales bacterium | reverse complement strand
GCAATTCACTTAATGACCCCAGAGGATCGAAGAAAGGTCCCTGAGATGCACCAAATGTGGATCGATATTGGTGCGAAGGATAAAAAAGAAGCTCTTTCCCGCGTAACGATTGGTGACCCAGCGGTATATGTCCACGGATTTGAAAAGCTCCACGGACCTTTAGCTGTATCCCGTGCATTTGATGACAAATCCGGTGCCTATACTGTGAACGAAGCTTTGCTTCGGCTGGCAAAAGGGAAAAAGCCTACATGCAAAGTGGTGGCAGTTTCCACCTCTCAAGAAGAAATTGGCACAAGGGGTGCCATTACATCCGCCCATTTGGCAGACCCTGATGTTGCATTAGCGGTGGATGTGAGTCACGCGACCGATCACCCGGATGCCGATCACCGAAAATTTGGAGCCTTTACCTTGGGTGGTGGACCGATTCTGACTCGTGGACCGAATGTTCATCCAGCAGTATTTGATCGATTAATGGATTGCGCGGAAAAAGAGGGTATCCCTGTGCAAATTGAGGCCGATCCGCGTCCGACAGGAACCGATGCTCGGGCCATTCAAATAGCCCGGAATGGGGTGCCGACTGGATTGGTGGGGATTCCGCTTCGTTACATGCATACCCCAAGCGAAGTGATCGACCTGAATGATTTGGAAGCGGTTGTTCAACTTTTAGTCTCTTTTGCCCGTTCCCTGAGGAAAGGAGAAACATTTGCTTAACAGCAAATTTGTATTGCTTGAAAATTAGGATCCCATTTGCTAGTATACCAATCGATTGGTAGAAACTTTAACTTATTTAAAAGGATAATATTATGAAAGAACAGGTATACGACTTACAATCCGTGGCAAACAGTCCAGCTTCTGAAAGAGCTGCATTTATCCGCAGAACTTATGCCCACCTTGCGGTGGCTCTTCTTGGCTTTATTGCTGTGGAATATTATTTGGTCCATTCTTCATTCGCTGCTAGTTTAGTATCGAGCATGATGGGGGGAATGAGTTGGTTGATTGTGTTGGGCCTTTTCATGGGTGTGAGTTATCTAGCGAACAAACTTGCTGCTTCTCAGACATCACAGCAAATGCAGTATGTAGGCTTAGGCTTATTTGTGGTAGCAGAGGCAATTGTATTTCTTCCGCTTTTGTACATTGCTACATTTTATGCGGGTGAAGGTTTGATTGCGACCGCTGGTATAATGACTCTGCTTCTTGTTGGTGGAATTACTGCCACAGTATTTATCACTAAAAAAGACTTCTCCTTTATGGGTAGCGTTCTTTCAATGGGTGGATTTGTTGCCCTAGGATTTATCATATGCAGCATGATATTTGGCTTTTCTTTGGGGCTCATATTCTCATCGGTTATGGTTTTGTTCGCGGGTGGATCAGTTCTTTACAGTACCTCCAATATTTTACACCGATATCACACCGACCAACATGTGGCGGCATCACTTTCCTTATTTGCCTCGGTTGCTCTTCTCTTCTTTTACATCCTTCAGGTTTTGATGAGTCTGAGTAGTAGAGACTAAGGCAGAAATTAGTAATCCCAGTCTTCGGGAATGCTCTCGATAAATTTTGTCTGAAGTCCGCTCAATGTGGACTTCAGTGTTTTTGAACCCCAAGCCGGATGCATCAAGTCGGGATTTAAGTCAAGTAATGGAAGGAGAACGAAATCGCGTTTTAGTATTCCTGGGTGTGGTAATATAAGATAATCGGTTTCGATAATTTGATCCCCTAGTAAAAGTAAATCAAGATCGATTACACGCGGTCCATTCTTATGAATTACTTTTTTTCCCAATTTTTTTTCTGTATCCTGGAGACGGATCAAAAGATCTTTTGGGGAGTAAATGGTAGAAATTGCTACCGCCGCATTGGTAAAGGGAGGCTGGGCCGAGAAGCCAAAGGGAGCAGAGTGATAAAGACGGGATAGTTTTTCGATCGTGGCGAATTGAGATATTAAATCGAGTGCTTTTTCAAAAGTGTCTTTTGGTTTTCCCAAATTTGCACCCAAGCCGATGTATGCATTAGCGTTCAACCTCAACTCTGATTTCCTTTAAGCCCAGTTTTTTGGTATAACGTGGCTTATCGACTGAAAGTCGGACTTTCTCGACAGGGAACTTTTCTTTAATCTCAGTTGCGAGTAAATGGGCAAATCGTTCTAATGTTTTACCATCATAAGAGGAGGCGAAATCGCGTACATGTGAAATAAGATCGCGGTAATCTATCCCTTCCAAAATTTCATCAGATATCTTAATACTTTCAAAATCGTAGGAAAGATCAAGAGAGACCAAAAGGTCCTGCGGGGCATATTGCTCCTCTTCGAGTAAGCCAATTCTTGCCATCACTTCTATTCCCACTAATTGAATTTTTCCCATATGTAGAAATCTTTTAAGGCATTGATTCAAAAAGGGCGAGTTCTTTGGCTACTGAGATTGCCTGGGCGGTTTCCTGTACATCATGAACTCGAATAATTTCGACCCCATGAAGGATTGAGGCAAGGGCCGAGGCGATCGAGCCGCCGAGTCGATCGGAGGGAGTAGGGGCATTGCACAATTGATCAATCCACGACTTTCTTGAAGATCCCAGAAATAAGCCCCATTCTTCCTCTTTGAATGTGGATAGGTTGCGCATTATTTCTACATTATGTTCGAGTGTTTTTCCAAAACCAATTCCTGGGTCAATCCATATTCGTGGTAGTTGTCTTTTAATCAGGTCGTCTTTCTTACTGTTGAAAAAGGCACGGACCTCCTCGATTACATTTTGATATTTTGGACTGACTTGCATGGTCTTAGGAGATCCTTTTGCATGCATTAATACAAAGCCAGCCTGGTATTTTTCAGCAAGATTAAGGAGTTCGTAATTTCCTCCTGAAACATCGTTGATAATATGAGCACCTGCCTGCAATCCAGCTTCTGCAACCAGTGGTTTTGTGGTATCCAAAGAAATTAAAAATTGATCCTTGGGGAGTTTTTCCAGGATCGGCATAAGCCGTGATAGTTCTTCTTGTTCCGAGACAGGTTCACTTCCGGGCCGGGTGCTTTCGGCACCAAGGTCGATGATTTGTGCTCCCTTTTGATACATTAAATTGGCATTTTCCACCGCAATCGTCGGGTCGTTAAAAAGTCCACCATCACTAAAAGAGTCGGGGGTAAGGTTCAGGATACCCATCACCGCAGGGTATTTTAGGTTAAACCGTTGTCCATTAAGAAGGTATTCAGGCATCTGATTGTTTTAAAAGATTTTCGTAGGTCAATCTAACCTGTTTTAATACAGTATCAGAACTTGAAGACCAATTTACTTCTGGCAGTGCAGAAAGCGGGGCCACACCTCGGCCTGTGCCACAGAGAATAATTTCGTTGTATTGAGATAAATCATGGGCCTTCGGAGTTGCTCGAATAATTCGAAATGAATGGGCGAGGGCGGGTAGAAGTTGAGAAAGTACGACACCGCGAAGGATTTGTTTTTCTGGAATGACAAGTGATTCACCATGTACAAAAATAAGGTTGCTAGTTGCGGATTCACTAATCTCTTTGTTTTTGGGGTCGCTTATAATCCAATCTTCTTTCGAAATATCAAGTTCTGATAATCTTCCGTAAAGTTCTTTTTCCTGGGTTGATTTTGCTCGGGGAACAGGTCGGCGGTACTGAAGAAGCAAGCCTTTAACTGCTTTTCCGTATGATTTTGCCGGTCGATCTGAAATCCCAATGGAATTTTCAAATAAGCAGATACGGATGAGTCCCTCTTCAATAGTAGATTTTGATAAATATTGATCGAGTCTTGTTTCGAGAAGAGCGAGTTCCGGGATCCAGGACAGTTGTAAAAGAGTCGCGGATTCAATTAATCTAACCAGGTAAGCCTGTCGAAATGGAATCAATCGATTTGGAAATAAGCGAAGGGTGGAAAACGCCCCGATCTGTCCCCAAGGTTCAGGGTGTGGAGTTGGTTTCCCCGATATTGTCCAGGCATGCATGATGAATATTTTGAATAATTCGTTTCCCTTGTTTCGTTAGAAAGGATTCTGGGTGATATTGCAATCCAAAGAGTTTACGATCCAGATCCTCGAATGAGAGAGGAACTTTTCGAAGCGGGTCGTTTCCAGTTATGAGGATTGAATTTGTAACGGAAGAAAGACTTTTTTCTTCTATTTGAAGGGAGTGATACCTGGCCACCCTGAGGTTTTTTTCAATGTGATCATAGGTTCGTGTATTGGGAATAATTTCAATCTCTGTTTCCACCCCGTGTAAGACTTGGTTTTGTCGAATTACTTGTCCGCCTTCCTCCTGCAAAATTAATTGAAAACCGAGGCAAATTCCCAGTATCGGTTTGAAGCCAAGAATATCACGGTATAGGGATTTTGACTCTGGATAATCATCCGGTTTTCCCGGACCAGGAGAAAAAACGATTATTTGTGCATCTTGAATTTGTGTGGGAGTAATTTTCTTTCGATCAACTACTAAAACATCGTCAAAATTAGCGATAAGATGTTCCAGGTTTCGAGTAAAGGAATCTTGGTGATCAACTACAAGAATCATGAGAGTAAATCAAGTAAAGCCTGTGCTTTGAGCTTGTTTTCATGGTATTCATATTGGGGCGTTGAATCGACGACAATGCCTCCTCCCGCCTGAGTGTAGCAATACTCGTCAAGAATGAGCATCGAGCGAATGATTAAATTGAGAGAAAGATCGCCTTGGTCTGAAATAGTCCCAAAGCTACCCGTATATGGACCTCGAAAACAAGGCTCCAATCGATCAATCCATTCCATTGTGCGAATTTTGGGACATCCTGTAATACTGCCACCGGGAAGCATGGCAGTGAGAATTTCATTTATTCCTGCATTGTCCTGAAGGGTTCCTTCGATTGTGGATACCAGGTGATGGAGATGGGAGTAGGTTTCAACTTCCCTAAAACGAGTCAGTTCTACAGATCCGGGAATACAGACTGAGGATAGATCGTTACGTTCAAGATCAACGAGCATATTATGTTCTGCAACTTCTTTGGGGTCCTGCAAAAATCGCTTAATAACCGAGCTGTCATTTTCATTTTCGTTTCTTTCATAAGTGCCACCAATTGGTCGGGTGGAAATATGATTTCCCTTTCGATCGATTACCGCTTCAGGAGAACAACTCACAAGGGAAAATTTTGGAGTCTTTAATAAAAATGACTCGGGTGCAGGATTGTCCAGACTGAGTTTCGCAAATGCGAGGATGGGCTCGATTTTAACTTTCGCTTCATACCGTTGGGAAATTTTAATTTGATAACTTTCTCCATCTAGGATTGCTTCTCGTGCACCAGCAAAAATCTTTTCATATTCTGGATAGCTAAGGTTGCATTTTTGAAAAGATGTAGAGAACTTAACCTGATTGAGATCGATTAGGTCTGAAAATTCGAGTGCGAGTGCAATCTGTTGTTCACGTTCGGGCAGGGTAGATTCGATCTTGGTTTGATCAGGCAGGATGTGAATAATACTTTGTGGCCGCCCGAACCAACCATCTGGCACCTCCAAGTCACGAGTTGATTGAAGGGTTATCCCAAGATTGGCAGAAAGAAATTCATATCCGAAAAAGCCGAGCCAGCCAGAAAAGCTTAGAGAGGAGGGTGATTGTTGTGAGGACAGCCTGTCCAGACCCTCCGGTACTTTTTTGCAGTCCAAACAGAAAGTCTTCTGGAAATCGAAGTAGACGACAAATCCTTCTTCTCCCTGCGACTTGATCGCGATTTCCGCACAGTTTAATTTTTCGAGATTGGGAAGAGGGAGATTTTTTCCAATTTCAATCATGGTAAATGATCGAGTAATTGAGAAAACGATGTAATTTGCGATTTTTCTATGATTGGCAATCCATACAGAATTGCAGACCAACCCGCTTTTTGTGCCCCTACAAAATCTCTGGAATAACTGTCTCCCAAGTGGAGAAAGCGATCGGGTTTTTCTTTCATCTTATCTTCGACAGCCCGAAAGATAGCCCGGTCTGGCTTTTCGAAACCCAATTCAGCGGAGATGAAAATTTCATCAAATAGCGAAGTCATATTATGATCTTCCAAGACCGATCGAAGTCGGGAATCATTATTGGATAGAACGGCTAATCGGTAGCCTCTCGAGCGGAGAGTTTTTAATGTTGATTCAGCGTTCTCCGCAATCCGCCAATGTTCACCTTCGGCAAACAGATCCCATAAATTTTCAAAAATGGCGTCAATGTTCTGTCCCTTGGCAAATGGTTTAAAAGTAAGTGTTACTACTTCCCTCCAAAAATCTTTTTCTTCTCCCAGAGTAATCTTCTTGTTTTTTTGGGCCTGTCCAAAAACTTCGTAAAATCTTTTATCTACCTGTTTGTCATTAATTTCGATTCCATGTTTTCGAGCTGTTTTCGCATAAACTGCTCCCACGGATGGCCAAGGTTGAACGAGAGTACCAGCAGCATCGACCGTTAAGACTCGTATTGGATTTGGCATGATAGTAGAAAGTAAGTTTCTTTATAAGTTGGTGAGACGATAAAATTATGAAAGATTTAAACTTATAGATTATATCAAAGTATCATGCGAGTTTTTCCAAATGGAGCAGGATTATTATTGGGTTTATTACTCACCTTTTACGTGGCGTGGGAATGGCCCAATGGTGCTCTGTGGTTAAATACTTTATTCTCTAATTGTATTTCTCAATTTCTAGTGGTGATTGTATTTTTGATTCAAGGTTGGAACTTAAATGCAAATCGAATTCCTTTTCTGCTCAAGGATTATCGTAATTTATTACTCGTTCAGGGCTTTATTTTCCTGGGACCTTTAATTTTTGTTTTATTTCTTTACTCGAATAATCTTTTCTCCGCTCCATGGAGGGATGGTTTTATTTTTTTGGCAGTTTTACCCACAACTATTTCAAGTTGTGTGGTATATACCTCCCTTGCGAATGGAGATTCAGACCTAGCAATTGGGCATGCCACGCTATCGAACTTCCTTGCTGTTTTCTGGGTGCCTTTGGCCTGTTCTATTTTTATTGTTACTCCAAATGCTGGGGTCCTCAATGAGTGGTTTGCGGCGGGGAAATACATTATGTCTCAACTAATCATGTTCGTATTGCTTCCCTGCTTTGTGGGATGGTTGGGGCGAAAATTCTTTTTAGGAATTGAGGAGAGTCGATTCGATGAACATTTAAAAAGAATCACTTTTGCTTGTATTCTCTTTCTTGCCTATCTCTCCTTGTCCAAAAGCATTCTGCTTCGGGGAGAGGTTGATTTTCTTAATTCCATTATTGTTTTATTCCCCTCCCTTTTTGTTTTTCTTCTATTTCATTTATTTCTTAGTGGGTGCGGGAGTTTGATATTTTCAAAAAGTCCGAGAGTCCGCGTGGCAAAATTTTTCTGTATTAGTCAAAAATCGCTAGTCATGGGCTTACCTTTAGGCGGGCTTTTATTTGCGGGGCAACCTGAATTAGAAATCCGAATTATCTGCCCGTTAATACTGTATCATTTCCTCCAACTCGTGGTAGGGGCATGTTTCATATCCCCATTGAAAAGTTGGGTAAGAAGAACATGTTAACAAAATTTCCTCTTTTGTGGTTGTATGCGAGCGAATTTCATACGAAAAAATTGGTGTGATTTGTAAAAATTTTAAGGATAAAGAAAAAATGCGCAGAGCGAGTCGATCCGCGGCCACAGTTCTCGATCGACTTTGCGGTATGGTAAAACCAGGAATGAATACCTTGGAGCTTGATGAAGCAGGCGGAGAGTTAATGGCTACCATGAAGATTAAGAGTGCCTGTAAGGGATACCGTTCAGGGCATCGGGTTTTTCCGTCTTACACTTGTTTGTCTGTAAACGATGAGGTGGTGCATGGTATTGGTGTGGAAGGGAGAGTACTGAAGGAGGGAGATATTATTTCTGTGGATGTATGCATTCGGGAGGATGGATTTATTGGAGATAATTGTCGGACTGTTCCCGTTGGAAAAGTTTCGCCTGAAGTGGAAAATCTATTACGTGTGACTGAGGAGTCTTTGTTTCGTGGAATTGAGAAGGCAGTAAACAAGAATCGAGTAGGCGATGTTTCTCAGGCAGTACAAAACCATGTGGAAAAAGCAGGATTTGCAGTGATTACTAATTTTGTCGGACACGGGGTAGGTAGATCGTTACATGAAGATCCACAAATACCCAATTTTGGAAAAAGGGGAACCGGAATGAAGTTTCGAAAGGGAATGGCCATATGCATTGAACCTATGGTCAACATGAAAAGCGCCCAAATTCGAATGGCCGAGGATGGTTGGACGGCATTGGCAGTGGATGGATTACCTTCTGCTCATTTTGAACACACCATTCTGGTGGATGATGAAAAGGCCGAAATTATTACCATTCCGGATGGCTATGAAAAAGCAGAGCGATTTTTTGCTGAAGTTCTTCCTTCTTAATCACAAACCAATTTATAAATGCTTAAACTACTTGCAGATGCCGTTTTTTCCTTTGATGTGGAATGGATTCCCGATCCAAAATCGGGGGAAATTCTTCACCAAACTGAACCCGTTAACGAACCTGGCGAGAAAGCAAAAGTTTCCTTTGAGGCATTATGGAGTGCGGCCCGTAAAGAAGGGGATCCGGATGATTATAAACCTTATTTAAAGACCATTTTATGTCGAATTGTATCTCTTGCGGGAATTCTTCGTGAGAAAGTTCCGGGTGGAGCTGAATTAAAACTCATTTCTTTACCGATCGATCCAAATGATCCAGCAAAGAGTGACGAAAAGGCACTCTTGGTAACATTTTTAAAATCTGTGGGACGAAAAAAACCTCAGCTTGTTGGCTACAATTCTGCGCAAGCAGATGTTCCTATTATTGTGCAGCGTGCAATTGTAAACGGTTTGCCGGGGTTCGGGTTTTCGGACCGCCCGGATAAGCCATGGCTTGGAGTCGATTATTTTGATGCCCGAAATTCAGAATACAATGTCGACTTAGCAGATGCACTGGGACAGTACCGGGATCGTCCCTCACTTCATCAAGCAGCTACCCTGAGTGGGATTCCCGGTAAAATTGATGTGAGTGGAGATTCGGTTGCGGATATGTGGGCGGAGGGAAAATTGGATGAAATTGTTGCTTACAATGAATTTGATGCGTTTACCACTCACTTACTATGGGCAAGAGTAGCGCATTTTTCCGGTCTGTTAACATCCGAACAATATGAGTTGGAACAGCAGTTAGTTAGAACACTGCTGAACGATGAAATTGCCGCCGGTCGAGAACACTTAAAAAAGTTTATTGATGAATGGGATCGACTGCTTGCCATTACCGGCCAAAGCCAAAAAAATTAATTATATTATATTTGAATATGGCTGGATATTTAAAATGTACCCCCCCAAGCAATTTGCCCTACTTACTTTTTAAAAATAAATAATATACTATACATGACAAAATCGGACAACTTGGAAGCAACCCTAGAACAATTACCTGAAACCCGTGATCGGTTATTGAAAGAAATTCGTAAGGGAATTATTGGACAGGACGATGTGATTGAGCAATTACTGGTCACCTTATTAGCCAAAGGACACTGCCTGCTTACCGGAATTCCCGGATTGGGAAAAACATTATTGGTTAAAACATTATCTAAATGTTTAAATCTTGGTTTTAAGCGTATTCAATTTACCCCCGATTTGATGCCTGCTGATGTTGTTGGTACAGAGGTTGTAGATGAAGATCCATCCACTGGTAAAAGAAGTTTCAGATTTTCTGCCGGTCCTATTTTTACAAATATCGTATTGGCAGATGAGATTAATAGAACACCCCCGAAGACGCAGGCTGCTCTCTTGGAGGCAATGGAAGAGAGACAGGTAACAGTTTCGGGGGAAACCCGTTCTCTTGACGCTCCTTTTCTCGTCCTTGCCACACAAAACCCTATTGAACTTGAAGGAACTTATCCATTACCAGAAGCTCAACTCGACCGGTTTCTACTGAATCCAGTGATTCAATATTTACCCATCGAGGATGAGATTAAAATGGTGGGAGAAACCACTGGGCTTGTCCGAGAAGAACCACAACCTGTGCTGGGTGCAGAAGATATTATTTCTTTACAGAATTTAACCCGACAGGTTCCTGCACCAGAAAATGTGGTTGCCTACGCGGTTTCTCTTGCTTCTGCCTCGCGTCCACAATCCGAGAAATGCGATGAATGGACTAGTAAGAGAGTAAAGTGGGGTGCCGGTTCGCGAGGTGCCCAGGCATTAATTTTAGCAGGTAAAGCAAGGGCACTTCTTGCAGGAAGACCCAATGTTTCCTGTGAAGATGTTAAGTTTATGGCCAAATCTGCACTTAGACATCGCGTACTGCCAAGCTTTTTTGCCGAATCAGAAGGTTTAGATTCGGATGATATCATTGCTCATTTGCTGGAAGAAGTACCGCAGTAATTTACAATACTGTACTCACTCCTTGTCATACCGAGAGCGGTTTTAATGGTTGATAAAAAGCTACTGGATCCCAGTCACCTCAATAGCATTGAAGATTATTCGCTTCTTGCCCGTGTAGTTGTGGATGGTGCGATGCCCGGAATTCATCGGAGTTTACGACAGGGCAGGGGAAGTGAGTTTTTTCAGTATCGACCCTACACACGCGGGGAAGACTTGAAGCTGGTCGATTGGAAGGTATTCGCTAAAAGAGACGAGTTAGTTGCCAAAACTTTTCAGGAAGATACTAATTTTACAGTCTGCTTGGTACTAGATGTAAGTGCATCGATGGGCTACAAAGGAAAAAGGGCATCCTGTTCCAAGCTTCGTTATGCAAGTATGCTTGCGGCTTGTTTTGCTTACTTGGCCCATAGGCAAGGGGACCGTCTTGGGTTATTTGCCTATTCAGAGGAGGTTCATGAATGGATTCGTCCCAATTCGGGAACGGGACAATTGAACCGCGTCTTTTCATCTTTGCAAGGTCTGAAGGCCGATGGAAAAAACGATCATGATTTTGCCTGGGATCGAATGGCAAGTGGTTTGCCTGGACGTACAATGGTGGTCTTTTTATCTGATTTTCTTGAAGCTGAGGACACTTTAACCGAAAAGCTTAGGTTTTCTCTTTCTTCTCGATATGAATGTTTATGCCTTCAGGTTTTAGATCCTGATGAAATCGATTTACCGGAAGGCGAGGCATTACGGTTTGCAGAATTAGAAGGAGAGCGAGAACTTTCAACTTCCCCCCCCGCTATTCGAGAGAAGTACAAACAAGATATGGCTGGGTTTTGTAATGATCTTCAAAAAAAGCTTTCCTCCGTGTCAGCTGAATTTGAAAGTTTTGTCACCAATCAAGACTTGGGTCATGCTATGCGTCGCTTCCTAGGTATCAGGAATCGCCAATGACCATCAAAATTTTAATGTAAAGTGATCGAATTTGCTCAACCTGCTGCCCTTTGGTCCGCTCTTGCGATTGGACTGCCTGTGATTGCACATATGGCGTACCGTCGGGTGACAGAAAAGTTTTATTTTTCATCTCTTCGTTTTATTCGCCCTTCCCAAATTCCCCGAACGGGCAAACGTACTCCTTCTGATATCCCACTTTTGCTTTTGCGAATTCTTCTTTTTATTATACTCACACTCCTATTAGCTGACCCTTACTGGAAGTCTCCTTCCACGCCGTCCCTGGAAGGCCAAAATATTGAGACTTTAATTGCGATCGACCTATCCCCTAGTATGCATGGTTGGGGAGGGATTGAAGAGGCCAAGAAAAAAGCGTTAACCATTTTGGAAAAGGAGAAAAGCGAGGTGGGGTTTATTACTTTTGGGAGTACCATCCTGAATAAAATTGAGATTGGAAATGATCGTGATTCAATTAAGTCACAGATTGAAAACTTGCTTCCTGACTGGAGCCGTGGCAACGCCCAGATCCTGCTTGACCAAATGCCCAATATGTTCTCAGAAAAAGCAACAGCACGAAAGTTATTCATTCTAAGCGACTTTCAAGAGTCCGATTGGCAAACCGCTTACACTGATTTGCAAAATTCTGGAATCAATTATGAATTAATAAAAGTGGGAGAAACAAGTAACATTGAGGGGAAGAGGCAGAATAACTTAAGTGTGCTAGAAGCCCGGGCAGTACCGGCGGGTCCGGGAAAAATAAGAATTTGGACGGTTATACGAAATTGGGACGACACTAACAAAACCGCAGAAGTCGAATTAATCGCAGGCGGAAAAGTGAAAGCCAAGAATATTGTCTCGATTGCCCCCTACGGTTCCGTTCAGACTCAATTTGTGATCAAGGAAGGAGATTTTTCTTCCGCAAAAGTTCAATTAGTAGAGGAAGATGCATTTACACTCGATAATGAAAGATCTTTATGGTTAAAAGCACCTCCTGCCCGAAGGTTTGGTTTTTGGATGCCTGAATTTGAAAATGATGAAACAGATCAGGAAAAGTCTTTCTTAAAAACTGCAGTTGCGAGCTCCGGGGATAATGGCTGGAATCGTTGGGAATGGGATCAGGACCGTGCAGATTCGTTGCGATTGGGAGATGATCAGTTGGAGGTCCAGTTACTAATGATATTAGGTTTGGGGAAATGGTTTGAAGAAGAACAGCTGGGTGGATTGATAGAGGAGTATATCTCCAAGGGAGGGGTGGCTTTGATCACTCCAGGTGAACCTTTTTCCTCTGCGGTTTCAATTTTGAAATCGAATCAGTTTTTTGATTATAATTTTGTTCGCGTTGCAGGGGGAGCGGTACAGAGCAAAAATCCTTTTCGTATCGGCGCACTAGAACCCAGTTCTGCCCTGGCGGAAGTCTTTGCCGGCAAGGCTGCTCGCGACCTTTACCTTTCTGCCATTCATCGATTTGGAATTATGAAACCGAGCAATGGTTCTGAGGGTATTGAGGTCCCGTTACGAGATCGGGAGGGGCGTCCTTTAGCCTTGGTCAAACCTTTTGATGGGGGAGGGCGATTAGTTTTTCTTCCCTTTCGAATGAATACGACTTGGACAGATCTTCCCTTGCGTAACTCTTTTTTGCCCTTGCTTATGGAGCTGACACAGGGATCGCAAGTAGTGTCGCGATCATGGCCAGTGATTGAGCCCGGGGAGGAATTAATCGGTATTGCAGAAAATTTTACTGCCAAACAACCAGGAACCTTTCGATTTCAAGAGCAATGGGTAGAGGTCGTTCTTTCCTCTGCTGAGTCCACCCCTAATACATTGTCTATGAATGAACTAACAGAGAGCCTTGGTGGTCCGGGCATTGATTCCGCATCTTCCATTTTTGGAGGGGTAGACTCTGAGGAAGAAAGTAATCCGTTATGGATGTGGTTTGCAATTTTAGCTACCACTCTCTTGATTATAGAAATGCTTTGGTCTCGACCCCGTAACAGTTCTCACGCGCAAAAACAAATCCATGCCTAATTTCCTAGAGTTTATTAAACGGGAAGCTCGATTTTTTATTTTCAGTCGATCTTTGTTTGCCCTAGTCATTGGTCTTCTCTGCTGGCCTTGTTTACTCTATTTACTGGATCTTTATGACTCGGTTTCTCCCATCCTGGAAAGTGCTGCCTTTAATTGGGTTATTTCAACAACCGTATTTTCTCTAGCCGTTTTCTTGATTCTTCTTGTTCGTTCTTGGACGAACAAGCCGTCGGTGAAAAATTTGGCGCGGCAAGTGGAACAATCAAATCCTGATTTACTCGATCTGCTTAATTGTGCCGTCGAGTTGGAAGAAAAATCGAAGCAACGAACATTGACTTTCATGGAAAGTCGGGTCCTTCGTCAAACGGAGGCTAAGGCCAGCGAGATTGTCTGGAATGAGGGTACACGTCCTCCACCCAGGTTTTGGGCTTCATTAGCTTTTGGGTTAATGCTCAGCATACTTTTTACTGCATGGAGTTTGGATCGGAGTCCTCTGCAGAAATCGATGGATTCGTTGTCTGGTGAGCCAGGCTTATTTCTCTTCACCACTAAAACTGGTTCCACAAAACTGGAGGAGTATCCTGCAAGTAAAGAATTCAGTCGTGGAACTGATATTTCTGTTTTTGCAGATGTTTCCCGTGGGCACCGTGGTCAGAAAAAAGCGTTTATTGAGTTTGAGGAAAATGGGATGATTGAAAGCTTGGAAATGCTACGAACCCCGATTATGGGACGCTTTGAATTTGTAGTGCCTTCTCTTCAAAGTGATTTTAGCTACCGAGTCGTTACTCCTTCACTGGAAAGTGAATGGCAATTATTGGAGGCATATGACCCGCCTTCTATCAGTGCATTTAATTGGGAAATTACCCCTCCCGATTATTTGAAGATGGATAAAATTCCCCATGAGGGCTTTGGCTATTTTCGGGCCCCTGAGGGGAGTCGTATTATTTTGAATTTATTGGTTGAAGAAAAACCAGCGAATGTGGGTGTATTTATATTATCTGGTGAGTTGGAGATTCCATTGCAGAGAGTAGATGTAAATTCTTTTACCATGGATCATGTCTTAGATACTGAATGGAAAGGCATCGTTCAACTTAAAGACTTGGACTTTCCACTCCGTGATCCGGTTGTCTACGAAGAATTCCTTTTTGCCCCAATTCCTGATGAACCGCCGGTTGTGGAGATAACAGAACCTGCAAAAGATTTACAATTAGCATCCGATGCAAGTTTGCTATTGGAAGTTTATTCTTCTGACGATCATGGAGTGACCGATGTTCGAATTAATATTTCACATGCAGGAGAAAAAGAAGAAGAAACAATATTTGTGGGTCCTGTGGAAAAGGAGAAAACGATCTCCTATGTATTGGATCTGAACGAAATGGCCTTAGCAATTGGAGATGTGATAACCTACATGGCGCTGGCGATTGATAATAAAGAGCCTGATGGTCAGATTGCCCGTTCGGAGATTTACTTTATTGAGATTCTTCCTCCGGAGGGAAATTCAACTGAGTCAGATGCGCAAATGGATGCGGAGCAGAAGGAAATACCGGTGCGAGATTTTATTAACCGTACAAAAAAAATCATTCGTTCTACCTATGATGCATTACTTGAAGATGAATTTAAGAAAGAAAAACTTAGCCTTGTAATTGTGACTGATTCATTGAGCCTGAAAAATGATATGACCAAGGTTTTCGATGAGTTTGAAGGCCAATTTCCAATCGTAGATGGAATTGACCTTGGGGAACTTTTAAATGAAGCCACCTACCATATCGAGCAGACTGAGATCTATGCTGGTGATCAGATGTTGGATGAATCTTTAGAACCGTCTGAAAAAACTCTTCGTAAGTTAGTTCAAATTTATGCGTTGATGCAGAAAATGCAGAAGCAAAAAGCAAAGGGAAAAGGAAAACCAAAAGATAGCAAAGAGGAGAGTGCGGGAAAGCCTGAAAAAGAACAGGAGTCCAGTAAAGACCCGGCAGAAGAGTTAAATGAATTGGCAAAGGATTTGGAAAAATTAAAAGATTTCCAAGATCGACAAAAAGAATTGAACCGAGACATTGGCCGTGCCGCGGGCACGGGTAAGAAGGGCGAAGCGAATCAGGAAATAGCACAGGGACAGGAGGATTTAAGACGTGATTTGGAAGGGCTCAGAGAGGAGTGGTACGACAAGAGCGGTAGTTTGGGGAAAGTAGGCTCGCTCGACCGTGCAGGTGGGGAAATGAAAGACTCTGCCGGGGAACTTCGACGGGATTCTCCGCGCGATGCCCAGCCTCATGGCGACCTCGCATCAGAGGCCCTGGGGAATGCCATTTCTGAGGTGGAATCTTCCATGTCTTCATTGGCTGCTGGAATGGTGGATCAATTACAAGCACAAGCTTCCGGCCTAGCCGGTAAACAAAGGCAATTGGGTGAGGAAACCGAGAATGCAAAAGAGGGGCAGGGCGAGAATTTAAAAGGCGAACAGGAGGAGTTGAATGAACTTGCTCAGGATCTTTTAGATAAAATTGAACAGACTGCTCGTTCGATGGGAAATTTTAATGAGAATGCAACGGAAGATTTATTGCGAGGGGCAAGAGATTCACGCGAGGGAGGAATTGAACGTGCGGGTAAACGTGCCGCAAACTCACTTCTTTACGAAGCTTTTCCCCAGGCTAAAGCCGAAGAAGATAAGGTTGCCGAGAATTTAGAAAAGTTAAATGAGGAATTACAGGGCGTTGCTGACAAACTCAGAAATCTCGGAAATGGAGCTCTCCGTGAACTGGTGGAAAATTTACAGGAAACACAGAATGAATTACCCGGAATGAGCGGTGAAGAAATGAAGGAAAAAGCAGATGAGCTGGCAAGGTCAATCGGTTCTCTTCCGAATGCGGAACAAGATGAAAGGCTTCAAAACTTGACCCAGTTTTTTGAACAGCTGGCAATCAGTGAAAATCCGTCGCAATCAAGTTCAATGGCATCTGCCGCAGTATCGGATGCCCTTGAATTAATGGAACAGTTTTTTTGGAAACAAGCAGTTGAAAATCGTCTTAGGCGGAATCAAGAAACTACTTCTGCGCCGAGTCGTTATAAAAAGCAGGTCGAGGAGTACTTCCGCAGAATAGCGGAGGGGGAATAACTATGGGGTGGGATTGGCCCTTTTCTCCTTTTTTGTTCGGTGCAATTGCCGTACTTTTCATTCTTATTTTATCGTATCACTCGAAGGCAATATTTGCGGTCGTATTGCCTCGACTCGCTTGGAAATTAATACTGTTACGAATTTTCGCCGGTATTTTATTCTTCCTTCTGCTCGCGAGACCTTACTTCATTACAGACGAGCCTAATCCTAAAGAATTTAAACTTCTCAGTTTGACTGATTTGTCGGGAAGTATGAATACAAAAGATGGATCTGAAAAAAATACGCGCATTGAATTAGTTCGACCTTTTCTTGATTCCACCACTTCCGATTCCTGGTTAAGTCGAATGAAGTTAAGTTATGGCAAAGTTGAAAATCTTGGTTTTTCCAACGAAATACAAAGAATGAACCGAGATTCATGGGATATTATTGAACTGGGACAAAAGACTGCTTTAGGAAATGCATTATCAAATAGTTTACGAAATGAAAGAGGAGAACAGTCGCTTGGCTCAGTGGTAGTTTTTTCGGACGGAAGAAATAACTCGGGCCTGCCCATTTTGGAAGTGGCCAAGGAATTTCGAATTCAAGGAATTCCAATTAATGTGATCGGGGTGGGGAAAGAACAACCAGTTGGAGATGGATCCATTCAATTTTCTGATCGACGACCCAATGCGGTGGCCAAAGAAGAGTTACTTTTAACAGGAGAAGTGGAAAATAAATTCGAGGATTCGATCCAAACCAACATAAAACTTACTTTAGAAGGCAAGGTATTAGAGGAGATTGCCCTTAGTTTAAGGGGAGGTGAAAAAAGAAAAATAAACTTTTCTCCATTGCTACCTAAAAATGCTGGCCCCCAGAGATACCGCGTCGTGATGGATACACCTCCTGGCGATGCTGACCCATCCAATAACTCGGATTCACTTCTTGTCGTGGTTAAAGCGCCAGAACAATTTACAACACTCTACCTTTCCAATCGAATACAGCCTCTCTTTCCCTTTATTAAAAGGGTTCTTGCCAATGAAGATCGCTTTGACTTCCAAGCTCTTATTCGAATGAGTCCGACCGTGTTTCATGCTTTTGGAGAAAAACTAAATCCTGAATATTCAAATGACCCTTCTTTTTGGATGGAGTATGATGCCATACTAATGGATACAATGGTTTTGGAGGATTTGAACCAGACATTGGTTGATTCATTGAAAGATTTCGTCCAAAAAAAAGGAGGGGGTCTACTCCTTTTTGGGCCTTTGGAAATTGCCCGAAATAAATTGGGTGGAATTGTTCCTGCCAAATCGGTTGAGCGAGTGCTTGCCAAACAAAACCTTTCTTTAGTGACTCTGGAAGAACCCTTATTTGGACCAGTCGATGAGGTGGAAAAAATGAAACCATTCTTACCAAACCGACTCCCCGGCTTTTTTGTAAAAGAGCAAAACTCTGCCGCGCGTGGAGTGGTTCTTTCCCGTGCAAATGGAAAACCGGTATTAACTGTTCAGGCTTATGGTTCTGGTAAGGTTGGATATTGGGGTTCCCCCAGTGATTGGAGGCGGTCGATGAGTAATGAAGAGGGAACTAAGGAATTTCGTGTTTTTTGGCAGGCTTTGGTTCAGTGGCTTGGGACAGGGGGAGAAGATCGCCTGAAAACACAGGATTCAGAAAAACCATTTCTTCGTGGAACGGAGGCACCATTACAAGTGGAAGCACTAGGGGCCGATTTTGAGCCTTCTATGGATGCGATGGTAGAAGCCAAAATAGTGGGGCCCGATGATTTTGAGCGGGTAGTGCAACTCTACCCCGAGGGCTCGGTGGCAGGAAGGTATGCAGGCTCATTTCGGCCCGTTCTGGCGGGAGCGTATCAGGTAAAGTATACTTTGAAGTTTCCAGATGGAGAAAGTCTGGAGCGGGAAAACTTTCTTCGCGTTTCGGAGGCTGGGGAGGAAGCAATAGATGTTTCTTTTGCCCGTCTTGATTTAGAAATGTTGGCCAAATTGACCGGGGGACAATATCTTTCTGTGGATCAAATGAATAATGGTTGGGATCCTACATTTGCAGAGGATTTACCTTCCGTTCGAAAACGCCATAGTTTGTCGAGTGCTTGGGTTATTTTTATTATTCTGTTTCTACTAGTTGGAAGTGAATGGATTATGCGGAGGCAAACGGGGTTAAGATGATCATTCGAACATTTCTTCTTTCTCTTTTTGTCTTAGTTTTTGATCTGAGTGCACAAGTTCCCGCTCCTCGGGTTCAAGTTGAATCAAATCCGAATAACAAAGGAGTTGATCAAAATACAACGATTACTCCCGAGCGCTCCAGTGAAGAAAAAACAATCGAACGGGCTCAGGAAGGTCTCCAAAGTAGCGAGGTTGGGAGTCGGGTTGGAGCGGCAAAACTACTGGGTAAGTATCGCTCCATCAAAACATCAATTCTGTTAATTAGTGCCCTCGATGATGAAAGTGCATTAGTGCGGCGTGCGGCAATGGTTTCTATCGCTGAACATGCATCGAATGGTTTTCCAGTTTACGATAAAACTTTGGCGGAGAAAATTTATTCAAAGCTCGGTGATCCAGATGTTGAAGTGCGAAGAGAGGTTTCCACCATGATTCCGCGAATCATTTCACCGATGCGTAGAAGTGGAATGGAGCTGATTGAGATTAATGGTAGGAAAGTATATCGTTCGGTATCCTCTGCAATGCGCCCGGACTTGTACAAGATGACACAGGATGCTTTTTTAGATGAAGATGCAATTGTGCGGCAAAATGTTCTCAAATATCATACTTATCTTAGCGTGGCACTCCCACTCCTTTCTTTGGAGGAATTACTCTCTGATTCCGATCTCGGCGTTCTTCTTACTGCATTGGATCGAATTTCTTCGAGTGCATCGCAACCAAGAATCGTTAAGAAGGTGAAAGCATTATCGAAACATGCGAATAAAGGCGTTCGTCTAAAAGTGGTCACAGTTGCTCGAAATGCAAATAGTTATCATTCCGACTACCGAGGCATTCTTAGGGAGATGACCAATGATTCAGATCCTGAAGTTCTATCAATGGCAGCCGTTGAGCTAGCTCGTTTTGGAGAGCGAGTCCCAGAGCAGGTTATTAAAAAGATTAAAGATTTTTTACTGGGGGTGAGTGGCTTATCCACTCAAGTTACAACGATTCTTTACACGGTATCCTCTTTGGGAGTCGATGGTGCGGAAATATATAAGGCATTGACTGAGCACAGTAGTTCCCAAATTCGTGCCATTGCATGGCAACGATTTATTAATTTGAGCGAAGGTTGGCGAGATAGCTCGGTTTGGTTGCCCGCAACAAAAGATCCAGATCCAAAAGTAAGAAAAGTGGTGTTGGACGGTTTGCGTGGTCGGAGTAATAACTTGTCAGAAAAGCAATTAGGCATTTTGGTGGAGAGTGGGTTTTCGGATGTAAGAATTTTTGCGGCCCAGTCACTTTTAGATGCGAGTCAGGGTACTGTTGAATCACTTGGATTCGATTTGTTAATTGATGAGGATACTATTGTTCGTTCCACTACGATCCGGGCGATTTCTGCCCGTCGGGTTCCCGGCTGGTTGACCATCATGAAACGTTCATTACTCGACTCTGACTATGTGATTCAACGGTCTGCGATGGATGGTTTGTTGGAGGATAAAAAAGAGGGCGTCCCATTGTTAATTGATTATATTTTGAAAAACCCACAAAGCCGAATTTCAAACTTAGCCAAGATTGAGCTACGCAAAATAGGAGTACAACCATGATATTTATCCAATCTTTTTTAATTATATTTATTGCTTCAGGTTCGTTGGTGTTTTCGCAAAACTCAACTCAGGCGAATGAAGGGAGAGTAAGAATTGTTCAGTTATTGAGACAAGAAAACTCAATTCGTAGGTATCCTGACGCTTTACCCAGCCTGCTTAAAATGTTGAATGAGCAAAGTAATGCCCGTTTTGATACTGATCCTCTTTTTATTAATACTCTCACCGATGAGCGACTGCTCGAAAACCCGATCCTCTATATTAACTGTGATGAACAGCCCAATTTAGAATTCCCTCAGGAAGAAAGAGATGCATTGAGGCGTTATATGGAGCAGGGGGGCTTTGTTTATTTAGACGCGGGAATAAAAGCTTCATTTCTTGGTCAGGACTTAGGCCATAGCTATGCAGCATGGGAAGAACGACCCGAAGTTAAAGAGCTTTTTTCAATGATTCTTCCCGAAAAAACTTTCATTCCTTTGGGGCGAGATCATGATTTGTTCAGAACCTTTTTTACTGGATTACCTAAGAACAAAGATCTTGAAATCAAGACCGAACAAAAACGATTACCCGAAACAGTTCTTTCATTTGTGGAGAGAGAAAAGTGGCCGCAGGCGACTTATTCCTTCGTGGGGATAAAAGTAAAAGGTCGACTTGCCTGTGTTGCATCTCCCATTTGTGCAATGGGTTGGGGGAGGGATGAATTTGGTGCCTGGATACCCCCGATTTCTTTTCGGGTAAGAGAATCAGCAGAGAATTTTGATCAGAACCTTAAGTTGGCTTCTTTTTCGGGAGGTACTTATGAGGTCACTCGAGAGGATGGATTAAAAGACATTATTTATTCAGAAAATGGTCAACGACCCCTTTGGGTACAAGAACCAAATGGGAAGTGGAGAATTTTCAAATATTATTCAGGGGAAGAAATAAGCAACTATGCACACGCTTTTTATTCTCGTTTGGGAATGAATGTATTCCTTTATGCCTTGCTTAATTAACCTTACCCAGGCTTTATTTTTGTAAAATGAGCGAACAGAAATTTCCAGACCTACCTGATCCAACAGAACTCCCGCGTCGTCGCTTGCTTTCACCCGTTGCATATTGGTGGATTGGAACTGTTCTTTTATTGGGTGTCACTATAATTTGGCTCCCATCACAATGCTCGACCGAAAATGTTACCTCTTCGGAAAAGAAAGTAGAGGACATGAATTCACTTCCTCAAGCAGACCAATCCAAAGATCTTGAATTTCGTGAAGATGGCTTGTGGTATAAAATTGATCAGGAATCTCCTTACGACGGTGCTGCAGTAGACTTTTACGAAAATGGTAAGATGAAGTCGCGTACTAAAATAGTGGCGGGGTCGGCAGTCGGCTTGATTGAAGAGTGGGATGAGAATGGCACACTGAGGGGGACTCGTTTTAAAAATGAGTTTCCCCAATGAATCTGCGATTCGTTTTATTCTTTTTTTTCCCATTTATTTTCACCTGTTCGGGAGCTAAAGTTCCCCTTCCGACATCTGAAGAATTATCGATTCTCGAAAAAAAATATTCTGAAATAGAAAGTACCTGTACTAAAAGAATCTTAAAAAATTCGGTTGAGATTTCTTCTTTCTCTACACGAGGAGATGCCCGTTTATTTTTAGGTAATTTTAAAGGTGCACGGTCGGACTACGAGAAAATGATAGAGTTGAATCCTCATTTGGAAGTATCCCACTGGCGGTTGGGAATTACTTATTTCTATCTTTCTGAGTTCAAGTTGGCTGCTCGTCAATTTGAAATATATCACCAGTTTGATGCGGTGGATCGAGAAAACGGAATTTGGAGATTTATGTCTCAGTTTCAACTGAGCGGACTGAACGAAGCGAGAAAGAACTTTCTTCGTTATTCTCAGGATGATCGACCTCCTTACCCATTGCTTTATTCGATGTTTGCCGGGGAAATTTCTCCACAGGAGGTGTTGGATAGAATTAAGGAGCAAGGGTTTCCTGCTGAATATCAGGTCCGTGTTCTTTTTCATGCCAATCTTTATATCGGTATTTTCCTTGAGTTAACCGATGATAATCCGCAAAGAGCTATTAATTATTTGGCTCATGCGACTGCAAATCAATATGGCCGGGCGACTGGTACTTACATGTGGCAGGTCGCACGTTTACATCACGCTAGGTTAGTGCGGTCCGTTCAAAAGTTGCACAACTAGTATGATAAAACCTTATTAGCGATTTTTGTTATTCATAATTGCATGGAAAAGAGAATTACAAATTAAAAGTGGAGCAACAAGATTTGCGAGGGGGACCATCATGAGTGCTGCACCGAGGGATCCATACGATGTGAAAGGTTGGTTTTGATTAAAGATTTCATGGGGCAATCTTTGTTTCAAAGTGATTTTATATTCTCTACCGAATAAAAAACCGTTTACGCCTAGTTGTAGGGCAATTCCTAAGGGAGGAAAAAACCAGCCGAATAAAAAAAATGGGGCAGCGATCAAATTGACAGCCGCACTTAGTGCAACTAAGCGAATAGATATAAGGATTGAAGAGTACAACTTGGGAGCGGGTTGTAGTACGATGCCAGGATAGTATTTTTCTTGGACTGCATTAATAATATCATCAATGTATAAACCTAAGAAAGCAGCGTGGATTGATCCGAAGAAAAAGAAACCCAATATAATGAAGAAAATTACCAGTATTGATTGTGCGATAATCCTTATCCATGAACCCTCCTCATAAGAATCAAAATAGGAAAAAAGAGAGTCAAAAAGCCAACCCGCCACAGAGGTTCCAATAATCAGGAGGAGGGCAAGTGAGAGTAAAGAAAATAAGGTAGCCCACAAAACAGGCTTCCACAGGCGACGATCTCCTAATTGTCGAATGGCAAGCCAGTAATTATTGATCATTGAAAAGTTTGTTTTATGAAAATTTAGTCTATTATTCATTTTTCCTGTGGACAAAGGCAAACCTTCTTCGCATAAAGAACAAAGGTGGTAATGGTATTTAGGGAAAAATGGCGGAACATAATTATACAGCAGATAGTATAAAGTCACTCGACTGGAAAGAGCATATACGTCTCAGACCTGGGATGTATATCGGAAAGTTGGGCGACGGTTCATCTGATGATGATGGTATTTATGTACTCCTTAAAGAAGTACTAGATAATTGCATCGATGAGTTTGTTATGGGATTTGGGAAACAGATCGATATTGACTGCGATGGGCAAAATGTAATTGTTCGAGATCATGGGCGTGGTATTCCTTTGGAAAAACTTTTAGATTGTTCATCCAAGATTAATACCGGTGCCAAGTATGATTCTGAGGCTTTTAAAAAGTCAGTTGGATTAAATGGGGTGGGGATCAAGGCGGTAAATGCACTGTCAAGTAACTTTGATATTCAGTCTTTTCGTGAAGGTGAGACTAGGCGAATCGAATATTCTTGTGGTGAACCCAAGACCATGGATAAAAAAAATAAGGGTACAAAAGAAGAAAACGGTACCCTGATTACCTTTACTCCGGATACTGAAATGTTTAAGAAATTTCGCTACCGGAATGAATTTGTCGAACGCATGATGCGTTACTACAGTTATTTGAACCGTGGATTAACGATTAAGTACAATGGTAAGCGTTTTCGATCCAAGGATGGTTTAAAAGATTTATTGGAAGAAAACCTTTCAGAAGAACCTTTGTACCCCTTTATTCATTTGGAAGGGAGCGATATCGAGGTCGCTTTTACTCATATAGAACAATACGGAGAAGATTATTTTTCATTTGTCAATGGACAACACACTACGCAGGGAGGTACCCATCAGGCCGCTTTTCGTGAAGGACTAGTTAAAACCATTCGTGACTTCACGAAGAAGAACTTTGATGCACCCGATATTCGTGGCGGTTTAGTCGCCGCAATCAGTGTGAAAGTACAGGAACCGGTTTTTGAATCTCAAACCAAGACGAAGCTGGGATCCCTCACGATGGCACCAGAGGGAGAAACGGTTCGTTCATTTGTTGGGAATTTTCTAAAAGAAAAACTGGACAACTTCTTGCATAAGAATCCCAAAACTGCAGAAGCCCTTCAAAGTAAGATACAAAGAAGTGAAAGAGAGAGAAAAGAGCTTAAGGGAATCCAAAAGATTGCTCGAGAACGAGCCAAGAAGAGTAAAGTCCACAATCGTAAGCTTCGAGATTGTCGTGTCCATTTAAACACCAAGGACAAAAACAGATTTAAAAGTACATTGTTTATCACAGAAGGAGATTCTGCAAGCGGCTCGATTACTAAAGCTCGGGATGTTCAATTTCAGGCTGTGTTTAGCCTTAAGGGTAAGCCATTAAATTCGTTTGGTTTGACTCGTAAGGTGGTATACGAAAATGAAGAGTTTAATTTAATTCAAGCCGCTCTTGGAATAGAGGAAGACCTGGAAGATTTATGTTACAACCAAGTTGTAATTGCAACCGATGCGGATGTGGACGGGATGCATATTCGATTATTACTCATCACCTTCTTCCTGCAATTTTTTCCTGAGTTAATTCGGCAAGGTCATCTCTTTGTTTTACAGACTCCCTTGTTTCGGGTGAGGAATAAAAAAACAACACTCTATTGTTACGACGACGCGGAAAGAGAAGCCGCGTTAAAAACCTTGGGGAAAAATCCTGAGATAACTAGGTTTAAAGGATTAGGAGAAATTTCACCGGATGAATTTAAGCACTTTATTGCTGATGATATTCGTTTAGATCCTGTTAAGATTGATGCACACGAATCAATCAAGGAGATGCTCAAGTTTTTCATGGGCAAGAATACTCCCGAAAGACAACAATACATCATTAGAAACCTACGTTTCGAAGTTGATATTGTGGATGAAAAAGAGGAGGCTTCGGCAGATTCTGATAAAAAGTCTCTGTCCTCCACTACGGTTGTCAGTGATGGCGAAGCCGCCTGATAATTGTAATAATTTTATCATGTCCGATCAAAAAAAAGACTCCGATTCTTCACCAGTAAACAGTTCTGATGAGGGGGAGAGCAAAGACGAAGTAAAAGAAGTCGCAATTCGGCGATTTGATCCAGAAGCCTTACTTACGGATGACGGTGCCGAGCGTGAGGAGGATGATGCCATCTATGTCGATGATATGTACGGTGATTGGTTTCTGGATTATGCCTCTTATGTAATTTTAGAACGGGCAGTTCCTCATGCAGATGACGGGTTGAAACCTGTACAGCGTAGAATACTTCATTCCATGCGTGAATTAGAGGATGGTCGTTATAATAAAGTCGCCAATGTAATTGGAAATACGATGAAGTATCACCCCCATGGCGATGCTTCGATTGGCGATGCTATGATTCAACTTGGGCAAAAAGATTTGTTAATTGATATGCAGGGGAACTGGGGGAATTTACTGACTGGTGATTCTGCTGCTGCACCTCGTTATATTGAAGCCCGATTGACGCCGTTTGCACTGGAGGTCGTTTTCAGCCCTAAGGTAACAGAGTGGGCTTCTTCCTATGATGGGAGGAATAAAGAACCAGTTACCTTTCCGGTTAAGTTTCCCCTCTTATTAGCACAAGGAGCGGAGGGTATCGCGGTGGGTCTATCCACCAAGATTCTGCCTCATAATTTTATTGAAATACTGGATGCTTTAACGGACGCTCTTCGAAAAAATCCAATCAATTTACTTCCCGATTTTCATCAGGGTGGAATTGCTGATTGTACTGATTACAACGGAGGTGCGAGGGGTGGGCGTGTGCGAGTGCGGGCACGAATTGAAAAAGTAAAGAAGCACCTTCTCAAAGTGACCGAGATCCCGTTTGGGACTACCACGACCAGTTTAATTGATTCAATTCTTTCTGCGAATGATAAGAGTAAGATTAAGATATCTAAGATTGAGGATAATACAGCTGAGTTTGTTGAAATCATGATTCATCTGCCCTCTACTGTTTCAGCGGAAGATATTTTGCCTGCCCTCTATGCATTTACTGATTGTGAAGTAAGTTTGGCCCCCAATGCCTGTATCATACAGCATAATCATCCTCAGTTTCTTTCTGTAAATGATTTGATCAAATCGGCTGCTTTTTTAACTCGGGATCTGTTGCAAAAGGAATTGGAGATTAAACTAGGTGAACTTCAGGAAAAATGGCATTTTGCATCTTTGGAAAAAATCTTTATCGAAAAGCGGATTTATCGTGATATTGAGAAAGAAGAAACTTGGGACGGAGTAATTGCTGCGGTTGATAAAGGCCTTAAGCCCTACATTAAATTATTTCATCGAGCGATCAGCGAAGATGATATTTTACGACTTCTCGAAATAAAAATTAAAAGGATTTCGAAATTCGACTCTTTTCGTGCGGATGAATTAATCAAAGGTTTCGAAGATGAAATTGAAGTGGTAAAAGGGCACCTCAGCCAGATCACAAAATATACGATTCGTTATTTTAAGGAATTAATGAAGAAGTATGGAAAGGGACGAGAGCGAAAGACTGAATTAAGTGTTAATGAAAGTGGGGAGTTGATTGCTTTTGATAAAATTGTCGCCTCGAAGGTCGTGGTTGCAAGTGAGACGCTTTACATCAATCGAAAAGATGGTTTTGCCGGATACGCTCTGAAAAAAGACGAGCCGATTGAAAAATGCTCTGACCTTGATGATGTGATTGTTATAGGGAAAGACGGAGTGATGAAGGTAATGAAGATCGCAGATAAAATGTTTGTTGGTAAGAACCCAATGAGGATATCAATTTTTAGGAGAGATGACCAAAAGGTCTATAATATGGTTTACCGAGACGGTCAATCAGGCCGGTTGTATGCAAAAAAATTCAAGATTGGCGGGGTTACCAGAGATAAAGATTATCCTCTTTTTAAAGTCCATTCAAAGAGTCGAATTTTTTACTTCTCAGTTCACGACACAGAAAAGAAAAATAGTCGAGTTCTTGTTCACATTGATCCTGAATTAAAAAGAGTAAGAGAAAAAGTGATTGAGTTCGATTTTTCTTGGATTGAATTACAGGGACGGTCGGTCAAGGGGAGCACCCTTACTGCACACAAGATCGATCGAGTTATTAATGCACCCAAGGTGGACGAAGCAAATTTAGAGATACAGGAAGAGGGTAACGCTTCGGTCCCGAGCGAAAAATCGAAAGCACCCGAACCTGCCAAAGCACCCGAAGAAAAAGATCAAGGAACATTTAATTTTTAGTCCAATTAAATCACTTGTTGAGATTCGCCTGTTAAATTAATTTTATTCCCTAGTTTCCCTTAATGCTTGGAGATCTGACTATTGAAGAAGTAAACCGTAAGCTGCTTCACATTGTTGCAGTTCTATTACCCGTCACAATTTTTTATGGTCCCATTCTAGTCGAGGTCCCAAGAAGCTATGCCTGCTACCTTATTTTATTATTATTACTGACTTCTCTTTTGGTAGAATATTGTAGGTTAAATCAATCCCAGTTTTCCAACTGGTTTTCCCAAATTTTCGGATCGATGATGAGATCAGAGGAAAAGAGACAACTCACTGGTGCAACTTATATATTATTTGGTTCTGCAATTTGTAGCTTGATTTCATTAGTAAGTGATATGTGGGCGGTCACTTCATTTCTTTGTTTGTCCCTATTTATTCTTGGTGATGCGGTTGCTGCGCTAGTAGGTAAAGCAGTTGGGCGAATCAAAGTGGGAAATAAAACATTGGAAGGTGCGGTAGGATGCTTTTTGCTATGTGCCTTTCTTAGTGGAATAGTTTTTCCTCAACTACCATGCTTTTTAGATCTGTGGGGAGGGACTATAATGATTTCAGAAATAGTAATTATCTCAGTAACAGTTTCGATTTTAGAATTTTTTCCGATCAAATTGGGCCGGTTTGTTTTGAATGACAATTTGTATGTTCCCGCTGTAGCAACTTTTATCACGATCTTGGTTCACTCCCTACAATTCGTGAACTAAAGGTTTTAGGATTAATCTTATCAATAAAAAAAGCCTCTCACCGAAGTGAGAGGCTTAAAATAATTACTGAGGTCAGTAAATTACAAAATGTAATTACTCAGCAGGTTCGATATGATCGATCTTGCCATCACGGCTAGCAATACGGACCATTCTACCTTTAGATTCGCGCTTGAAATCTTCTGGGTCAATATCCATCAGAGCTTCAGGGCGGTCGCCAGGAATCAGTAGCTCAGAATCTTCGGTAACTTTCAAGGAAACTAGTCCTTGCTTGGTCATTATTCTAACTAGTTGCTTTTCCGTATCGATACCGATGATAGATCCAACGATTTCGTCATGGTCAGGCTGGCCTGGAATGTGAGCTCCTGGACCGTTATGTGAGTTTGGATGTGCTGCGCCTGGACCTGGTTGACCATGAAACTGAGGAGCACCTGCTGGATGGGCTGGACCCGGTTGACCATGAAACTGGGGAGCACCTGCTGGATGGGCTGGACCTGGTTGACCATGAAACTGAGGAGCACCTGCTGGATGGGCTGGACCCGGTTGACCATGAAACTGAGGAGCACCTGCTGGATGGGCTGGACCCGGTTGACCATGAAACTG
>JAQXBH010000155.1 GCA_029252505.1 Opitutales bacterium | reverse complement strand
GGATAAATCAATCAATGATATTTAAGAGCTTGTTACTGCAGAAGGGTTAGGGCTACTTGGGACAATTGGTTGGCCTGTGCCGTCATCGATGCACTTGCCTGTACGAGTACATTATGCGTAGCAAAACGAGTGGATTCCAAGGCTACATCAATATCCATAATTCTACCGTGAGCAGCTTCCAGATTAATCAGATTAGTCGAGTGTAATTCATAAGATGACTGAACGCGTTGTTGCTCAGCTCCGTTTTCAGCTCTCGCGTCAGCAATCTTTTCAATTATGTGAGTAAATTGATAGATGCTTACCGTACTAATATCCTGAAATATACCTCCATCTACATCTAGGGCGGTAGAAGCACTATCTGCATTTGCACCAGAGAATGTAGTACCCAAACCTCCTATATTGAAATTATCATACCTTGGACCAGCCCCCGGGCTGCCAGTTTGATCATCCAGTGAGAGTACAAACTGCAGGTTAACTCCATTTAGAGATATTGAACCATCTTGTGCCATACCAGATGGATGAGTAAGTAGTTGTAATGACCTTGAATTGTAAGTTTTCGCTCGGGTGACACCATCTGGATCAACATAGTCGTATGAAGCTGTACCATCTGATGAATAGCTTGCTGAAACTGAATCAACAACAGCCCGATTGCTCGTGAACAAACTTACACCATTAAACTTATTCTTTTGAATTTGGTTTAATTGCGACTGAAGTTCCCGGAACTCTTTTGAATAGTTTTCCACATCGCTAGTATTTTTTGTGATGTCTGCGGCCATGGTACGAAGTTCAGCCATCCGACTTACGATAGTGCCTACTGATTCAAGAGCACCATCTTGCACTTGTAAGAAAGAGAGTGCATTTTGATGGTTATTAAGCACAGCCTCTGTGCGCTGCATACTAGAATCGAGTTTGTAGGCTACGGCAAGGCCGCCAGCATCCTCTGCAGGACTGGTGATTCGTTGACCTGATGACAGACGGGCTAAGCTTTTGCTTAAGTTTGCGTGGTTTTTACTTAGGTTGAATGCGGCAGTCGTTGCTGCTGCGTTTGTGTTTACTGTTATTGGCATTGTTATATCCTCCTTGATATAGGTTTTAATTTTCGGCGTCCGTGCCGAGTGATTCCGCCAGTGGAACGGGTGGCGGCCCCCGATGTTAGAAAAATGTTAAAGTTTCGTGTGCAATGAAAGGGTTTGAGATTTAGGCATTGTAATTAGGAACACGGGAGTTATCCCCGCTGTTTTAAAAGTGGTACTGGACTAAAAATAGATTGAACCTGAATTAAAAATTTCTCATACCAGCTACAGGACTGACAAGGTATCTGGGATAATTGTACTAGTTTTTTACTCGTGTTGGTAGAAATCGAAAAAGGCTTTTTGAAATCCCTTGAAATATTCGATAATCTCTCCCTGCCTTGTTGAATCTCAATTAATGCATTGAGCAATTCCGCCATGCAGGCATTCCCTAAAGCAACGCTGGGAAGCTTATGATCTGCAACGCCAGAAAGAAAGGCCCGAACAGAAATCATCGAAACAAGGGATGGGTCAGGTAAATTAAAAGGGACGACCGAACCGGCTTCCTCCAAGTGCACACGTATAGGAGGCGATGCACCATCTCCAAATAAAGCTTTACCTTGGTGGGTCTGTTTCATTGCCGAATGAAGAGACTGAGCGTGCATTAAATAAACCGACCAGGAATCGGAATTATCCTGGTCAGCATATGACATAGGCAATTGTTCGACATAACCTACAAAGATTTGAAATTCTTTTATTAATTCCCTGACCACACTCTGTTGTGCATCCATAAATAAGGATACCTGCCGAATATTGTTTTGCATGACCGAAGAGCGACTCATCTGTGAGAAGGATGAAGTTTGACTTGAGGGTAGCGGGCTGTTGGTAATTTTATTAATACCCACAACACCAACTCCGCGTGAAGTAGGGGTAGGAGAGTGAGGGGGTACGCCGACAGACGACCCCACAACGGGAGATTTCGATAGATTACGCATTGTAAATAGTAAGTATAATTATAAAATTAGTTAACAATTGGATTTCGTTAATTTGTATTGGGTGGCGGAGGTGAATGCACCGCGCTTATGGAAAAGAGTGGATTTGTTACAAATATTTTTTGACCAGACTCGTTTGAGATTTAGTGACCCACAAAGTCGGTAAAATAATATTCTTGTTTTAGGTTAGTCGTTAAGCGTTTAAAAAATCTGAGTTAAAATAGTCGCCTGATACACTTACTGTTTTGAAGATTCGTAAGAATCGGGCATAGGATAGAAATGGCTTGAAAGACTCCAAGGGAAGTTTGACTTCCGACAGAGCCTGGGTAGTAAAATCGCTGAGAACAGATCAATTTTACAAAATCGAGCAAGGCCCAAGTTGTAAACTGACGGATGCCATAGAGATAACTAGCTGTTGGTTTCATGGATTAGTGTAAGGGGAATAAAAATTTAAGTACTCTTAAGCTGTGAAAGTTCGATGAGCATGTTTAGAGAAGAAAACAGGGTGCATTCGATGTCTCGAGGCTATGCTTATGTGGTGATAAAACACCTACAGTTGACCTATTAGAATGACTATGGGAACGGTTGAATTTAAAGAATTGGAAGATCATAAAAAATTTAGAGTGTGTCACCGGTCGTTAGCGCATAAGCCGCCTGTTCAAGTTTGTTTCGTTTGTGAACCATTTGGCGTGCAGAATCTCGGCTCGTATCTTCTTCCCTGGCACCATCATCCTTAGGTAATGAGGCACGATTTGCCCTGCCGGTCAGAAAACTTGCAGGCAATAAGTCGGAACTGGCCATACCCTTGTTTTTAGACTTGGGCGGTGACGGGCGATAGCCTGCCATATGATTATCTATACGCATGGGTAACTATAAATTGAAAAGGATTAATGATAAAATTTGAAAGTTGAAATTGGGGACTAGCGGCCGAGTAATGTTAAGGCGATACTGGATAATTGGTTGGCTTGGGCCACCATAGATGAAGAGGCTTGAACCATGACATTGAGGCGGGCAAATCTTGTAGACTCTAAGGCCACATCCACATCCATAATTCGACCGTGTGCGGCTTCGAGGTTGGTCATGTTTGTAGCAAGGAGTTCATCCACCATATTGAGCCGACTTTGCTCAGCCCCGTTTTCGGCACGGGCATCGGCAATACGCTCGATCACAGAAATAAATTGGCCCATCGAAACAAAGAGGATGCTTGAGAGGAATCCATCGTTGGTAAAAATTCCAGCTTCTGTAGGGTAATTGATCGCATTCAAACCATCTGGGTTAGATAGGTTAGAGGAATCACCACTAAAATTTTCTAAATAACGCTTATCAAGTGCACCCAAATTGAAAACATCTTCAAAATTTATTGCTCCTATGGAGACACTTCCATCATCTATCTGCCCACTGTCATGGGTATAAATAGTACGAGAGAATTTGGTGAGGGTATTACCATTTTCATCTATCTCTGAGCCTTTATTGTAAACAGGGCTGCTTGGAGGTGATATGGCAGATGCACTACTTTTAGAAAATAAACTTACCCCATTAAATTTCTCACGATACATCTGAGAAAGTTGCCTCTGAAGTTCAAGGAACTCTTTCGAATAATTTTCAATATCAGAGGTATTTTTGGTAACATCCTGAGCCATGGTTCTCAACTCCGAGATTCGAGACACGATGTTACCCGCAGAACTTAGGACACCATCCTGTACTTGCAGGAAAGAAATACCGTTTTGCACATTGTGACGAACTGCCTCTGTCCTGCGGAGCCTGGAATTAAGTTTATAGGCCACCGACATTCCGCCTGGGTCGTCGTACGAGTTTACGATTCTTTTACCGGAGGAAAGCTTGTTCAAACTATTTCGCAACGCATCACTTGCTTTTGATAGGTCGAGACCAGCACGGTTTGCTGCTAAGTTTGTACTTAAGTTTAGAGACATATTATAATGAAGTTAAATAAAAATTAATTATCCAAGTGAGGCCGACTAAGAGGACCCTTGTCTGCGTCATCAGGAAAGGGAGGTGCTAGCCACCTTCGCCCACCAAGGAAATGCTTGAGGGTACTTACTATTCCCTGCCAGCGATTGTAGATTAAATTCCACTGCAAACGATTTGATGCACAATGCCTTCGCCATTCGTCGAACGCTTGTGACAACGACTCAGGGTCAAGCAGGAGACCAGTAGCAAAAGGGCTGACTTTCCCAACATCAATAGACTGGAGTCCGGGCTTGGCTAAATCGCAACGGTCTATACTAAGACCCAGCCATTTGTTCTTTGAGGGTACAGCAACCACGATTGGTTTGGAGGCGCCCATAGAGAACAAGGCAGTATGGTCAAAAGTTTCTTTGGATAAATTCTTCAGATCATTTCTGGCACGCTCAAAGAGAACTTGGCTTTCTTCACGACTCTCGGGGATTTCACGGGCCCTGTTTAATGCAAGGGCAATTTCAGAAAGCCTTCCACCCATTTGAGCGAGGGCCAACTCTTGCTTATCAAGCATTTTAACTCCAGCTTCCAAGTTGGTCGCCACAGACTCTAATATTAACTGCTCGACTGGCTTGGGTGGGGAAATATTCGGGGGAGAACCTAAATCAAAACCGATCATCCGATCAACAAATGGGGCCTCGTGCTTGAGCCCCACGACTCGACCACCCGCTAATACCTTGGCAAAGCCTGCAAGTTTCGGTCGGGCCTTGACCAGTTCATTAGTAGACTGTGTTAGAAGAAAAGGCATACCCGCAGTAGGTCCGGGATTGGTTAGATTGTCCTTCATGACTCTCCTTTCCTATTGACGGTAAATGAAGTCCCATGTGACTGGCTCGAGCTCACGGAGGAACACCCGTCCAGCTTACTATATCCACCAAGGTGAATAGGTGGTGAGCAAGCCCCCCTCTTAGGTGGAATCAGATCACCTGGGTAAGTAAACTCTCTATAATAAATTTTCATAAATGATTCTATAATAATGTATAGTCGGACAATGTTAGGTAAACTTTAGTAAATAATTAACAAATATTTTGGAAATCTTTTGAATGTAGATATTGTCGACTAAAAGATAAGGTTAAGGGGCTTAAGCAATGACTTGATAATCAAGCGCCTGGGGCAAACAAGTGATGCAGTAAACCTCCTGGCAAAACGCCGGTTCGAGATGGCGAGATACGGAGATTATCAGCAAGGTTAAACCGATACGAACGACTAGCTGCCTGTACTGCTTTGTTTTCAAAAGTTTTCCAAGTTGCTAAGGCTGCCTCAAGGTTGACCACTGCCATTTTGTTGGAAAGTGGATTAGGCTCGAGGTTTGCTGAGTTAGGGACAGGAATTGTATCTATTCCTTCCAGTGAGTGCGTGCGATCCAGTGGTGAACTAGTCTTAGTACCTTGGCTGAATCTAGTTGAAACTGTGTTTAATTGAATATTCATCTTTTATACTTTCTTTCTAAGTGTCGAAATAATGATGTATAGGATAGCAGGTTGGATTGCTTGATTGCTTGACCGAACCGGACTACTGGAGAAACCAAAACGCCAGGAACATCTTTGCGGAATCCAGCACTCTCGAATTTAATTTCGAAGTTCGAGAATGAAGTATTTACAATCGAGGAGGGGGTAGGGGTGCTAGTCTTTTCCCGTTGAGTTTTGAACCTCCGAAACTCAACGGTGGGCAACCGTTTACCCTTGAGTGCTAAAAAACTTACGAAACTTAAATTGTACCGATTGTTATTTTTCACTTCCCCTTTAACTCCTTATATGACGATAAATGCTTTAATCCTAACGATCAGAACTTACTGCAATAGAGATAGGACTATACTGTTTAATTGGTTAGCCTGTGTCACCATCGATGCTGAGGCTTGCAGTAGTACTTGTTGTTGAGCCATGCGAGAAGCTTCCAACGCCATATCTGCATCCATTATGCGACTGGTCGCTGCTTGAAGATTTACTTTATTCTCCTCCAGCATGTTAGTTGCATAATTGAGCCTCGACATGGTACCTCCATTAACGGCACGGAAGTTTGCCACGCTTTGAATGTAGTCAACAAAGTCAGCCACACTAAAATCAGCCAAACTATTGGAGGTATTTAGGAGATCTTTATTGTTGTCTGCATCAGCATCTAACTGACCGCCACTTTTGGCTACGCTTGGATCGACAGTAGAGGCATAATAATCATCAGCTGTGCCAAATATTCCATCGTTTCCAGAATTCAAACCGCCATAGAACTGATCATCAGCCGAGCCAAAGATCTCATCTCCGGGAGGCAGGGGTGCGTCGGTACGACGCTCTGCTCCCGCAGTACGGACATTCCCAGTTGTAGAGAGACGATCAACAAATTCAAGGTTTTGACCAGGCTTGTAATAGACTCCGGCAGGTACATTCTGTCCGCCCCCAGCAACTGTGTCGACATACATAGGTAATTCAATAACTGCACCCATTCTCTTCAAGACATCAAACTCGGTGTAACCCGAAGCAGGGTCAGCACCATCTAGGAAAGAATGATGATCAGAAGATAATTGAGAAACATATACATAATTTTTACCTTGATAATGGATATTGTCACCATACTGGTAGCTTGTATTGACAGTAAGTCCCTCGAGTGCCCCGTAGTGGGTTTTGGACCAGTACTTTGAATTATTTAAGTTTCTGTAAGAATCAGTAATTTCTGTGGTACCAGTATTTCCAACTGTGGGATCACCTATGTAAGTTGTTCCATCTGTGGCATAAGATTGAAAAGGTGAGTCTTTCAGGTAAAGACCCGTGTTTGTTACTCCTCGTGCCTCGTTTGCAACATCATTGGTAACAGATTGTAAATCAGCAGCAATAGTAGCACTTCCAGCGGTTATTATTGCATTTAGTGAAGTACGAACTGTCCAACCAGCACTATTATCAAGTGGGTTCCCATCTGCAAAAGTGGTATCTGCACCAGTCCGCTCATATAGTACATCTTGGTGCTTCACTACTGCACCTGCAAGGTGTACTCCTGCTGACCATGAATCGGACAGTGAATCTGCTGCACCCTGGCTTGCAATCTTGATAAATTCCGCATTCTCCCATACTACATCACCGTTTGAGTAGCCTTTCCCGGAATCATATTCCCCATTCATTACACTTGTAGCTACTCTGATTTGATTGAGGTTGCCTGCATCTGTGGTTTTGGACACATCACCAGTGCTGTAAGGTTTGTTAGTATAAACTGTTGAACTACTATCATCAGGATTCCAAGGCCGGTCGGATGCACTCGCACCGTTTAGCCCGACTACTTTGTGCCACTTACCATCGTACTGAACATAATCGCCGGTGTTGTAACTTCCTGCACCCCATGATCCTTTTACATTGGAGTTCATTTGAAAAATTGAAACATCTCCGAAAACAATATCTCCATGATTGTAACTGGAGAGATCATTAAATTTTGACAGATCCCAATTGAATGATGGAGCAACGATAGTTCCAATATTATTTATCGAAACCTTCAAGTGTCCAGGCGTGTAGTTGTTAGCTGCATTTGCTTCCAATAATGCAATCAAATTAGCTGCGGAGATAGATGCACCACCAGCTTGCTCAACCGACTGGTAGGTCGGTTGAGGGTGATTGATATTAGCTCGGATATACTCCGTTGTGGGCTTAGCTCCATCGAATTTGTCCTCACCAACAAAACTAAAATATTTACCGTCACCAATATTTGACATCTTACCGTCCGTGCCCAGGTTAAAAATATCATTAAGCGTCATACCTTGAGGAACATCAACTTCTGCTTTAAGGAAAAGATAACTGCCCGAAGATGCCCAGTGAGCGGGTACCTTTATTATATCATCTTTAAGATAGGCTACTTTATCTCCGTTGGAATTATATTTTAAGCTGTAAGGGTCAAACTCAGGTGAGGAGGGATAGGCCTCGGCAAATCCCTTACCCTTTGCATCAGCAATCCGAATCCATTGGGTGGTTGGAGATGCGGTGTCTGCAATTTTAACGCCAGCTTTGAGGTCCGTAAGGGCCATAAAATATCCGGAGTCATTAGCCAACCCACCGGACTTATATACTACATTCCCCTTTGCAAAGTCCATCGAGGTGTGCCCGGGGTTGGCATCAGTTGACCCACCATCACGGATAAAATCACCAATTAATTGCCTAAATGAACCACTCGAACCAGTATTGAGTTCTCCGTCTGCTCCAAACCTTGACTTCATGTTTTCAAAAAGGCCTAAGCGATTGAGTTCGATGTGCTCGCCCTTACCGTCGTTTGAGGTAATGATTTTGAGCGGGTTGTTATCGGGTTCGAGTGTGGCAAACAAAGAAACTCCATTAAACTTTTGTCCCTTTAGGGATTTCAGCTCTTTTTGGAGTTCGTGAAACTCGTGATTGTAGGTTTCACGATCTTTGTCGTTTTTGGAAATATCGTTATAAAAAGATTTGAGCTCAGACATGCGGTCCACTATGTCACCAACAATCTTCAATACACTGTCTTGCATCTGTAGGAAAGAAATCCCATTTTGTGTATTGTGCATTGATGCAGTGGCTCTGCGTAAACTACTTTGCAACTTCATACCAACTGCAAGTCCGCCAGCATCATCTGCGGGGGAGATAATTCTTTGCCCGCTTGATAGACGCATTAAGCTTTTGGACAGTCTTTCACCTGCCCGTTTCATACTCAGCGAAGCACTTGTCGCTGCTAGATTTGAATTTATCGTTATACTCATTGTAGTCCTCCTTGACTTATTTAATTAGGCTTCGTCCTTGAAGCCCTGTTCGATTTTGTTGAGAAGGGTTTCGAATCCCTTGTCGCTAACCTCCTTGTCGTCGACACCATGAATAGTCGCCCAAGGCACATGGCACTTTAGGAAAAAGTCGTATATTTTCTTAAAAAAACATGAATAACTTTCGCATGTATCTAATATTCAGTTATTTAAAATATAAAAAATATTTACTTTTTTTTTATTAAAATGGTTAAATCAAGCTGACCGTTAGCAAAACGATGAAGAAAAAAGGTTTTTTTCGTGGTGGGCATTTTGCATTGATGAAGCACTAGATAAATGCCATAGTTAATTAATGCCCAAGGTATTGGCTGATAATGAAGAAGTCGTATTCCAAGAAGGAATCCCAGAAGAACCTTTGCACATTTATGAATTGCTCATGGGTGCGTTTGCTGAGCAGAGGCGATCTGTGGTCAAGTTTACCGTCGACGGCAAAGACGCACTGCAAAGCGGTGATTTTGCTAAATCCTTTGAATTGATTGAGGCAGAGAGCCTTTCCCATGATGAAATAACTCTTCGCTTATCTATTGATTTCATCAACCAGATGAACACTTTAGAGGATTCAATTTTAGCTTACCAAATAAACATTCTAACCACTCCCTGGTCAGAAGTTTTTAAACAAATGGATTTATTCATTCAAAAAATTCAGCCATTTGCCGATCTTATTGACCATGTAAGTCCATATGCTCAATCCTACTCCCCACCATGGAAGGATAGAATTGACGGGGTTGCCAAAGCTCAGGCTGAAACTCTTGCTCGTTTGCTTACTTCCTTTGAAAACTTTGACCCAGCAGGACTCTCTGAGGAATTAGAAAATGGATTCATTCCGCTTTTCAGGAATGCCATCAAGCTATTTAGCGAAGACATTATTCCATACCTAAAAGCAGAAACCGAAAAAGCTACAGACGAAACATCAAATGCTTAAGGCTAATTTATCCATATTACGGGCTCGGTTTCCAGTTGTCCTAGACCGCATATTGTCTTCGGGCCAATCTGCTCCAATTCATTTCAAATATACTGATTCTGGGAGCAGTACCGAATTGCAAACGGTAAGAGGAGAGAAGACCTTTCCAACCTATGGTACTGGTAATAAAGAAAAGCTGATCGATAAATGGTTTAAAAACCTTCCCCTCAAAAAAGAATCCCTATACACTCTGTCAGGGCTAGGAGATGGTTCCCAGGTGCGCCATTTCCTGAAACATTCAGGAGGTGGCACCTTCTTGATGGTTGCCGAAAAAGACCCAGCTTTACTCAGAGACACATTCTCCAGGTTCGATTGTTCAGATTTTCTTACCAACGACCGTTTTTTACTGGGAACAGGAGAACCCGATGATGATTTCTTCAAAGATCTACAAGCAGCCGCCATGCTTGGTCTATCCGAAGTTAATAGCCTGATATTCTCTCCATTACACTGCCTCGATGAAGCTTATTACGATAAAACACGTAATGAGATGGTTCGGCAATATCTTGTAATCCGCCCATTAATGGAGGTTAACCTGCGAACTGGCATAAATTTACAAAAGAATACCTTTGAAAACATGCCTCATATGGCTACATCCCCTGATGTTGGCGAACTAGCTGGACAGTTTGAGGATATACCTTTCATTGTTGTAGGAGCAGGCCCCTCCCTAGATGAATCCATTGATTTTCTTAAAGAGATTCAAGATAAGGCTATCATTGTAACTAGTAACAGTCCTTTCCGAAAACTTATAAATTCAGGGATCAAACCCCATCTAGTAATCACTGCTGATCCATTATCACCTACCTTGGCAGGTTTTCAGAATGTTAACCTCGACGAGGTTCCACTCGCCTGTCCATTTAGTGCTTATCCGGAAATCGTCCGGCGTTTCTCTGGAAGAATCCTGTCATGGGTAACTTTTAGTCCAATAGTAGATACCCTAAAGGAGTATATGGGAGAAAAACCGGGGACTCCAATTATGGAGCAGGGAACAGTATCAGGATGTGTATTAGACTTATCTCGAGTATTAGGTTGTAAAAAAGTAATGTTTATCGGGCAAGACATGTGTGTCCGGGCAGATGGTAAATATTATACCGACGATTCTTCCTATTCTGATTCGGGTAGGCATTACACCAATAAATTTGATGGTCACAGATTGCCTGGGAATACTTTGGACGAAGTAATTGTGGAGGGACGCTTATTCGTTTACCTTAAAACTTTTGAGAAATTTATCTCTGAAAACAAAAGTGTTGAGTACAGAAATTTGGCTACAACGGGTGTCAGGGTCAAAGGAGCGGCTTATATGGATTATGCTTCCGCTATAAAATGGATTGGGGGCAACACATCTACTAAACTATTTACTGAAAAAATTAACTATTTGCTTAATAAGCAAAAACCAATGCCGAAAATTGTAGATGTTTTTGCAGACCTTCGTAAATTTCTAGAAAAATTATTGGAAGAAGCCTTGAGTTTAGCAATTAAAACCGAAATGCTTCCGCAAAAGTTTTCCGGCACAAACTATGCTGAAAATAAAGCGATTACTGGACTACTTGCAGCGTCAGAAAAAGTAAACAAACTAGTAGATTCACATCCTAACTTCTGGCATATTTTGCTGGACGGAAAAACCAAGGGTGAACTGGCTATTTACAAAAGAGTAATAAGGGATATTGATTTTCCAAATAAAAACTGGACCGCAATACAAAAAAACAAGGAGTATTATTGGGCTTTATCTGAAGGCTGCCATTGGTTGCTAGCATTAATGGATGAAAAAATTAATTCCGCTCCCGCTGAATTAGCAACTAAGTAACTCGCCAGCCCCTTAGTTCCTATGGCACAAAAAATGCTGATCATGTGCGTGGACACTTTCAATGTTTTCGAATTTAACTTAATTTCTTGTTAAGGACTTTAACTAATGGGTTCTGACTTAAGACTTACAGGATTGGCTTCCGGGATGGACTGGGAGCCTATTGTTCAAAAACTGCTTGAACTTGAAGCTATCCCGAAAAAACGCCTAGAGAGCCAAAAATCTGAAAATGAGGCCAAGGTTTCAGATCTCGGAGTGCTTAAAAGCCAACTCGACTCCCTCAAGAGTGCTTCGTCCGCACTCCAGGATAAGTCACTCTTCAACGCCCGTTCAGTGCAGATCAAAAACTCGAATTCTGGACTCGTGGCCAATGCATCTACCGGTGCTCTTACTGGTAACTTTTCAATAACGGTCGAATCGCTTGCTAGTTCAACTGAAGTTTCCTCAAAGAATCGCACCAGTCAAAGGCTCGCTAGTCCGATCGATCTCAACGACAAACTAAGTGATCTACCTCTTCATTCTCCAATTACTGCAGGTACCTTCACCATATCTGGTAAGACTTTCAACATAAATTCGACAGATATGACCTTACAGGAATTGATGGATCAAATAAATACCATCGATGGCGGTGTTAGTGGTGTAAACCCAGAAGGTGATTCAAGTGGTGTTACTGTTTCTTATGATGCAGACTCTGACAAGATGCTTTTAGATACAGGGATCTCCGCAAATGATTCATCTAATCTTTTAGTGCTTGGTTCATCCACGGATTCCTCGAACTTCCTTCAGTCAATGAAACTTTTGGGGGATCCTCAATCCGGGCAAGTGGAAAGCAATTACGCCCTTGGATCCATTGACATGACAGTATCATTAGCAAATGCAAATTTTGCTGGTGCTTTTGCAGGCCTTACCTCAGGAATGGGGAACTTCTTTATTGGGGAAGGTGAGGGGGCTGTACGTATTGATTATGATGTAAACAATGACTCTCTCGCCCGAGTTATCAACCGTGTTAATGACTCCAGCGCTAATGTCTTCATGTACTACGATCCAGTCGGTGATCGTTTTGTTGCACGAAACGAAAGAACTGGCACGGTTGGTATTGTTATGCACGAAAGTGAAGACTGGGACAGTATATCGAGTGCAAATCGTGGTTCAGGTAACATACTCGCATTGATGGGATTAGCAGCACCCAAATCTATTACGACCGAATACGATAGTGCAAACCCTGCAGATTATACAAAAGGGGATTTTGTTCAAATTTCAGCTGATGGGACAAAATGGCAAGCAATGTCTGACAACCCGACTGAACCGCCATCGGTAGAGAGTGAACAGTGGTTGCAGGTAATTGAGGGAGTAGCTAGGTCAATGAGTTCTGAAATAGGCGAAAACTCATCTATCCGAGTTAATGGTGGAGATTTAGTTTACAGCAACCGCACAGAATTTTCTTCTTCTGAACATGGCTTTGCTGGAATTTCCTTCGATATTGCTCAAGTTTCCCTTGGTGCATCAATCGAATTTCAGGTAAGCAAGGATGCATCAGCTGCAGAGGGTGCAATTAAAAAGCTTGTCGAAGAATTTAATGACGCTCAGGAGTACATATCCAGTCTTACCACCGTCAACCAGGAAGGGGATGAAGTCACATCTAGTAGGTTTACTGGAAATCAAGAGATTAGTCGTCTAGGGAGCGAACTAAGGAGAAAGTTCTTCGGGAACTCAACGCCGCACTCAGAAAGTGGTACGACAGTGGATAACTCAAATCTTACCGTAAGCTCTAACAACGCATCAAATGATGAAATAAATGCGATTGCTACACAACTTGGTCTTAGCACATCAGACGATGGCTACATAATAAAAGTACTCAACCAAGACCCATCCGGTGAAGTTGGTTATTTTGAATGGGACGGATCATCAAGCACTTGGTCCAGTACTACTCCATCCTTTAGTATTTTCAGAATGACCAACATTGGGTTGGATTTCGGCATCGGTTCTAACACTATCAAAATTGAGGACTCTTCTTTATTGATGGAGGAACTGGAAAATAATCCCGATCGAGTTTTTGCCTTATTTAGCGAGCCTTTGGTCGAAGATGCTTACGATACAATCACGGAAACAAACCGGAATTATGAAGGCATCACACAATCGCTAAATGATTACATCGGGAACTTCTTAAGCGGTGATAGTGAAACAGGATACAAAGGAGCTTACCAAGCATTTCTTGACAGCATTGCATCACAAAACGACCGAATAGATGAAAAGATTATTAACATCGATAAGTATTTGGAATCTCGCGAAAAAATACTTAGTGATGGCTTCATGAGAATGGAAGAGATGCAGTCCAAAATGGACTCTCAAATGCAGACGCTCGAAGGTGCTTTTAATAACAACAAAAAATAGGAAATGAAAGTTTTAGTATTATTCTCCTTCGCAATTTTTATTTTCATTTCTACAAGTTGCAGAAAGTTTGAAGAGGAAAAGATAATCGCAGAAGCTGAACCTTATAAACCGACTAACTTATATCCAGTTGAGCGCCTGCCCACTTATTTTAATCGGGTTGCAGTACTGCCATGCTACCATTCCGATCCATCTTCACCAGTTCTCACCTTTGGAGATGATGTATTTGTAAAAGAAATGTCTAAGTTTGGCATATTTGAACCCATCAGTGTCTCAACCAAGTTTTGCAAAGATTTTTTCGGCAAAGAGCGCCTGAGTTCTTCCGAAGCACTTCCAGGAAACTTTCTCAAAATCTTAGTTGAAAAGTTTGGTGCTAATGGAGTTTTGTTTATTGATCTTCACTCTTTTAAACCTTATCGCCCTCTTTCTCTAGGAGTTCGGGCCAAGTTAGTGGATCTGAAATCCGGTGAGTTCATGTGGGCAATTGATGAAACTATTGATACAGGGGAAGCCTCGGTCATGGTTGCGGCCAACCTCTACCAACGAGGAAACCATGTCCAAGCATTATCCGAAAAAACATCGAGCAGTATCCTTCAATCACCACGGCTTTTCAGTAAGTTTGTTGCTCACACATTATTTTCGACTCTCCCGAATCGTTGAAAATTAAGTATTTGCATAAGTTAACCATATGGCACAAATTAAGCTTCAATAACTTTTATGGAAGGAATCACCCCAGATAAATTACATATGCGCCCAAGCATTAACCATGGGCCTTACATTTCGAATTCGAAATCTGTATCATCTAGTTTACCCTCATCTGGGGACGAAATTGCAGTTAAAATTTCAAATATTTCTCAACTTTCCCAGAAAGCTGCCGAATCCTCGGATGATGTGCGCCCCGATGTAATGGAGCGAGCACGAACCCTCTTGGACGATCCAAATTGGCTCAATAATGACAGCCTCGAGCTCCTTGCAGGCAAGATTGTTGACGAAGAACAACTTTAATCTACGTTTCCGTGCAATCTTACGAAAAGGTAGCTAAATCTTACAAGGCTCAGTCTGTTAAAACAGCAAGCCCGGGCAAATTGGTATTAATGCTCTTTGATGGTTATCTTCGCTTTAAAAAAAAAAAAAAAAACGCATGGGAAGAAGAGGATATGATTAAAAAGAACGAAGGCATAAATAATAACCTAATCAGGGCACAAAACATTGTGACTGAGCTTCAATCGTCGTTAGATATGACCGTACCGGGCGATCTCCCGGGTACTCTTTACAGGCTTTACGACTATGTTCTTACCAATTTACAGCAGGCAAACCTAAACAAAGATATTGAAAAGGTTATTGAATCGGACAAAGTTATATCTGAACTGCGCGAGGCTTGGGCGGAAATGCTTACGCAAAATCCAGAAAACAGTTCTTCCACTGGTTCGCAACCAGGTTCTATTTCGTTACAAGCTTAAGCGGGTTCATGAGCAATTCTCCTTACGTAAAATTGCTTGAAGCATTGGAGTTGCACCAAAATCTTTTGTTTGCTGAACAACAAGCTATTTCAGCCCGAGATTTAAATACAGTTGAACAAATCCTCAACCAAAAGGACTCAAGCATGGAACTCTTATTGAGCGCTAAAGAGGATACCAATTCTAATTACCCACCTGAAATACAATCAAGAATAACCATTGTGTTGTCCCAACAGGCAGAAAACACTTCTAATTTCCGTAAATTGCATATTCAGGGTGAAAGTCCCAGTGCAGATGCTTCTTCCACGAGTCCTTTTCATAAAAGGATGAGGCAGGCTTATTCTAACTAGTTTTTACTTTTAGCCTTTTTTTAGATTGGGCAACCTTACTAGCTTGCCGTTTTCACTGCTATTCGTATCTTCTGCATTTGGATTTATGAAACCTAAGAATTTATTTGAAAAAGTGTGGGATACACACTCCGTAAAGGACTTAAGCAACGGCCAGACACAACTATTTGTCGGCAGGCACCTGATTCACGAAGTAACCAGTCCGCAAGCCTTTGGTATGCTGCGCGAAAAAGATTTACCAGTTCGCTATCCGGAACGTACTTTCGCGACTGT
>JAQXBH010000129.1 GCA_029252505.1 Opitutales bacterium | reverse complement strand
GTAGTTATTGTTACTACCCCACAAAAAGCGGCGGTAGATGTTGCCCGGAGAGGGGCAAGAATGTTTGAGAAGGTAAATGTTCCAATTCTCGGAGTGATTGAAAATATGAGCTTTCTTCTCAACGAGGAAACAAAAGAGAAGTCGCATCTATTTGGTAAGGGAGGGGGTCCCATGACGGCACAAGCACTCTCTACTGCATTTCTTGGAGAGGTTCCCATACACGAGGAAATAAGAATGGGAGGTGATCACGGGCTACCGATTGTGGTAACCAATCCTGACCACTTTGCGAGCAAAGCGATTACGATTGTGGCGAAAGAAATACTCTCGATTTTAAACTGAACGAGAGAAAACAGCTGAAATTAGAGAATTAGCTCTTAATTTCTTTGTGTAAAGTGTGCTTACGCAGAAAACGGTTGTATTTCATTTTCTCAACCGGATCGCTTTGAAGCTTCTTATTACGGGAAGCCATGTAACGGGAAGGTTGTTTCCCCTCTTTGCGCGCAACTGTGCATTCAAGTATGATAGTGTCTCTAGCCATGCATTTAATCATGGCAAAATTATTAATGGTGGCAATGAAAAATTTAGGATTTTTGAATTACAAATTACCGTTAAAAATTTTAGGATTTGCAAATTTAGCCTATAATTACCATCTTTGAGACATGGAAACTTCATCAAGCGATCATGTGAATTCTGAAAATTTACACCGAGAAATGCAACTTAGGCGTGAAACTGAATCTTCTCTTGAAGTCCCCGAAGTTGGTAATGAAAGCTCTGAGAAAGTCACAAAATCCCCTGACCCAATTCACCTCTCTGGTTCGTTGGCACAGGATGAAACTCTTGAACAACAAACCCAAACCTCACACCCAGGTATTCCTCTTGAAAGTGTTGATAATGTCGACGACGCTGGACTAGACAGCACAAGAAACCCCGATTGGGAAGTGGTTAAACCCACTGATTTACCTAATGAACCAAAACCAAGCCAATTTCACAATGATCGATACTGGGATGAAAGAAGCTTGGATCGGGAACTTCAAGATAAAGACCTACAGCAGGAATTAATTGATCAGGAAATGGAAGACTTTAATAAAGCCGCCGAGAGAGGAGAAGATTTTAGCAGACCCAATTCAAATGAAGTACTCGACCCCTATTATCAAAGCGGTTCGGACTCATCTGAACCACCCTCTGCAGGAAACAGTCTAGATTCCTTTATATAAAATGATTTCATCTCCTACTCGGATTGATGTAATTGGAAATACTCTTGCTCTTCAATGGCCAAATGGAGAGGAAAGTTACATTGAGGCACCTCTGTTGCGGTCTCAATCCCCTAGTGCAGAAAATAAAGGGGAAACAGATATCTTTGGTCAGGTCAGTGGTGGCCAAGTAAAAACCGAATATCCGAACATCAAAATTATTAAAGTCTCTACAATCGGAAATTACGCAATTCGTATACTATTTTCTGATGGTCATTCCACGGGAATTTATTCTTGGGGATACCTCCGAGATCTGGAAAGCCTAACAAAAAATTCCTGATATTTAGTTCTGTTAAAGGATTCAGCAGAGCCAATTGAATATATTAAGCAATTCCCCTGTTACTAAGCTCGGTAAATTGTATAATTTCTTGGGTAATTTTTTCTGCCGCTAAGTTAGATCCATTCTGTAAATGCTTCACTGCCTGCCTACGGTTCAAATCTCCCCGATATAAAACTTTAAAAACCCCCTTAGCCACATCTAGATCTGTCTTTGTAAAGCCTGTCCGTTCCATCCCCACTTTGTTAATTGAACGAACTTCTGCAGGAGATCCATCCGCTAGCATGAAAGGAGGAACATCTTGAACTAGTTTAGAACAGGCAGAAATCATACAGTGTCTCCCCAATCGGCAAAATTGATGGACGCCAACGCCCCAACCAATATTAACATGATCGGCTACCTCAACATGCCCGCCAAGGGCAGATTGACTGCTCATTACGAGATGGTTGCCAACCTTACAATCGTGGGCAACGTGACTATATGCAAGAAATACATTGTCAGAACCAATCACAGTGCAATCATTGCCATCTGTAGCAACATGGGCTGTGACGTATTCCCGAAAGGTGTTGTTATCTCCGATAACTAGCCCAGGTTCTCCTCCTGAATACTTGAGATCATGAGTTAATCCACCAATTAGTGCATAAGGGTAAACTTCATTATTTTTCCCAAGTGTCGATTTACCCTCTACAGTTGCATGATGTCGAATAATCGTACCATCACCTAAAATTGCGTTTTTACCAATTAAAGCAAATGCCTCCACTACTACATTCTGCCCGAGCTGAGCACCATCTTCAACGATTGCAAGAGAATGCACCGATGTAGACATTAACTCTCATCCCCCGCGTCTACTATTGCAAACATTAGTTTTGCGGAAGAAACCGCCTTATCATTAACTTTACATTCAACGCTTGCAGTTGCCAATTTGTTCCCCCTTACCTTTTCTAAGGTAGCTGTAATTACAAGTTGGTCCCCAGGAACAACTGGTTTCCTAAATTTAACTTTATCTGCACTCATAAAAAACGCCACTTTTCCTTCCGAAGAACTTCGACGTAATAGTAAAATCCCTGCAGCTTGGGCCATTGCTTCTAATTGAAGTACCCCTGGCATCACGGGATGCCCTGGAAAATGTCCGGTAAAAAACGGCTCATTAATACTGACATTTTTAATTCCAACCAAAACTTCATTACCCTCAATTGAAATTACTCGATCAATCATTACAAAAGGGAATCGATGGGGTAAAACATCAAGAATACGTCGAATATCTAATTCGGTCTCTTCTGGAAGAACCACGGATTTATTGTTTTTCTTTTCGGAAATAACTTTTCCTTTTTGTACCATCCTTTCCCCAATCTTTTTCGTCAAATCTGAGTTTAGAGAATGGCCAGGCCGAACCGCAATTATATGTGCTTTTAAAGGTTTTCCTAATAATGCAAGATCGCCTACTATATCTAAAATTTTATGACGGACAAATTCATCCTCAAATCGAAGCGGTTCCTTTGAAAGAATCTTATCTCCCTTGATTACAATCGCACTGTCCAGGCTTCCACCACGAATTTTTCCCAATTTAAGTAATTCTTCTATATCTTCGTATACAGTAAATGTTCGAGCAGGTGCAATCTGAGCAACAAAGGTCTCAGGATCCAAATCAATCGATAAATGTTGAACGTGACTGCCACGATCATCCGCAGAAGTACAAGTAATACGAAATCCGTCATAAGGAAGAGCAATCATTGAACGATTCCCTGAAGTTACAGAAAGCGGTTCGGGTAATGAATAGTACTCCCTTTCCACATTTTGCTCTACTGGTTCAGCTTCTAATACAAGATTTACAAAAGGACGGCATGATCCATCCAATATAGGGGGTTCACTTGCATCTAATTCAATAATTGCATTATCTACTCCACAACCCGCAAGGGCACTCAGAACATGTTCTATTGTGTGGACCTTCGCATTTCCATTTGAAATTGTCGTACTTCTAACTAGTTCGGTTACATTAGAGGACAGAGGAATAATTTCTGGTTTTCCAAACAGGTCAACTCGTCGAAATACAAATCCTTGGTTTTCTTCCGCGGGCCTTATTGTGAGATTAACTTCCTCACCAGTGTGAAGAGATTTCCCCTTTATTGAGCGTACATTTCGAATAGTCCTTTGTTTTACAGGCATACTAAGACTATTTATTAAAACAAGCCTGACTCGCTGTAAAGAAGGAACCTATTTTCAATGCTTGCGAATGTCTATTAATAGGTAGATAAAGACCCCTGTCCAGACATGAAAAAACATTCTTTATCAAAGCGATGGAAGAAAGAATACTACCGAATGGTTGACGGTATTGTTCGGTCTCATGCTATGCAAAAATTTCTCATGAAGTTAGTATATTTAATCTGTTTTGTAGCGACTGTTATTCTTGCTACACTTTTATATCTTAACTCGTAAAATAATTTTACTTATTGAGGAAAGGTAAGTCATTTCGAAAAGAACCATTCATCAAAGATTTCTGCCAAGTTTGATACGCTTTTGATTTCTCCGATGCATCTAATGAAGGGTCTTCCGCGAAATCAATCAATCTTAAGTAACCATTTTCTTGAAGATATTTTCCCAGAGTACTATTTGAACGGGGATGACCTATCATTGAAAACACCAATTGTTCGGCTTCAATAACTCTTTCCTTTTGATTACCAGCAACTAAAAATACGCCGAACGAACGAATTTTATTAAGTCGTTCCTGAACGACTTGGTTATCTAGGTCTAGACAATTTCCAGAAAGTGAAAGGCGTTTTAATTGGTTAAGTGCGAGTAAAGGTTTTGGAGAGTGTATGAAGTTGTTGGATAAAGATAAAACTTGTAATCTATCGAATTCTGAGAGTGCTTGAAGAGAGACAATCTGGTTTCTTTGTAAGCGAAGTTCTTTCAAAGAAGTGAGTCCCTGAATTGGTCTCAAATCACAGATTCGGTTTTCCGCGAGGTACAAATGTTCAATTCTTGGCAAAACCTCGAGACCGTTGAGACTATTGATTCGATTATCAGATAACGAAAGTCTTCTAATATTTTCGAAATTTATTAGATTACCAACACCTTCTAATTGGTTTCCTGACAAAAGAAGAATCTGCAGTCGTGGTAAATCATTCAGAGAATTAATTGACTTCAAAAGATTATCGTAAAGGTACAAATTTACTAATGATGGGATTGATTGTAATTCAGTCAATGGATCAGTATCCCTTTTTCCATTTCCACTTTCATCCGAAATTGGTTCACCAATATCATAGATTTTGTTTTTATTTTCGTCCACATATCCCTCTATTCTTCCCAATTGATTTCCTTGAGCATAGAAGCTAGTTAGATTCCTAAGTTTACTTACTCCCTCTAAGTCAATTAATGAGTTCCCAGACACATCTAAATGGCGTAATTGGCTAAGGTGTGAGATTCCCGATAAACCAAGCAGTCGATTGTTGGCGAGAGATAGTTCCTGAAGTTGCCAAGGACCTCTTTTTAGTCGTTCCACCAATTCTGATAAAGACAGAATTAACGAAGCAACCTCGTTCTTGGGTGTCTTATAGTCCGATAGCTTTAATTGAATATCTGCAATACCATCCTGCATTTTACGGATTGATAAGCCCACAAATGGAGAAAGGTCTGCTATTTTATTTCCTGAAAGATCAAGCTTTCTTAAATGAGGCAAATCCATTATCGGGGTAAGATCTTCGATTAAATTATCACGAAGAACTAAAACCTTCAATTTCTTAGCTGCTTGCAGTCCCGTTAAATCCCTAATTTGTGCATTACTCAGTTCAAAATATTCTAACTTATTGGCAACTAATTCAGATGTCAGTGAATCCCGGTCCACTCGCAAGGCTTTTGCCAAGGCCTTCTCCAATAGAGGTTCTGGCACAAAAAGTAGTTCTGCTTGTACAACAAGAGGGAATAAAAGAAAGGAAATCCCTAATTTAAAAAAGAGACACATGGTTGTGTTAAAAAAACAAGTTATTTGCACTTGTTTTATAATCGACCGGGAAATTGAATTCTTTAACGTAGTCGAGCAATCAAATCTTTTGATTCAACCGAGTCTCCCACCTTTACCAAAAGTTCGTCTACTGTACCGGTCGCAGAGGCGTAGAGAGTAGTTTGCATTTTCATTGCCTCCAATACCGCAATTTTTTCTCCTTTTGCAATGGTCTTACCCACGCTTGTGGAAATACTGCTTACCATTGCGGGGATTGGTGCCGCCACATGCTTAGGGTTTGCGGGATCTGCCTTTTCCCGAACTCTCGTTTCAGCTTTAACAGATTTATCCTGCACCATTGTGCTTCGTGCTTTTCCATTTAATTCGAACGACAACGACCTTTCCCCCTTTTCATCGGGGTCTCCAATGTGAAGCAATTTTATAAATAAGGTTTTTCCTTCCTCAATCTTAATTGCAATCTCTTCTCCTGGCTCAAGACCATGAAAGTAAGCGGTTGTGGGTAGGACTGAAACATCTCCGTACAAAGATCTGAAATTTTGAAAATCTTCAAATACTTTAGGGTACATCACACTCGAAAACAATTCATCTTGAGAAGCTTTTCTTCCCAGCTTCTTACTCAAACCAGTTTCCTCTTTTTTAAGATCAATCTTGGGTGCAGATGCACCTGGGCGCCCTCGGAGTGCTTTCCTCTTACCCAAGATAACTTTTTGAATGGCCTTGGGCCAACCACCCTTAGGTTGGCCTAGGTTTCCTGACAATAGATCGATGACAGACTCAGGGAAACCAGTCTCAGGCGGTAGGTTTAGTAAATCTTCCGGTTTGACCCCTTTGGTAATTAGAAAAATAGCTAAGTCCCCGACACTCTTACTGCTTGGAGTCACTTTGACAATATCTCCCAGCATTTTATTCACTTCTTGGTAAGTTTTAACTACATCTGGCCATCTTTTACCAAGTCCAAGCGCACTCGCTTGTTCACGCAAGTTCGTGTATTGGCCGCCGGGCATCTGATGCTGGAAAACTTCAGCACTTCCAAAGGGAGGCGAGCTGTCAAAAGGAGCATAGTATTGCCTGACCGCTTCCCAGTAAATGGATAACTGATTTAACGCATCCACATCCAACCCGGTGGAACGAGGTGCATTTCGTAACGAATGTACAACGGAGTTCAAATTCGGCTGACTGGTGCAACCAGAAAGTGAGGAAATAGCCAAGTCCACTACATCCACTCCCGCTTCACTGGCTTTTAAGACAGAAGCAGAAGCAATACCGCTTGAATCATGGGTGTGAAAATGTATCGGTAATGAAACTTCGTTCTTAAGGGCTTTTACCAACCGATAAGCTGCAATGGGGTGACAAAGTCCAGCCATATCTTTAATAGCAAGGATATGGGCACCCATTTTTTCTAATTCTTTGGCGAGATCGACATAATATTTAAGTACATATTTTTCTTCAGTTGAGTCAGTGAAATCTCCCGTAAAACAAAGAGATGCCTCGCAGAGAGAGTTTGTCTTTTCGCTCACTGTCTCCATTGCCACTTTTAAATTAGGCAAATAATTTAGAGAATCAAATATTCTAAAAATATCCATTCCCGCTTCGGATGAATGAATAATAAATTCACGCACCACATTATCTGGATAATTTGCATAACCAACTGCATTTGAGCCACGAAGTAGCATTTGAAAAAGAACATTGGGAATTTTTTCCCGCAGATGCCTCAGTCGTTCATACGGAGATTCCCCAAGAAACCGCATACAGGTATCAAAGGTTGCTCCCCCCCACATTTCCAAACTAAAGAGTCCCGATGCCCTGCGAGCAATAAAGTCAGATACCGCGGTCATATCATAAGTTCTCATTCTCGCCGCAAAAAGAGACTGGTGAGCATCTCGTAATGTCGTATCGGTAACCAAAAGAGACTTTTGATCCCGCATCCATTTTGAAAACTTCTGTGGCCCTTTTTCAAGTAGTAAATCCCGAGTTCCCCTTGGAGGAGAAACTTTAGCATCATATTCAGGTTCAATTAATGGAAGCGGAGCCTCGCTTCGTTTCCTCCCTTTTACCTGAGGGTTTCCGTTCACGATAATTTCTCCAAGGTAACTGAGTAATTTGGATGCCCGGTCCCTGCGCGCTTTAAAGCGAAAGAGATCGGGGGTAACATCAATCATTCGAGTGGTTGCATTTCCCTCTACGAAGTCCTTGTGATTAATTACATTTTCTAGAAAAGGAATATTGGTTTTTACTCCACGAATCCGCATTTCCCTTAGTGCCCGATGCATTCGGTCCAGTGCCTGTGATAAATTTGGCCCTGAGGTCGTAAGTTTTACTAAGAGAGAATCGTAAAAGGGAGTGATTATGGCACCTGTATCGCCCATTGCTCCATCCAAGCGCACACCAAAGCCGGCCGCGGATCGATAACTCAAAATCTTACCATAATCAGGAGCAAAATCTTTCTCTGGATCCTCAGTGGTGACTCGACACTGAATGGCACATCCATTACGTGGAATATCTTCCTGAGCAGGAATTCCTATGTCTTTCCCATGTAATGACTTATTCATTGCCACAAGAATTTGAGACCGAACAATATCAATTCCGGTAATCTGTTCAGTAACAGTATGTTCGACCTGAATGCGTGGATTCATCTCGATAAAAAACCATTCGTTGGTCTCTTGATCCAGTAGGAATTCTACGGTTCCTGCATTGTCATACCCGACCTTTCTTGCCAGTTCAACTCCTGCATCACAAAGATTATCTACTACTTCCTTGGGCAGACCAATAGACGGAGCAACTTCGACTACTTTTTGGTATCTTCTTTGCACGGAACAATCACGCTCATGTAAATGAACAATATTTCCTTTTCGGTCGCCCAATATTTGAACCTCTAAATGCTTTGCTTTCCCCACATATCTCTCGAGAAAAACAGATGAATTTCCAAAAGCTCGCTCCGCCTCTCCCTGGGCTTCCTCGAGCATTGCTTTTAAATCCTCTTCTTTATTTACGACTCGCATTCCACGACCCCCGCCACCAAATGCAGCTTTTATAATAAGCGGAAAGCCAATTTTACGCCCCCACTTGAGAGCTTCTGCAGGTTTTGAAACCGCACTCGGAGTAGCGGGTAATGTAGGCACTCCCGCTTCATCGGCAGCTTTCTTCGCGGCGACTTTATCACCCATACTTTCAAGTAGCTCCGGGCGCGGACCAATAAAAGTAATTCCGGCATCCTCACATGCACGGGCAAAATGAGCATTCTCGGATAGGAAACCATAGCCAGGATGAATCATATCGACCCCTTTGTCTTTCGCGAGGGTGATGATCGAGTCAATATCAAGGTAAGCGGCAACTGGACCTTTACCCTTGCCCACGAGATAAGCTTCATCTGCCTTGAAGCGATGAACACCAAAACGATCCTCTTCCGCGTAAATTGCAACGGTGCGCAGATTTAATTCGGTTGCTGAACGAAAAATACGAACTGCAATTTCGCTTCGATTGGCGACTAGGAGTTTCTTCATAAAATAAAGGATGGGGTTAGTAATCCAAAACTAATCCAATGCATAAAACTAAAGGTTTTTTCAATATTAAAAAGCTTAGAGTAAGGAAGTATTATCAAAAAACCATAAAATAGGGTCAAACCATGAATCAATTAATTCGGATGCACCGCCAAGATAAACAATTCCACCAATCGCTAAGTAAGGTCCAAACGGAACCTCTGCTCCCCACTGTAAATTCTTGTCTGAGATTTCATGACCGTTAGCTTTTGTAATAATTTTTTGAAATATCATAAATGGAATTAATAAAACAGTTCCTAATAATGCACCGCCAAAAATCGCAAATATTGCGCCCTTCCAACCACAAAATGCACCAATACAACCCAGTAATTTAACATCTCCCTCGCCCAGTGCTTCTCGCCCAAATCCAATATGCGCAAGTGCACCAATCCAATAAAGCAAAGAGGAACCAATCAGAACTCCTAGAAGTGAATTGAAACCACTCGCAAAATGAGAGAGCCAAGTTTGAGTCAATTCCACCTCATTGAGTTCTGGAAATATAAAACAGAATAAAACGCCCAAAACCGCACCACCCACGCTAAACCGATCGGGTATAAGCATCGTTTCATAATCAATCACAATCACCACGATCATGATCCAGGAAAAAAAGAGTCGGGCGAGTAAAGAGATCAGATCTAAATCAAGCGAATAGAGGTAGGTAAAGTAGGCAAAAACAAGTCCCACCGAAACCTCGACTAACCAATAACGTAAAGGAATCGAAAACGCACAACAACCAGCCTGCCCTTTTTGGTAAAGCCATGTAATTATCGGTATATTTCTAAACCACGGAATGTTTGCCCCACAGCCTGGACAATGAGAGGAAGGCAGGATAATTGACTTTCCGATTGGTATTCGATGTGCACAAACATTGAGGAAACTACCGAAAATAGTTCCCACAACAAAACCGAAGTAAGGCAATAGCATAGGGAGTAGAAAAATTTCAAACACTAGATTTAATGAGTCATTGCGGCGTGAGCCCCCGAAAACATCGCAGTTACAGATATCTTCTGCCCAGTCCAAATTTCCAAAGACCGTACCGCCTGGTGAACGAGCATTGACAATCCATTCTCATATGCCATCCCTCGTGCTTTGGCTTCTCTCAACAAGGGAGTTTCTACTGGATTATATATCATATCATATACCCGAGTGGAATCTGGGAAAGAATCAAGGGAGAGTGGAGATGGGTCGCCTTTATTCAATCCAAGTGAGGTTGCATTGATGATGACAATTTTTTCATGATCATAAATTTCGCTATCTATTTTGTTTATATCGAAGGCAACCACATCCTTCACATCAAATGACTTATTCAAATTATCTACCAGTTCACCAAGTCGTGTGGCGGAACGGTTTCCAATCCATATTTTAGGACAACCACGAGATAGTGCTTGTGCCGCTGCCGCACGGGCTGCTCCTCCGGCACCAAGAATAAGAACAGGAGTTGATTCTAAAGAAACAGCCAATTCTCCGGCCAATGCATTCTCTAACCCGTACCCGTCCGAATTAAATCCCTGCCACTCCTGCCCGTTATGCATCAAAGTATTGACCGCTCCAATACTTCGGGCCTCGTCATTGATTGTATCAAGCAATGAAAACACATCGACTTTATGAGGAATAGTAAGATTTAACCCACGATATCCACACTCCCTTAAACATTCCAACGCGGGACCTAAATTCTTGGATTCAACTTCTACTTTATGGTAGACCCAATTTGAAAAGGAAGGAAAGCGAGTACACAATTCATCGAGGGCGGCTTTATGAAGTTGAGGACTGATCGAATGTGCAATTGGCGAGCCTAAAACTGCCAAGCCTACTTGACCGGAAGGGAGAGGAACAAGATCCTCAATCAATAATGGTTCCTCAGGCATTCGCTTCTCTTTGATGGACTCGCTCAAATTCATCGACAAAACTTTGGAACAAAATCGAATTTTCGTCATCTCCCATTTTAGCATATTGTTGCACTAGGTTTCGGCACCCTCTCGTTAACGTTTCTGCTACAGTTACTGGTAAAAGATAGGAGCCTGAATTTTCGATCGAAGAATCATCAAGAAAGTCTTCCATTTGTTCGATTTCAAAGAATTTACCGCCCGACCAAGCATCGATATAAAAGGGCTTTTTATCTGAAAAACATCCTACCATAAAACGTCCTGGTAATCCAATTGGTTCTAGCTCCAGGCCAATTCGCCTGGCAACTAACAAGTATACCATCGAAAGAGTAATGGGTAATCCCCTTCTTCTTTCCAATACACAATGCAAAAAACTATTTTGAGGATCTGAAAAATCCTTACTCGCAGCACGAAAATCAAATTCATGAAAAAGGACCCGGTTTAATACTGCACAAATTTCCCGAGAACTATGCGGAGGAATCAAAAGCTCTCTGGCACGATCAGCTAAGCGATCTAAAAACAGAGTGGAAGAAGAAATGTCCAAACCTGGAGAAATCGTTCGATCCAACAAGAACCAACCAGATTCAAGCTCGTACCGTAAGGAACGAATAAAAGTTAGAAAATCACCCACCCCATCGACCCATCCCAACTCAACAAGAAAACTATGGGCATGCTTAGCTAAGAGATGGTCCGAATCTCGCATTACCTGTTCTAAAAACCGAATTCCCTCATTCGGACATTTTTTTAGATGATCAACCAAACCTTTTCGAACCACCGGACTTTCATCATCCAATAGTCGGCGAACCTCATGCCACCTTTTATCATTTTTGTCTTTTAAAGCTTCCGTCATTTAGATTCTTATATTCGCGCCTTCCTTGCATAGGGGCAAGCAAAGTTATGAATGCAAAATATTCACGACCTGTGTCCAAAAAGTCCCGAACCCACACGAATCATGGTACTACCTTCTAATACTGCTTCCTCTAGGTCTCCGCTCATTCCCATTGAAAGTTCGGTTAAAGGAAGGTTGAATTGAGAAGACAATTTATCCCTTAAGATACGAAGTTTTGCAAAAGCATCCCTCGCAATGGAGGGTTGATTGGGTGCAAAAGGGGCAATTGTCATTAGACCCTCAATTTTAATGGTAGAGAAACTCATGGCTTCTTCCAATAAACTCTTACATTGCTCCTCTGCAACTCCAGCCTTGGCGGGATCTTTGCCTGTATTGACCTGAATCAATATGCCTAATTGATCATTTGATTTTTCTAACGCTTGATTCAGTTTGTTTACTACTTTACTCGAATCTACTGTTTGAACCCGAGAAAATCGACCCGGCACCAATTTGGCTTTGTTACTCTGTAAATGCCCGATCAAATCCCAATTAATTCCTTCAGTTCCCTCTTGCTTTTCAATCGCTTCCTGTACTCGGTTTTCACCAACCCGGGAAAAACCCGCTCGCTGTGCGAAGTGAACCGCTTCAATTGGCCAATTTTTAGTAACGGGTAGAATTTGCACATCCTCTATGTTTCGGTTAGCAGAGACACATACAGAAGCAAGCTGCTCTTGTAATATTTCCAAATTTTTCCTGAATTCCGCTTCCGAGATCATTTCAATTATTAGTTTTTTGAATATTAAGTTTGATAAGCATAAGATCAATTAATAGTATATAAACATGCATATACAAAATTTCAAAACATTTTGCGACCTAGTTGAAACTCAAAGTTTCTCCAAAGCTGCACGACTCAATGAAGTCACACAATCTGCAGTAAGTCAGCAATTAAAAGCGATGGAAAGTTATTACGATATGCTGATAATCGATCGAAACCAAAAGAAATTTCGTCTCACTCAGCAAGGAACCACATTGTACAAAACCTTTAAGGAAATACTCACTCTGTATGAACGCTTAAGCTGTGAAATTCAGGAAATGAGAACCGTGGTCAGTGGTTCGATTCAAATTTCGACGGTTAACAGTATAGGACTACATGAACTACCTCCTTACTTAAAGTCGTTTATGAAAGAGTTTCCGTCGGTCAATGCAAGGGTTGAATACAGACGGGCAAACTTAGTATATGAAGATGTATTACATGGGACTGCAGATATTGGCTTAGTTGCATTCCCCGTAAAACATAAAGAACTCACGATTATTCCATTTGCCACCGATGAATTAATTGTGGCAATGAATCCAAGTCATCCATTAGCGACCAAGGACAGCCTATCGATTGAGGAACTAAAGGGGGTTGATTTCATTGCATTTGAAAAAGATATCCCCACTCGAAAAGCGACTGATCAAATTCTCAGAAACGCAGAGGTGGATGTTTCCATCGTAATGGAATTTGACAATGTAGAAACTGTAAAACGAGCATTGGAAATAAATGCCGGGGTCGCGATTATTCCGAAAAATACGATCGCAAATGAAACCGATCGAAAACAACTGATCACTTGTCGATTGGATAATGGTAGTCATATCCGACCACTCTCTCTCATTCATAAAAAGACCCGTATGCTTACTCCTGCACTCCGATCCTTCATCGAAACAATGCAAAACTCTCCTACCAGCAAGGTGGAATAATTTAAAAACTAATTCAAGCCACTCGTCTTTCGAAGGTTGGCATTGAAACTGCCCACGATCACCTTACTGCTTATTTTTACCGGGATCCTTCGCCTGTCTGTCGAGTACCATACCCGTAAGATTCCATCCGGACTCTTCTTAAATACACCTCGTAGGTTTTGCATTTCCGGCATGGTCTCAATCGCATAAAATTTCCCGGCAGGTACAGAAATCTTTTTCTTTTTTCCAGCTCTTACGATAATTTCCCGAAATCTTTTTCCATCGCAAGTAGGCAATGTCTTTTGATGACCTGATTGAATTTCCTGAGTCCTGAAAAAGTATGCAATTGATAAAGGATCCAATACTTTATTCGGAATTGCTACTGACGACTGTACCTTGCCACCTTCCCAATAAAACGCTTTTTGTTGCTCATAATCATAGCGCACAACAATCTTTCGTTTCGTGCTCCCCTCCTGTTGTGATTTCTGGTAATTAATGGAACGAGAAAAATCGGAGGAAACGGTGCTCTCGATAGTTGTCCTTACTTTATAAAATTGATCGGCAAATGAATTAGTTCGGACGGAAAACTTTACGAGATAGCACAACTCACCCTCCATTTCTGTCAGAGATTCAACTTGCATAATAGCTGAACCAACGGGAAAAAAACCCCAACTTAAATCATATTCGAGTCGCTCGCCTACCTTAAATGGAAAAGTCGAGTTTACATCTGCAACTGCAAACTGGACAAAAGATATAAAAGGAAACAATAAAAACAAAAACCTTCCCTTCATGAAGAGGGTGGTACTTCGACCGGACTTAGTTGCCAAACCTCTTTGGCATATTCTCCAATTGTTCGATCCGAAGAAAATTTTCCAGAACCGGCAATATTTCGTATCGCCATTGCCGCCCATCTTTTTTCGTCCTGAAATGCTTTGCCAGCAAGATCCTGTGCATCGATATAGGCTCGATAGTCAGCCAATACAAAAAACGGATCACCCCACTGTAGTAGGCTATTGGGCAGGTCAGAAAGAACACAACCCTCTTCAGGGGAAAAGAAATCAGAAGCTAGCCAATCGAGAACTGCTTTTAATTCTTCATCTTCTTCATAAATTTTCTTGGGATCATATCCCTGCTGTTTCAACTCTTCAATTCCTTCTACCGTTTTCCCAAAAATGAAAATATTGTCATCACCTACCTCTTCATGAATTTCTACATTGGCACCATCTAGAGTCCCCATTGTTACCGCACCATTCAGTGCAAATTTCATATTTCCTGTACCGGAAGCTTCTTTGCCTGCCGTAGAAATTTGTTCTGATAAATCTGTCGCTGGAATAATTTTTTCTGCGATTGAAACTCCATAATTAGGAAGATATGCAATTTTGAGCTTGTTCTTAATTCGCACATCTTGATTGATCCGCTCCCCCACCAGATTAATTGCATGTATAATTACTTTTGCCAAATGATAACCTGGGGCCGCTTTCGCACCAAAAATAAATACTCTGGAGGGAATATCCAGATCCGGATTCTTCAAAAGCCTGCGATACAAAGTTAAAATATGCAAAAGGTTCAAATGTTGACGCTTATATTCGTGCAGACGTTTAATTTGCGTATCGAAAATTGCATCCGATTCGATTGATAATCCTATTTCGTCCTTAATCACTTTTGCCAAGCGATCTTTACACGCCTTTTTGATAGAAAGAAATTGTTGCTGGAATAAAGGGTCATCTGCTACTTTTTCTAATCCCCTCAATTTGCTTAAGTCAGTAACCCATTCGTCTCCCACAACTGATGTTACTAAATCTGACAATTCTTGATTACAACTGAGCAACCAACGACGCGGAGTAATGCCATTCGTTTTATTGTTAAAGCGATTGGGGTAAAGTTCGGCAAAGTCTTTAAGAAGCCTTTCTTGTAGTAATTTTGTATGTAATGCAGCAACACCATTAACAGAATGGCTACCTACAACAGAAAGGAATGCCATTCTAATTTGTCCATCTGCAATAATCGCCATTCGATGATGTCGGTCATGATCATTGGGCCATTTCTGGACTAGCTCCTTCTCCACAAACCTTCGATTAATTTCTCGAACAATGTCCAAATGGCGAGGAAGAACTTTGGCAAAAAGCCCCTCACTCCAGGTTTCCAAGGCTTCCGGTAGAAGCGTATGGTTGGTATAAGCAAAGGTTCGTTGTACCAAAGCCCACGACATATCCCAGGTTAAATGCTCTACATCCAAAAAGATTCTCATCAGTTCAAGAATCGCAACCGCAGGGTGAGTGTCATTTAATTGAATTACTGCCTGCTTCGGAAAATCTTCCCAGTTTCGTTCCTTCTTGTGAAACCTTCTTATTATGTCTTGCAGCGAACAGGAAACGAAAAAATACTGCTGAACCAGTCGTAATTCCTTACCACTTTCAGTCTCGTCGTTCGGGTAAAGAACTTTTGAGATTGTTTCGCCCATCGCCTTCTCACGAACAGCTTCCACATAACCACCCTGGTTAAAAATTTGAAAATCTAATTGTTCCGATGCTTTTGACTCCCACAAACGAAGAAAATTTACCGTCTTTGCGCCGTACCCGACAATTGGTAAGTCATAAGGTATACCTTCCACCTCTTTTGTACCCACCCACTGGGGAGAATAATTTCCTAAGTCGTCGTAGGAATGTTCAACCTGTCCATAAAGCTGAATCTTTTGAGAATATTGAGGACGGACAATTTCCCAAGGATTCCCATTTTTTAACCAATCATCCGGTTTCTCAATTTGCCTACCGTTATCAAATTCTTGTTTAAACAATCCAAATTGATAGTGAATACCATAGCCAACAGCAGGCAGGTCCATAGTCGCCATGGAATCGAGAAAACATGCCGCTAATCGGCCCAAGCCACCATTACCAAGGCCCATGTCATGCTCTTCCTCGGAAAGGACATCCAACTGGAAGCCAAGTTCTGACAGAGCTTCCTCGACGGCATTCTTCAGTCCCAAATTGGACAAATTCACATTAAGTAGTCGGCCCATCAGATACTCTAAACTGAGGTAGTACACTCGACGAGTATCCTGCTTACTGTGTTCTTTTTGAGTCTCGATAAAACGATCGATCATCATTTCTTTTACTGCGAGAGATGTTGCCATCCAAAGTTCTGACTTGGTGGCACTACCCAAATCACGTGCTAGAATGAGTCGTAATTGATGCTTGATCGCATCTTTTACTTCTGTAACTAGTGATTCGTCAGTTTTATCTGCGTGGATTTTAAAGGTACGAGAAAGAGTTTTTTGAGTCATTTGTAATGAATGAAATTACAATAACGCAGACTCCATGCCAACCTTCTAATCAAATAAAAGTTGGGTAAATTTAGGAATTTTAAATTCTACACTTATTCAACGCTGAATTTATGTAAGGTCGTATGTGTGTAGGTATCACCCGGATTGAGGACGCAACTCTTCCAACCCTTCTCTCCCTGATGGTTTGGACTGTCTGGGAACACCTGTGTTTCTAAACATAAACCCGAACGAAAGGGATATGGCTTTCCTGAATGCCCGAGATAAGTACCATCCAAATAATTACCGGAGTAAAACTGAATGCCGGGTTGATCCGTATATATTTCCATCTTTCGACCCGAACCAGGGTCTCTCAATGTCGCGGCATGCCTTAAGCCATCTTCTAATGCCCCCTCATCCCGAATGACCCAAGTATGATCATACCCCTTGCCAAACTGTAGTTGTTCGTGCATCTGCTCAATTCGTTTACCAATAATAAAAGCTTTGGTAAAATCGAGTGGAGTTCCTGAAACCTTCGAGATAGAAACCGGAATGTTAGTCTCATCTGTCGCCACAAATTTGTCTGCAAATAAAGTGAGTTGATGATCAAGAATTGTGGAATCCCCCTCCCCTGCCAAATTAAAATAGGTATGATTGGTTAAATTTAAGACAGTCGCTTTGTCACAAGTCGCTGAATACTCAATCTTCAACTCATTTTCATTGGTTAAGGTATAGGTAACTTTCGAGACTAAGTTTCCCGGGTATCCCTCATCTCCGTCCGGGCTTCTCATGGTAAAAACAACACCTGTACCCACATCTTTTACCTTTGCATTCCATACTATCTTATCAAATCCACGCTCGCCTCCATGAAGGTGATTAACTCCATTATTAACAGCTAATTGATACTCTTCTCCATTTAAAGAAAACTTTCCCTTTGCTATCCTGTTTGCATACCGACCAGCAGTAGAACCAAAATACGGGCTTTTTTCACGATAATCTTTGAGGTTAGAGAATCCGAGGGAAACATTTTCCATTTTTCCATCTCGATTGGGTACCACGATATCTTTAACTGTTGCCCCGTAATCAAGTAAGCTGACCTGCATTTTATTGGCATTGGTCAGAACAAATAAACTCACTTTTTCTCCGTTCGGCATTTTACCAAATGTTTTCTTTGCGACTGTCATTGCATTATTTTGTGATTTTGTATTCTCGCTTAACCCCAATTGTTCCCTTCCCTTCTCGTAAGCAAATTTACTTTTTTCCGTAATGTAAGATCTACCTTTTACGAAGCCGTCTTTAGTTTTCTGAGTAAATTCAGATACTGTGCATCCAAAAGATAGAAAAATTACAATGGAAATGAGTGTAGTTTGTTTATAAAAGATGATCATTTATTATTTCTGTAACTAAAATAGTATATTTGAAAGAAAAAAATTAGATTTTTCGTCGAAACCGGTTTTCAAAATCACGAATTGGAAGTTCATAATAAATGGGTCGACCTTGTGGACAGGTATAAGGGTTGCGACAGGAAAGCAATTGATTTGCCATTCGTACGATTTCATTATCAGAAAAAGTTTCTTTCACACCCGAATTCATAGTTGCCTGCTTAATCATTGCCTCCTTTGCATACATCACAATTTTGCTTTCTCCTCCCGAATCACTGGCAATCTCCAAAAAATCTCGTAGATAAGATACGGCTTTCTCAGGATCAAGCCAAGTGGGACATGCTTCTAAACGAAAAAAGTTACGACCAAACTCTTCAATTACAAATCCAATTTCAACCAATTGAGGAAGGGACTTTTGTAAAAATGCACTTTCAAGGCCATCCAATTCAACTGACTCGGAAAGGAGAAGGGACTGACTTCCGACCTTTTGATTTTTTTCAAATGAATCTTCCAGTTCCTCAAAGCGAATTCGCTCATAAGCAGATCGACAATGAAAAACTACCACCCCTTGATTGGTAATGAATAAGGCCATACTCCCGTGACTGTGGTCCACCAATCGCCAAGTTACATGAGGATCTCCCCGTAATCCCACCACAGGAATTATTGGCTCTTTCGAACTGCATTCTTCTCGACCTTGAAGGTTTGAAGTTTCCTTAATGGATGGAGCGATGGCTTTCGTTTCAGGGGGGAATTTGAACTCTGGTTCTGATTCGACAATACGGGAAGATTGAGGAAGTGCTGATGGTTTAAACTTCTCGAATATTCGATCATCTATTTTAGGAACCATTCGTCCGGATATAAAATCTTTTTCAAGTTCGATCTTCTTACTCTCTCTCGGTTTTTCTCCGGAAAGTTCCCGGATTGACTTCAGTATAGATTCAATCAGAAATCCCCGGACTTTCATGTCTTCTCGAAAACGCAGTTCACGCTTTGCAGGATGTATATTCACATCCACCAAACTTGAATCAATAGTAAGGAATAAAACCGCGGGAGGGAAGCGCCCCTTGGGGGCATAAGTATGATATGCTTCGAGTAAAGCATAAGACATGGTTTTGCTTTCCACAGGACGTCGGTTCACATAAAAGAGCATCTCCTTTCTTGTCGGTCGACTGTAACCAGGTTTCCCCAGTAGTCCGCCTAGATTCATACCCTCTGCCTGAACTTCTATTGGCGCAAGGCACTCGGACAAAGATTTCCCAAAGATCTCTCGAACCCGATCAATTAAATTCTCACAGGCAGAGGAGCGAAATAAAGTACGGGCCCCCTCAATAAGAGAAAATGTAATTTTAGGGTGCGCTAAGGCATATAATTTAGCCAAATGGATAATATGGGAAGATTCCGTAACCTCCGTCTTAAGGAATTTTCGTCGACCAGGAACGGAATTAAAAAGATGAGCAACCTCAATCCTTGTCCCTTGAGGCATCCCACACTCTTTAACGTGGATCATTTTACCTCCATTTATGAGGATTTCATTCCCTTCAGAACTATTTTTGGCACGACTCCTCAAAGTGAATCGACTCACACTGGAAATAGAAGGTAAGGCCTCTCCCCGAAAGCCAAAGGTTTGAATTTCATTGAGATCACTTGCCTTGCGAATCTTACTGGTTGCGTGTCTCTCCAAGCAGAGTAATGCCTGATCAGGGTCCATACCAACCCCGTTATCTTCGACTCTCAAATAAGACTTCCCCCCATTTCTAAATTCTATTTCAATCTTATTGGCACCTGCATCAATGCTATTTTCAATTAATTCCTTTACCACTGCTGCAGGTCTCTCCACCACCTCCCCTGCAGCAATTTGATTTGCTACACGATCGGGCAGTATTCGGATTTTTGACATTACCATTTCGTAAGGCTAACCCTCATTTCTGCCAATTGGAAAATACAAAAAATTTATATTCATGCTTGGGAAAAACCTTCTTCTCTGACATGAAATAATGTAATGCCGAACCAATTATCTGATCAATCCAGCCTTTATCTTCAACAACATGCTGATCAACCTGTCAATTGGATGCCATGGTCAGTAGAAGCGTTTACTCTTGCGATCAAGCTCGATAAACCAATTCTCATTTCGATCGGATACTCCGCCTGTCATTGGTGCCATGTTATGTCAGAAGAATCCTTTGAGGACTCATATATTGCCTCGATAATGAATCGTCACTTTGTCTGCATTAAAGTAGACCGGGAAGAAAGGCCTGATGTGGATCAAACTTATTTGGAGGCCATTCACATGTTCAATCAGACAGCGGGATGGCCTCTCAATGTATTTTGCTTACCCGATGGTCGCCCATTTTGGGGAGGCACTTTTTTTCCCAAAGAAGATCAGGGACAAGGAATTGTTCCCTGGCCTCAACTTCTTATGAGAATTGCCGATCATTATAAAAGAGAAAAAGGAGAATTGGAGGAGAATGCTTCTAATGTGGTCAGCAACTTATTACATGCAAATAATGGACTTTCTTCAGGAGAGAATGAATGGAGCAATGAACTCCTCTTGCACTCAGCTAAAGCAATTTGTGACAGCCATGACGATCAAGATGGTGGATTTACGCCAGCCCCCAAATTTCCTTCGCCGATGAAGATTGATTTCTTACTCGCCATTCGCGAATCACAAGCAGTTCGATTGAATAAAACGCTTGCACAAAAAATTGATTTTTCAGTTCAAACTACCTTGACCCAGATGGGCAATGGTGGGATTTACGATCAGATTGGAGGTGGATTTTTTCGCTACAGTGTCGATACACAATGGCTTGTTCCGCACTTTGAAAAAATGCTTTATGACAATGCGTTACTGCTTTCAACTTACTCCAAGGCTCATCAGCGATTTGATTCCTCATTATTTAAAGAAATCGTTTTTCAATCTATCGATTGGCTCCTATCCGATATGAAAAATAAAAGTGGTGGGTTTTGGTGTTCGGTAAATGCTGATACCGATGAAGGGGAAGGACAATTTTATTTCTTAGAACTTTCTGATGTTGCCGAGGTCTTAGAACCCGATGAAAGTAAGGTATTCTACAATCACTATGAGATGAGTAACGCAGGAAATTTCGCAGAGGGCAAATTACTTCCTATCAAAATTCATAAGGAAGAAAGAGAGACAGATAACTGCAAAGAATATAAAAATAAAATCCTTTCTTACCGAAATAATAGAATTCTACCCAGTCGCGATAAGAAAAAAATAACCACTTGGAATGCACTATTAATTCGTGGACTTGTCGACGCGTCTCGTGCCTTTAATCGAAAAGATTGGTTACAACTTGCGATTGAGCTAAATGAGTGGATGACCGAAAACCTCCTATCTGGAAATAATGAAATTTCCTCAATTTTATTCGAAAACAACCAGCTATCACAACTATCCTTTTTGGATGATTATGCACTTTGGGCAGAGAGTTTACTAGGCCTCAGTTCGCTTAGTGATTGGGCAGAACCAGGCAGTTCTATTCAATACATTGAACTGGCTGAAAAGATAACCCTCTCTATGATTGAAAGATTTAAAGACAAGCAAACTTGTGGTTTTTATTTTAGTGAAAAAAGAAATGACAACCCCGCTCAAATAAGAAAGAAATTTTGGTATGACAATGCAACACCGTCTGCCAATTCATCTCTTCTTCGTGTCTTTTCAACTTTATACCATTTAACCAAGAAAGAAATTTGGTTAAGAGAATTTAGAGAAGCTCAAACGGGCTACACTACATTATGCAAGCAGGCACCACAAGGAATCGGGCATGCACTCAGTTCAATGACAGAGGAAGCGGTTGGAATTAGTTCACTTTCCTGTCCGTCAAATCAAATACAAAAGATTGTGAAAAAACTATCACAGAATCCATATCGACCAATTCATATTTCTAGTCATACAGACATCTCTCGAACCAGTATCAATCTTCGGATTGGACAAAACTTCGAAGAAGAAATTAAAGACTCCGATCAATTGATCGAAAAGCTATATTCTTGATTTCTGGGTTTATTTATCTTTTGCAAGTAAGCGACTCAATGAGCGACCGTCTTCTTTCACTACCTTTTCTGCAATATCCATAATATTATACTTTTCTTCATGCAAAGAAGCATGGGCGACTTGAATGGCCGCTCGGATAAGCTTTGAATCAGTCTTGATTCGTAAACCAGTCCGCGACATAACACGCTCAATTCCATCGAGTAAGGATAGATCTTCCTGAGTTAATGTAATCGTTCTAACTACACGCTTAGGTAAATTTGATTCTGATTTTGCTTCCATACTTTAAGAGTTACCCGAAGATAAAACCCATGTAAAACATAAATGCTCTAAATCACTAAATAACCTAATTGAATAATCTGATTAAACAGAGATTAAATTTTTTAACATATCCTCCAGACTTCGGACATCTGCAGAGAATTTCCTTATACCTTCAGCTAGCTTCTCAGTCGCCATAGGATCCTCATTGAGTAAGAACCGGAAAGTGGGTTCATTAATCTCCATCTTTTCTACATTTGATTCCTGTGCCTTTCGCTCACTTAGCTTCACTTCGATCGGTGAAAAATCCTGTTGCATCTGCTCCAGTAATTTCGGTCCGATAGTAAGTAAGTCACATCCGACCAATTCTTTAATCTCACCTGTATTACGAAAACTTGCTCCCATAACTTCAGTAGGATAACCATATTTTTTATAATAATTAAAGATTTGAATAACGGATTGAACTCCAGGGTCTTCAAATCCCTCATAGTCCCGATCATGCTGCTTTCGGTGCCAATCTAAAATCCTACCAACAAAGGGAGAAATCAATTGAGATCCAGCTTCTGCACAGGCAACTGCTTGTACTAAAGAAAACAACAAAGTCATATTGGTATGAATTCCCTCTTGTTCTAATACCTTTGAAACAGCAACTCCTTCCCATGTGGTTGCCAATTTAATTAAAATTCTATCTCGGGAAATACCGTTCTGTTCATAAAGTGATATGATTGTACGGGCTTTTTCTAGACTGGCATCAAAATCAAAAGATAAACGAGCATCTACTTCGGTGGATACCCGACCGGGTACTACCTTCAGAATAGATAAACCAAACTGAACAAGAAGTTGGTCCATCACTTCATCCACATCTTTTTTTCCGTTCTGAATCGAAGACTGGACCACTTGATCGACTAAGCTTGAATAATCAGCTTGCCTGGATGCTTTTAAGATTAAACTTGGATTCGTAGTCGCGTCTCTGGGAGCATATTGCTCAATGGATGAAAAGTCTCCAGTGTCAGCAACTACAATAGTATGCTCTTTAAGCTGCTCTAGAACAGATTGACTCATCTCATAAAGCTATCCTGCTACAGTGAATTTCGATTCAGGCAATTTAAATCCTCAAAAGATCGGGTCAGGCGCTCTACAAAAGTAGTTTCTCCACCTCTTAACCATGCACGCGGGTCATAATATTTCTTGTTGGGTTTGTCGTCACCGTCCGGATTTCCAAGTTGCCCCTGTAAATAATCCTTATTTGCGTTATAGTATCCATGTACACCATCCCAAAATGCCCATTGCATATCAGTATCTAGATTCATCTTTACTACGCCATAACCGATCGCTTCACGAATTTGTTCACGGGAAGATCCGGAACCTCCGTGAAAAACAAAATGAATGGGACGATCCTTTAAACCATGTTTCTCCTGCACATACTGCTGAGAGTTAAGAAGAATTTTTGGAGTCAGTTCCACATTACCAGGTTTATATACTCCATGAACATTACCAAAAGCGGCTGCTACCGTAAATCGATTGCTTACTGAGGATAAAATTTCATACGCCTGATTGACCTCTTCGGGCTGCGTGTAAAGTCGGGAAGTGTCAATGTCAGTATTATCAACTCCATCTTCCTCTCCTCCAGTTACACCCAATTCGATTTCAATTGTCATTCCAATTTTATTCATCCTTTCGAAATAATCCCGACATGTGCTAAGATTATCTTCAATCGGTTCCTCCGAGAGGTCGAGCATATGCGAACTGTATAAGGACTTACCCTTAGTTTCATAAAACTGCTCGCCTGCATCCAATAAACCATCGATCCATGGAAGTAACTTTCTCGCGGCGTGGTCTGTGTGAAGAATAACCGGAACGTCGTAAGCTTCTGCCATCGCATGTACATGCATTGCACCTGATACAGAACCAGCAATTGCAGATTTCTGGTTTTCATTGGAAAGACTCTTCCCAGCATAAAAGATTCCACCACCGTTGGAAAATTGTATCATTACCGGAGAATTCAAACCCGCTGCTGTTTCAAGAACTGCATTAACCGAATTGGTCCCCACTACATTGACCGCTGGAAGCGCATATTGATTTTCTAGAGCATCATCGAAAATTGCCTGTACATCGTCTCCGGTAACTACTCCACCCTTGAATTTTTTACTCATAATATTTTTAAAATTGAAATTAGATCTCATTTTTCCCACATCTGGACACGACAGGCAAAACTAAAAAAAGAATGGATCGAATTATTGTTATCAAAATTTTTAATTATTTATTAAGTAATTCGCTCAAATCTCCCGATCCTAAAGCTTCTTCAACTTCATCCAGTTTAATAAAAGTGGTTCTCGTATGGGGTAATTTGTACCGTTTAAAAACTCCCTTATCTAACAAGTAGTAAAGTTTTCTTGAAGAAATTCGTAATACTTTTGCCGCTTCTGAAATCCGTAGAATCTTGGGCACGGGTGGTTTTCTAAGATCTTTTAAAAGTCCTTCCTGTGTACGGACAGAACTTTCTATTCCCTCAATTCTTTTATCCATTGAGTCCAAACGATCTTTAATTTCACTTAATGCTAAAAAAATAATTTCATTTTCAATCTCATGGGGACTTCGTATTCCTAATTCCTGTTCTTTTTCATTACGAAATCGAACTGCATCAATCCGGCTACGAAAATACTTTCGATATCTCTTTTTACGATAAGTCCATGTAATACAATGGGGCGATGCTCGCCCAGTCGAGAGTGAATAGGATACTTTCATTTTAATTTGAGCATTGAATTCAATAAAAGATGCTATAAAACTCTATCACTGTCTCTTACTCAACCCTTAAGAGTTCAAATACTATGAGTGAAAAAAATTTCCCGGAAGTCATAAAAGAAATTCATCACAAAGATGACCGCTTTGGAAAAGGTGCCTACTACTTTATCCGAGAGGCTCTTGACCACACCCTCAAAAATTTAGAAAAATCGAACAAGAAAAATAAAGGACATGTGTCCGGAATCGAATTGCTCAATGGTATTCGGGACTATGCATTAGACCGTTTCGGTCCCATGACCATGACCCTCATGGAACATTGGAATATTTCAAAATGTCGAGATTTTGGAGATATTGTGTTCAATTTAGTGGACCATGGAATCTTGGGAAGAACAGAAAATGATTCATTGGATGATTTTGAAGGCGGGTATAATTTCAAAGATGCTTTCGAATTGCCTTTTTTACCCAAGGATCAAAATAAACCTGAGTTGAACTGATTGCAAAACTTCAACCAATCATAAAAGCATAAAGAATTAAAACTAAGGCGATTATTCCAATCGCTTTATACCAATTTTTAAAGTGTGAGTGATTTTTACTAGTCCCAAATGCACCCCCTTGGTACTGAGTAATTACCCTCTTATTACCACTGCTCTCCTCGTCGCGACAGGCAGGGCATTGAGTACCGTCTTTTGTGTGCCATTCAAAATCGCATTCTGGACAAATCTTAAACATTTTCAAAAATTTACTCCCCTCCCCTCGTTTTTACCACAATAATTTCCTTGCCCATCTTCTATTATGTAACAAGAAATTAGTGTGCAGCCCGCCTTATGATTTTCTTCTTTGCAAGTAAGTTACATTGTAAAAATTTTTGCCCAAGAATTTTAACACATCTCTTTGTTTTTATTTTTGGAGTACTCAGTTCTTTTTCACTCGATGCAAGATCGCCATTAAATGAATCTCTCGGAACAATTCAATCAAGAGCATTAAATGGGGACCCTCATTATCAGGGAGTATTGGCACTGTTTCATAAATTTGGTGAACGGGGTTTAGCCATTGATCTTAAAGAATCAGAAAGATGGGCAAAATTAGCCGCGGAGAAAGAGGGTGCATTAGGACTATGCACCCTTGCCGCACTGTCTCTTGAGAGTGGAAAAGTGAGCCGTGGTCATTTTTTGTATGATGAGGCATACCTGCACTCCAACCTCCTTGCTCTTGCTAAATCAAAGGATCCACTTGCAATGTATTGCCTAGGGATGATTGAAATGGATAATCCACCAAGGAATTTCTCTAAAGCAATTCGTCACATGGAATCAGCTGCTGAAAAAGGTTATGCCACTGCTCAAGCAACATTAGGAATGATTTACTTTACTGGTATTGGAGTAAAAAAAGACTCAAACCTTGCAATAAAATGGTGTTCTAGGGCTGCCCGAGAGAAGCTTCCATTAGGTATGTTTTATCTAGGCATGGCTTACTCAATTGGGGACAGTATTGAGAAAAATGAAAATTACGCTCTTCGCTGGATTCGGACAGCAGCGGACCGAGAATTAGTTATGGCACAATTAACCCTAGGAATGAAGTACGCTACCGGAGATGGAGTGAAAAAAGATTTAGAATCTGCTGTAAGTTGGCTTCACCGCGCCTCAATAAGCGGATCTTCGGAAGCAAAACTTCAACTACGAAAATATGAGAACCACCTTGAAAGGCTGAGAAATCCACCAGCAGTCTATATCCCTGAAAATCAAACAAAATCGGTCTCGATTTTAGCGGAGTCTAATATTAAAAATAACTCCAATAATATTTCGATGAAACCAAATCCTGTTATTTCTATCCCTAGAACCGATATTTCAGAGGATGATGAAATAGGTTTCGATGCAGTTGAAGCTGCAATGTCAGTTCTCATAATTGATAAAGATCGTGAAAAAGCGAAAATACTACTCGAAATTCCTGCCTCTAAAGGAAACCCAATTGCATGCAGGCATTTAGGTTGTCTCTTTTACAAAGAAAATAATTACAAATCGGCCAAGAAATGGTTTGATAAAGCTGCCTTAAAAATGGACCCTGAATCTCTACGGTACTTAGGAATTTTATTTTTTCTAGGCCAAGGAGTGGAACAAGATTATCCAACAGCAGATTCATGGCTCACTAAAGCTGCTCAATCAGGTGATCTTGAAGCGTCCAGATATCTGAGAATAGTGAAACAATTTTATTGAGCTGCAATTATTGATTTTGATCGTCATTTAAAGATCACCTTATGTTCTTGTAAGTAAGCAGTTCAATTCGCTTTTTGAAAACAAGGCAAAATAAGGATGATTAGTAAAAAAAGCTAATCCGCACGAAACTTAGTTTACGGTGTGGCTTGAAAATAAAAATTTCTAACAGTGTTCTAACATGATTTACAAAACCACGATGTATCAACTGATGGGGAAGAAAGATATAGTGAATTACAAATTAACCTATCAATTGAGAGCACCAACTACGGTTATAAGTTCGGATAAAACAATCAAAAAGCCACAGAAAAATTAGTTTAATCAAGAAAAAATTGGACCGCACGAATAATAAACAGGGGAATAATTATTCTGCCCAAGCGGCGTCTCTCAAATCTAAAACAACACCATTTGTTCCGGGCTTCAATTCAACTGGCTTGGACCAAACAACGCCAACCTGTCCCAGTGGCGAAGAACCAACAATAAAGTAATTTCCTGCCTCAATATTTTCGAGGTTAGCCTCCCCCATTGAATTGGTCTTGATCCGCGCAAGGCTGTTGGTCGCCAATGCATTTCTAACCGCGGAAGCAACACCTGGAAAACGGTATCCCCTTTGCACTGATCTTGCCCAGAGTTCTGCCCCAGTATCAATCCCCTGACCAGGCGGGATTCGTACTCTCGAAGCGTTTAAAATAGTTTCAAGGTCACTTTTCACCAAGAAGAACTCAGTGAATCCAGCAGGTCGGTTTTTATTGTTAAGAAACTGAACCTGAGCTCGAAGTTGAATACTAGAATCGCCATCGGGAAACTTTTGTATACCGGGAGATGAAAGGGAAGAATTAGGTAACATTTTGCTCGAAGTACCAGATGCTCGGTAGGACGAGGAAGGTAACGGTTTTGGAGAATAAGAACCAGTTAAGGTCCGTGGTGCTGGGGTTGACCGAATGGGAGAACTTACATAATTACTCGAACGTCTAGAATTTCGGGGTACCGAGACTTGCATTGTACTCCCACTACTGCCTCCCTTCTTCAACACACGAATTGCTTCTCTTGCAGCAACAAGAGCGTTTTCTAGAGAAGCAATTCGATTTTGAGCATCTGATAACTCGCCATTTAAAAGATTAACTTTCATGTTGGCTGATTGACCTCTCTCTACCACTTCTTGCTTTATATCTCGTGCATCTGATAATTGTCGTCTCAGATCTTCGACACGTGCCCTTTCTTGATCGAGTTGAATCTGTGCAGTCAGGTTTTTTTGATTTAAGTCGCGTACCTTTCTGTCCAACTGCTCCCTTTGTGGAATTGTATTATTGGAAACAAGCTGCGATTGTAATCGTTGATTTTGTTCCCTCAATCTTTGTATTTCTGCACCATCTGCTGCATTAGATAGGTTTGTCACTACAACCGGTGGTGGGTTATATGTGGTAAATGTGGAAGGCGTTCCACGGGATTGCGATTGGGACTGTCTTAAATTTTCTTCCAATATATTTATTTTTTGATTGAGAGATGCAACATCTGCCATTGATCTTTGAGCCTCCATTTTTGCTCTCGCCTCTGAATCTCTAGCACTTTGCTCTGCTCCTTCTAAACGAACAATCTGAGCTCTCAGTGCAGCATTATCTGGCTTAATACCTGGCACCGTCATTTGCGATCTCGCCAAATCCTCTCTTAATCCTGACACCCTATTATCACGCTCTCCAATTTGCATTCTCAAATTAGCATTCTCTTTTGACAAATCATTCACACGAGCTTGATAATTCGCCTTCATTTCACGATTTTGATTGGCATCAGAAGACGAAATTGATCCCTGTAATCTACGATTTTCATCTTCCAGAATTGCGACTTGTTCCTTGATTCTTCCAAACTCAGCAAAAACAGATTTAAATTCATCATTTAATCTTACACTATCATTCTGACTGGCCTCTAATTCCGACTGCAGAGCCTGAAAGCGCGGTTCTTCTATGCCCCGCGCGGCAAGTAAATCCTGTTGAAGAAGAAGCAGTTCTTTCTGTAATTCGATAAATCGAGGATCGCTGGCAAAATTAGGAGTAGGTTCCGGTTCATCTGATTGGTCTGACTCAAGAAGTAACGACTCCATTTCCTTCCTCAATTGCTCGGAATTTCGCAGTGCAGAGGTTAGATTGCCGATTCTTTGCAGAGCTTTGTCTTCAGCTTGTTTAGCATTTTCAATCACTTTACTTATCTCCGGAGAAGAAGAATTCCCATAGCTAGATTCCATTTGAGCCAACCTCGCCTGAGTCTCCTCCAATTCAGTCTGCATTTCAATACTCTCTGAGACTGCGTCTTGTAGTTGGTCCTGAAGTGCCATCAATTGATTATCCTGGGGGGCTGAGGAAGTATCTGATTTTGCTTTATCCAAATCTGCTTTTAATTGACTGATTTCATTCAATAAATCGTTTTTCTCCGAGTCGGTAAGGGATGGAATCACAGGTGTTGAATCTAGTTTTGTATTTTCTTGATTCATTTCATTTAACTTTTTTTCAGCACTTTCTAACTTGTTCGCCAAAAGTTCCATCTCCTCTCGAAGGGAAGATGCGATTTCAAGTTCTGCTTCTTTGTCAGTCATCTCCACAATGGCATCGCTTAACTCTTCTTCTAATTCCTTGAGTCTTTTATCTTTCGATTCCAATAAAGCATTCAGATCTTTTACTAGGGCTGTATCATCAGATTCAGAATCGTTACTAATACTTGGTTTAGAATCTCTTTCGAGTTTTTCTACACTTTCCATTGCTAAAGCCAATTGATTTTCGATCTTGCCTCTTTCAATTTCTTCTAAATTAGTTTTTTCAAGCAACTCGTTGATAGTATTCTGAGCGGCTAGAAGTTCATTTTCCATGCGGATAAAATCTTCTGCTCCCTCCTCTGAAAGCTGTGGAAGAGTGCCTGAATATTGTTCTTCATTTTTAGCAATCTCGTTTAATTTCTTCACTGCCTCATCTAACTGCTCTTGCAGATTAATCCGCTTCTCATCTTGTGAATTCAAAGAAAGCTGTAACGCGTCAATTGTTTGCTCAGCTCGGGACAGTTCACTTTCAAGTTTTTCAAATACCTCGGTATCTTGTGATTCTGAAGCAATTGGTTGCGGGTTCTTTTCAATCTGGTCTAATCTGTTTTGTGCTTTCACTAGTTGTTCCTCTAGTTCAGTCACAATGGCAATTTGTTGATCATCTGAAGGACCTTTTTCAGATTCTGCATCCAAGATCGATTTGGTTTCTATAATTTCTTGTTCAAGGCTAGCGATTTTTCTATTTCGATCGCTGTCGCTATTTTCCAAAACATCTAATTTTTGCAACGCACTCGCTAACTCGTTTTCTAAAATTTCAATAGTCTTGCTCCTGCCAATTGATTTTTGAGAAAGTTCTTGCTGTAATTCTTGATTACGAAGTTTCTCGGTTGCCAATTCCTCCTCTAAATCAATCAATGATAATACCTCATTGTCCTCCCCCATTGCAGATCGTTTCTCCAATTCAACAATTAGAGTCTTAGAAACTTCCAATTCTTCCATCAGGGAAGCATTAGATTTCTGAAATTGAACCCCTGCTCCTAATCCCTGATTACGCAAAATAACAATCTCCGACTCTAAATCTTCTGCCTGTTTACGGAGAATTCTTTTTTCATCGTCAGTTCTTTGCAATGCCAACAATTGAGATTCCATCGAATTAGCTAACTCGGTGCGTAAATTATCAACTTCTAAGTTCACCTGTTCAGACTCTTCTAAACTCTCCTGCAAAATCCTGATCGTTCCAAGTGCCTCTTGAAGTTGAGAGACTGCTTGCTTAGTTTCCACAGATTCTCCTAATCCCGCTGATTTCATGCGAGCAATTTCAGTTCGGGCAACATCGAGTTCACTCTTTAAATCAAGAACAAGTTCTTTTGATTCATTGGACTGATCCGCTTGGTTTTCTTGCTCAGCAAGTAATTGATTACGGGTATTTTCAAGCTGTAATTCCAAGGAACTAATTATTTTTGCTGAATCCTGCATAAATCTTTCCTTATCTTCATTGGTAAAGACAAGCTCGACTTTCGCTTGATTTAATTCTTCGCGTAGTGATTCCACTACCTGATCTAAACTGCCGGATTGTGTGCTTTGAGTTCTTTTAGTCTCTTCTAACACAGTGTTTAAATCTTCGAGTTGACCTGCAATTACTTTTACCACCTCAAGCTCTTCCTTGAGCTTTTTTGAATCTGCCTGAGCTTGTTTTAACTCCAAATCCTTGCCCTCCAAATCTAGCTCTCTCCTTGCTAATTGGTCTAACGCACGTTTCTGCCGAACCACAGCAGAATCGAGTTCGACTTGTAATCCATCAATTAATTCTGTGGCCTTACTCTGTTCAGATTCAAAACGGTTGGATAAAGTTTTGATCCGGGCTTCTGAGTCTGCGAGGTTTCTTTCCATTTCATCCACAAATGGAATCGCAGGTAATTTACCAAGTGATGCATCTCGTAATGAATCCTGGGCAATTTGCGCATCTTCTTCCAGTCGTTGAATTGTCGTTGCATATTCGAATTCCCGACGAGCAATTTTTTCCTGTGATGCTTCAAACTCAGCCTGTGTCTTCTTTAATTTTATATTGGAAATTTTCAACTCATCTTCCAACGATGCAACGCGTTCAACAAGATCCTGCCGACCTGCCCTGTTCAGAGATTTTGCCTTTTCTACTTCACGCTTTGCTGCATTCAGATCAATCAAAAGTTTGTTTACATATTCCGAACTATTATTTCGGTTCGATGAATTCCCAAATCCCTCCATAGAGCTTTTCAGCTTTACTAATTGAGCTTCAAGCTCGTCTTTTTCATTGAGCTCAACCTGCATTCGGGTAATTTCCCCCAACGATTTTCTCAATTCGTTTTGCAAGGTTAAGTAAGATTCTTTGGTGGAGTCCATCGGTGCCATTTGAGCCATCTGTAGTGCTCTCCTCGCCTCATTGAGCTCACGCTCAAGAGAAGCAAGCCGTATCGTATCACTCCCAGATGACATAGTCGCAGTTCTGGCAGCATCGAGGTCTAACCGCGTTCTTTCGAGTTCATTGGTCACCGAGCGAACCATCGCATTAGAACGCTCTTGCTCCACTAGCAAAGTTTGCCTGGACGACCGAAGATCTTCACGGGCAAGTTGCAAATCTTTTTCCAGTTTATTAATTTTACCGCTCACGCTTCGGGCAGTAGGTACTTGGCCGTTTTCCGTTGCCCAAAGAGAATTTTTAGATTCCTCCAAACCTCTCGCCAACATTTGAGTCTCTTTTAAATTATTCTGCAATGAAACGATTTCGCGATACGCCTTCCTTAAGTCACCTTGCATATCAGCAGTATCGGCAGAAAGTTCACTTTGAACAGATTTTGAAGTCGCAAGTTCAGTTTTTAAACGATCAATGATTTCAGATGACTCATATCCATCACTTTCTTCACCCCTTACCCGTACAAACCCTGCATCCGTATTGATCGAAGGTGAGAAACGACTTGAAGAACCCAAAGCAACAGCCTCTTTTGCTTTGATTACATTTGCCACCTGTTGGGCTTTGGGTGAATAAGCGCTTGAACCAATGCTGGATCGAGGTGCTGTAGGAACCGCTTGTATCGCAAGTAAATCACTCTCTGCCTGAATATTGGAGTACGCTTGAGTGGCCTCAGATACCGCATTACGAGATAAATTAGTGAGAGCATCCACTTCAGTTTCAGTTCGTACTAGGTTTTGCTGGAGAACACTCAATGCAGGGCCGGCTTCTTCCAATCGACCCGCAAAGTTTTCCTTTAAATCATCAAAGATGAGAGTTGCTTCGTTTAGACGACTATCTACTGATGTTATGCCTTGCCCAATCTCTTCAGAACGAGCTTTCCAATTCCTATCTGCGACATCTAATTGTTTGCGAATCGAAATAGACTTGGAATCATTAGCACCGTAGGAAGAAACAAGTTGTTTTAAATCTGCATTTGCAGAACTTCTATTTGCACCAAACTGATTAGTTCCTAGTCCTTTTTTAACCTCCTTAAGACGCTCATCCAGAAGACCTAATTTAGATTCTATGAATTGAGCTTGTTGATCAGGTGGGAGTGATTCAGTTTCAGCTTCTTGAACAAGTTGACTGAAAGCAAGACTGGCAATCCCCAAAAGAAACAATGGTACACCAAACCAACCTTGCCTGCATACGGAAAAACAGGTGGATATCATGTATTCAATTATGCGATGCAATAAACAGGAAGCAAGACCGGATTTTATTTAAAATTATGAGCATAAACAGAACTAATTATAAAATAATCATTAAAGATGAATATAGAATTGAGTTCCTCGAAATATTCATTTAAACATTATTACTTAGCCCGGGTGGCGGAATTGGTAGACGCGATAGATTTAGGATCTATTGTCTTAGGGCGTGAGAGTTCGAGTCTCTCCTCGGGCACCATTTAAACTACATTTTAAAAAGCATCCCCAAAGGGACCCTGCCAAATGCCTAGCACGATTGAAGTTACTGCAAGTGTGAGCATAGAAAACTTAAATACACCCATACGCGGAACATTTAACCAAGGGTCTTCTTTTTCGTCCTCTTCATCTGAAAAAGTAGGTTTAGGATGAAAAGTAACTTCTCGCATCCAACCGAAGTAGTAGAAAATGGAAATCACAACCCCGATCACCATTGCAGCAAGAGAAAAATACAGTTGGGCTTCGTATGCAATTGAGATTAATAGAAGTTTCGCAACAAAACCCGCGAACGGTGGTATTCCTGCGAGGGAACCGATTCCAGAAACCAAGACAAAACCGAGCCATGGATGTTTTTTTGCCAAATCCTCATAATGTGAGAATTCATGCTCTGTTTCATCGTTTAATCGTGCAATACTCATCACTCCAAATACCGCAAAAGATGCAAGTAGGTATATGAAGAGGTAAAAGAAGAGTACCCAAACTGCCCGATCGCTATCCCCTGCAAAATGCATGGAAGCCATGATGGCAACTAAAAGGTAACCCGCATGGGCAACTCCCGATAAACCAAGCATCCTTTTGATATTCTTTTGCGTGCAGGCAGCCAAATTTCCAAAGAAAATAGTAAAGGTTGCCACGAAACCAAGAAGTGGCATTAAAAAGTCTGCCATGCCTAAAAAAGGACCATTTACCAAATTGAGAAGAACAAAGAAACCAGCAGCTTTCGAAGATACTGCAAGAAAAGCAGTAATTGGCATTGGGGATCCGTGATAAACATCGGGTACCCAAATTTGAAAAGGGGCCGCTCCAATTTTGAAAGCAATTCCTGCAATAATCAGGACCACCCCAGCCCGAAGTAATAAATGATCAGCATTGGCTTCCAACAAATTGCCAAGGAATTGAAATCCTAATGGATCCTGCCCTTCGAAGCCAACATAGTTTGCACCCCATGCCTCTGGATTCGCTGCAACACCATAAAGAAGAACAATTCCAAAAAGAAGAAGCGAGGAACTCAACGCACCAAATATTAAGTACTTGATACCCGCTTCTAAGGACTTCGCAGAATCACGATTGTACGCAACCAAAGTGTAAAAACAAACTGCCACCGTTTCCAATGCAACAAAAAGCATTATAAAATGATTACTCTGTACAAGTAGCATCAAACCTGCAGTTGCCAGCATGGTTAAGTGATGAAATTCACCTGCCCGTAAATTTTTGTTTTTAAGGTATTGATGACCTAGAATTGAAACAAGAAGAGAGGATAGTAAGAAAAAGGTTCTCATCACATCGCCCTGAATTCCCTGTGTAAGCATACCAGAGAAGGTTTCCCTATCAAAAGTATGGTGCCAAACGAGATAATCAAAAAGATGAAAAATCAAAAGACCAGCTTGAAAGACAATCGCCAAGCTACCAATAGAAACCGATTGTTTGTCTGATTTTCGAAAAAGATCGATCCCCAGCAATACAATAGCAGCAAGTGCGAGTGCTAATTCAGGCCAAATTTCAGACCAAATGTTTGAGTTTGAGAAATTTAAATAATGTTCCATCTCAATGATCAGAAATCGGTTTAACTGGGAGACTCTCTTGTAGAGAATCGTAGGAAGTTTGGTTATTGTCTAAATCAACACCATTTGCATTTGGTAAACAACATGCGGGGGTAAACTGAGACAATGCGGCAAAATTAACTTTTTCGTATCGGGCGCTAATCTCTTGATCAATCCGGTCTGAAACCCCTCTCGGCCATAATCCTAAAAACAAAAGTGCAGATAATATAATTCCCGCGGGGATAATCTCGGCCGGTTTTAAATCTGAAATTGGATACTCTTTTTCATGCTCGGTCAATTCTTCCGAACCAGTCCCAAAAAATATTTTGGCGACTGCACGCAATCCAAATATTGCAGAAATAATGATACCCAAAGCTGCTAGTACTAAAAACAATTGGTGATCTGGGTTTTCACCGAGGGATAAAAACACTCCAAATTCACCCCAAAAATTCCCAAACCCGGGTAGGCCGATCGTGGCCAAGGAAGCAGCTACAAAAAAACAGGCTAGGACGGGAGCCTTGATTGCAAGCCCTCCCATCTGATCCATCTCAAAAGTACCGCTTCGCTTTTGTATGTAAGTGGAAAGTAAAAACATCAATGCCACCGACAAGCCGTGTGCAACCATAAGCATCACTGCAGATCCTGCTCCGAGGGATGAACAGACTGCTAATCCGAGAAAGCAATAACCCATATGCATGACTGAGCCGTACCCAACCATGCTTTTTAAATTAGTCTGTGCAACGGTTACAAATCCAACAAATAAGACATTTCCCAAGGCTAACCATAACAAATAGGGGCTCCAAGCAAGAGCACCTTCCGGTAAAAGAGGTGCGGCAATTTGAATTAATCCATACAGTCCAAACTTCTTAAGAACACCCGCGTGCAACATAGAAACTGAAGTCGGTGCAGTTTCATATCCTTTCGCTGCCCAAGTGTGAAAAGGAAACAAGGCTACTAGAATACCGAATCCAATTAAAAGAAGTCCAAAAATCTTAGTTTGAGTGGACTCGAGCATCTCGGCACTGGCGAGGGCTTCAGAAAGAGAAGGAAAATCAAACTTCTCCGCGTCTACCATAACATTTAATGCAACCAATCCACCAAGAGATAGCAATGCTCCTAATGTTAAATAAATTGTAATTTCTAAGGCGATACTCCTGCGATCACGACCACCCCATAATCCAATCATTATGAAAGTGGGGATCAATGCAAATTCATGAAAAAGGTAATAGAAAAATAAATCAATACTCGCAAACAGCCCCATTAAACCGGATTGCATAACCAATAATAAAGCTAGATATAAACGCAACCTGTCAACACCCGAGCGGATGGCAGTCAAGCCTGCGGCAAGTCCAACCACACCAGCCATTGCAAATAGGGGAGAAGAAACTCCGTTCAGTCCTAAGTGAAAAGTAATCTTCAATTCTTGTAATCCCATCCGTGGGTGGAAAATTTCGAAGCAATAACCACCATTTGACCCATCAAAATTGAAGAACAGAACCATTCCCGCAATGAAAGGAAATCCAAACCCAATGTAGGCCAATTTCTTAGCTAAGGAATCGCCACCTCCATTGCCGGCAAATAACAATACAGAGGTAAGGGCGGGAACAAGGATGGAACCGAGAAGTAAAATTTGATCAAAAGTCATTATAATCTATTGCTTAATTTCCAAATACTCCTAAAGCGTAAGCAAGGAATCCAATCGTCCCGGCAACGAACCAAAAAGTGTAGGCATGAATCTTTCCTATGTAACATATTTTTCCAAGCATCCCGAGAAGAGCAGCGACACCAGCAGAACCACGAACCATCAACCCAGAAATAAATAATAGTTCCATGATCTCGAGAAAACGGGCCATTGGATCTTGAATTTTATTAATGTATAAAGTGTAAATCTGATCGAAAAAGAGTTTGCTGTCGCAAAGGTAGAAAAAAGTGGGATATTTTTCGGATAAAGGATCCACTTCCCCTACTCGACCATAGAAATTCTTCGCCGTTATCGCCCCTAAAACCCAAGCAAATGTTCCTAAAACGATCATCCAAAAATGGTGGGGCATCGTCGCCACTAATTCAATATCCGGTATAATCGACTCCACAATTGCAAAAGGGTACAGCGAATGAAATCCACCCACCACTGCGAGGAGTGCAAGTAATATCAATGGAGCAGTCATTAACGCTCCATTTTCGTGTGCTTGAGCTGCCTTTTCTGAACGAGGCAAGCCCTCAAAGGTAATAAAGTAGAGACGGAACATATAAAACGCAGTTAAAATTGCCCCTGCATATAATAATATAAATACAGGCATATTCACATTGTAAGCAGTAAGAAGTATTGCATCCTTACTAAAATATCCCGATAGAAAATTAACTCCTGATATCGCGAGTACACCGATCAGGAAGGTAACAGCGGTGATCGGCATTTTCTTACGCAATCCACCATAATTAAAAATGTCCTGTTCGTGATGGCAGGCATGAATGACTGAGCCAGATCCTAAAAACATCAATGCTTTGAAAAACGCATGCGTCATTAAATGGAAAAGTGCGATCCCGGGCATCCCCAAGCCAAAGGCTGCGGCCATATATCCTAGTTGCGAGAGGGTAGAATATGCTAAAATCTTCTTGATGTCCCTTTGAACAAGTGCGCAAAACCCAGCATACAACCCCATAGCCGCACCAAGAATTGCTAGGAGCGAAAGGGCATGCTCCGTAAACATAAAATCAATACGCAATAAAAGGTAGATTCCAGCGGCCACCATTGTCGCCGCATGAATAAGAGCAGAAACTGGAGTTGGCCCGGCCATCGCATCTGGAAGCCAGACATGCAGTGGAAACTGTGCAGATTTGCCAATGAAGCCACAAGCAAGTGCAAGCCCAAGAAGGGTGGTAATTAAGCTCGGATCAAAATCAACTAAATCAGCAAGCTCGAGAAGGTTTACTGTTCCAAATGACCAGTATGTCAGAACGATTCCAATTAAAAAACCGAAATCACCCACTCGGTTTACAATAAATGCCTTCTTGGAAGCCTGAGCTGCTTCGTCCGTGGTTAAGTAATGTGCAATTAACAGATAGGAACTAAACCCGACGAGTTCCCAAAAAACAAAAATCATGATCAAATTATCAGCGACCGTAATTCCAATCATTGAAAACATGAAAATGGATAATCCTCCAAAGTAGCGAGATTTCGCCTCATCATCCGCCATGTAGCCCAAACTAAAGACATGGATAAGAAATCCCACGAAAGAAACCACAAATAAAAGAAGTCGAGCAGGTGCATCAATTAAGAAGCCAAAGCTCAGTTCCCAACCTGCCATTTTCATCCAAGTTGTCTGCCAGGCAAAAACCTCATTTTCGCCGTTAAAAATTAGATACAGCGCAAATACGAGAATACCTCCTGATGTGGCGACTGATAAGAGAGAGGCAATGTTTCCTGACTTACGAAGAAATAATAGAGTAATAACCGCGGAAAGAAGCGGAAGAAGAAGAATACTGAAAGCAACGGTTTCCATGGTATTAGTTTTTCAAAAGAGAAATATCTTCAGAAAAAACACTTTGTCTTTTCTTATATAATGCAACAAGCAGAGCTAAGCCCACTGCAACTTCAGTAGCCGCAACAGTCATTATAAAAAAAACAAAAAGGCTGCCATCCAGGTTCAGACTGGTACGGGAAAACGAAACCAATGCTACATTTACCCCATTTAACATCAATTCAAGAGACATTAAAACTAAGAGGAGGTTTCGACGAATAACCACCCCAAAAAATCCAACTGCGAAGAGTAGGAAGGACAGAACTAAAAAATGTTGAGGAGTGACAGAATCCATCTATTTGATTCCTCCAGATGTTATCGATTTCTTACTCAGTACAATTACACCCACCATTGAAGCTAACAGAAGGAAGCCCGCGACTTGGATCGGTAGCATATACTTGGTAAATAAACCATAACCAAAATTTTTCATAGATGTGGAAAATAAAAGAGAATCCCCATTGACTGGTTCTGTGTTTTGAATCTCTTGCCAGTTACCTGGCTCAGCATTACCAATTCCTGAAAATTGTAACAATAGGACCACTAAAATCCCAAATGATAAACAACCCGCAAGACCAGAGATTAATTTTATTCGAGAAACCTTTCCCCCGTCAGGCCCCACATCCATTAGCATGATGATAAAAAGAAAAAGAACCATAACTGCACCCGCATATACAAGGACTTGCAAAATCGCTAAAAAAAACGCCTCCAGCAGCACAAATAGTGCCGCCACACTGACCAATGAAATAATCATAAACAAAGCAGCGGGCACTGGGTGCCTTGAGATGATCATGAGCAAGCCACCGCCAACAGAAAGGGTGGCGAAAAAATAAAAAAGTAAATCTACAGCGTTCACAAAAGTAATCAGTAATTTAGCGATTTAAAGAATAGTTAGTATCAGAGCAAACCTGAATTAAACTAGTGTCCATTCCCCTGATCCTCGGCTGTTTTCTTTTGATCCCACTTGTAGTGAGAGTCTGGTAATGTACCTCCGAGCTCGTAAAGTTTTTCTTTATTGTTAATCATTTCCTCACGAGTATATCCCGAGGATGAATATTCGTCCTGAAGGTAAATTGCTTCTTCTGGACAAACTTCCTGACAATACCCGCAATAAATACAACGAAGCATGTTGATTTCAAATTCTTGTGGAGCTTTTTCCACATGCTCGCGTTCCTCATCACCCTCCGGTACAGAACCGGGTGTAATTCGTATCGCTTTCGGTGGGCAAACAAATTCACATAACTGACAGGACACACACTTCTCTCTTCCATTTGGATCTTTAACAAGAGTGGGAACACCGCGGTAGTTCTTAGGAATTATCGGTTTTTCCTCCGGGTATTGAAGAGTTACTTTTTCTTTAAACATGTTTGAAAAAGTAGTCTTAAGACCGGTGACAATTTGAGGAAGATAAGTTCTTTCCGAAAGGGAGAGAGGTTTGCGTTGAAGTACTACGGTTTTTGCCATGGTAAAAGAGTTAAGTGGTGGGTTGATCGAGCCAAGTCACCAGTAAGACATAAAAAATCAAATTAATCAGAGCAAGCGGAAGGAGTTTTGTCCATCCAAGGTTCATGACTTGATCATAACGAAAGCGTGGTATAGTCCAACGAACCCAAATAAAGAAAAAGATTAAAAATATGGTCTTGGCAAGAAACCAACCAATCCCGAGCAAGGTCCCAACCCATGTCGCCGGCCATGGATCAGCAATCCAAGGCAAGAAATGCCAACCACCCAAAAAGATAATCGTAAATATTGCGGAACCAACAACGATATGTGCATATTCAGCAACAAAGAAGATACCAAATTTAAAGCCTCCGTATTCAGTATGAAATCCTCCCACAAGGTCAGTTTCAGATTCTGGCATATCGAAAGGTAGACGGTTTGTTTCTGCGAACAATGCAATCAAAAATATTAAGGCGGATAATGGTTGCACCAATAAAAGCCAGGCTCGATCATTCTGTGAATTCACAATATCGACAAGACTCAGTCCCAACGCACCAGTACCGGGCTCGCTGACCCATAAAAAAATAGGTAATAAAGATAACCCCATTGCCAACTCATAAGATATCATTTGAGCAGAAGAACGAATTCCACCAAGAAATGGATATTTGCTGTTAGAAGACCAACCAGCCAATACAATTCCATATACTCCCAGTGAAGAAACCGCTAATACAAATAGTATGCCCACTTCCAAGTTAGCTAGCATTAATGGAATGGTCCGGCCATCCTCGGCGAAGAACTCACCAAAAGGCAAGACAGTCATAGTGGTCAAAGCAGGAACTAGAGCGACAATTGGGGCCAAATTATAATAAAATTTGTTAACATGGCCTGGAATCATTTCTTCCTTAAATAAAAACTTTAATCCATCTGCTAGCGGCTGGAACATGCCCAAACCTTGCAAGAATTTTCCAACAAATGGAATGTGACCAATCATGGGCAAAACAGTTCGATTAGGACCTACTCTACCTTGCATCCATGCACTCACTTTTCTTTCCGCAAGAACAGAATAGCCTGCCATAGTCATTACTGCCCCGATCATTAGCAAAGCGAATAAAAACTTTAACCCAACCATTAGCAACATATCAAAATCAAACATACTGTTTAGGCTTCCTGTAATTGCTTAGTGGGCGAGAAGTGAAGTGCTTTTTTTTCCACAAAATCCAGTTCAGACCATTTTTCTCCATTTAATTGTAGACCATCACTTGGAATTGAAGAAAAGCTTAGTTTATGAAAAATGCTGGTCGCCGACTTACTCAGTTGTTTCCAAATTTGAGCAAGGTCAGCAGATTGATCTCCGTCAACAGATAAAGAATTGATCAGCGAGGACAGTATATTGAGATCAGGAAGTAATCCTGCAGGTCCTGGAACCGCCTGCTTGAATGATTGTAGATGAAAAGTACGATTGATAAAAGATCCTGTTTTTTCAAAAGCCGTAAGAGTAGGGATCACTATATCTGCCAACGCCGATGTTTGATTTTTGTGAGTGCCAAGAAAAACTACCTTAACACCCTTGAGATCATCTTGTGAGATACCTGATTCCAAGATGTCTTCTCCTATCACGAGTAAGGTTTCAAACTGACCTTTGGACAAAGCCCGAGAAAGATCGGATAATTGATCGGTAGGATATTTTACTGAAAATCCAGTTGCAAGGGCACCTCTAAGGTTAGGAGTTCGATCGCTCGAAAGAAGAATTCCGTCATCCTCTCCAAAGTGACCACGCAAAAATTTCTTAGCTTTGGTATTCCTTGCGAGTTTAGTGAGTAAATATTGTTCCTCTACGGTTGAACGACAAGAACCTACGATAGCCAATTTTTGATCCTTGAGTAATTCCGATGCGGAAGAAATCGCGTCCGCAAGTTTAGAGGGTTCTGAGGAAACATGGGGAGTAACAATTCGGTCTTCAGACTTTACCTGTTTATAAAGTTCACGACCACTATCGGTCATCCAACTATCATTTACCGCATCATTCCGACGAGGAGTAATTCGGTGAATTTCCCCTTCCCTACTCGAAACTAAAGTATTACAACCAGCACTGCTTTCTGTACAAATGCTCGGAGATTCTTTCAAAAACCAAACTCTCATCTTAAATCTAAAGTCTGTACTAGTTAACGCACCGACAGGACAAAGATCCACAGTGTTTAATGAATAGTTGTTCGAAAGTTCTTTGCCCGGGAAACAGGTTAATGTGGAAAAACTACCTCGATCCACAAAACCGAGGACATCGTCGTCCACGACCTCTTGACAGAAACGGATACATCTTGAGCATAAAATACAGCGTTCATCATCAAGAGTTACCCTAGGACCTAATTTAGTCCTTTTCGGTTTTACATTTTTGCGTTCAACATAACGGCTGTAACCTCGGCCGTAATCAGTCGCAAATTCCTGTAATCGACACTCACCTGCCTGGTCACAAATCGGACAGTCAAGAGGGTGATTAACAAGCAGAAATTCCATAATGCCCTCTTGCGAGCCCTTTACCATTGAGGAATTCGTCTTGATATGCATGCCGGGTGATACATTAGTACCACATCCGATTATTGGCTTGGGTATCCAGCCTATCTTTTGCACACCGTCCTGATCTAAAATAGCCTCACCAGTACCACGGTCTCTCATCGGTGTTCCCATCTCAACCAAGCACATCCTGCAATTACCGGCCACACTCAGTTGCGGATGGTAGCAATAATGAGGAACCTCAGTTCCGTGGATTGAAGCAGCTTCAATGATATTGATACCTGCAGGTACATCGACTTCTTTTCCATCAAGATTGATGGTGATCATAGATGAATTTCCGTTACTGCTCATAGAAAATTAGATTAATTGAAGGGAGGGTTTATTATTTCCGTTTTTCGCCTTCTCCTCAAATTCATTTCGAAATTTTGCGATAAAACTCTGGGTAGGCCAAGCGGCAGCTTCCCCAAATGCACAAATGGTGCGACCTTCAATTTGATTGGCGACTGAAAGCAATAAGTCGGCATCCTCGTCACGAGCATCCCCCTCGCACATCCTCTTGGTTATTTTTTTCATCCAAAGTGAACCTTCACGACAAGGCGTACATTGACCACAAGACTCATGAGCATAAAAAGCATTTATATTCGCCATCGCCTCAACCATATCAACGGTATCGTCCATGATAATGATACCACCGGATCCGGACATACTCCCCACAGAAGCAGGTCCGTCAAAATCGAGGGGAATGTCTTCAATTCCCCAATCGAAATCGGTTCCATCCTTTAATTTTCCGCTAAATCGTTCATCTGCACGTAAAATTTTGGAAGAGGAACCACCCGGAATTACAGCTTTTAAAGTTCGTCCCGGTAGCAACCCACCACAGACATCATAAATCATTTCGCCTAGAGTAAGAGCCCCGCATTCGAATTCATAATAACCAGGTTTTTTAACCTGCCCTGAAACGCACCAAATTCGGGTGCCTGTATTGTTAGGTTTCCCTATTTTGGAAAATTCTTCACCCCCTATCTCCAAAACATGTTTCACATTACAGAGTGTTTCTACATTATTTACAATCGTAGGACATTGATAAAGCCCTAAGACGGCAGGGAAATATGGAGGTTTGATTCGTGGGTTTGGTCTTTTACCCTCTAGCGATTCGATCAGTCCTGTTTCTTCTCCACAAATGTAGGCACCGGCACCCCGATGGACTACCAAATCGCAGGAATAAGAAGAGCCTAAAATATTGTCACCACAAAAATTCTTTTCTTTAGCTTCCGCAATTGCTTCCTCGAGAATGTGTGCCCCTTTAAAAAATTCAGCCCGAATATAAATAAATGCCTGCTTCGCCTGAATCGCGTAGGCGGCAATCATCATACCCTCAATTAATTGATGGGGATCTTTATGCATGATTTGCCTATCCTTAAAAGTACCAGGTTCTGATTCATCTGCGTTGCAGATGAGATAGATTGGCTTACCCGATTTACGATCAAGAAATTTCCACTTCATCCCGGCAGGAAAACCGGCTCCACCCCTTCCTCGAACGCCTGATTTCATAACCTCTTCACCAATTTCCTCAGGCTTCATTTTAAAAGCCTTTTTCAACATAGAATAACCGTCGTTCTTTAAATAACAGCCAATTTTGTTTGAATATTTAGGGTCATCCGCATGCTTTAAAATGATCCGTCTTTCTTTAGGTGTATTTTTTTTGATCATTTTTTCTTAGTCGGTTTTGAAACTGGAGACTTGGAAACCAAGCCATTTTCATAACTGGTAAAGTCCTTTGAATTATCTAATTTTTCCTGCACTAAAAGATCGGCAAATTTCTCGGCATTTTTACCCTCAATGTTCTCATAAGTATCTTCTCCCACCATTACCACGGGACCTTCTCCACAATCTGCAAGACATTCCATAAATTCAATTGAGAATTCTCCATCATCACGGACATGTCCCTCCTTCACCCCCAATTTTTCTTCTAAAATCTTGCACGTTCCATAAGATCCACGAAGGGCACAGGGTAAGGTGCGACAAACCCGAATATGTTTTTTTGCCCATGGCGTCTCGCGCAACATTGGATAAAATGTGATCAATTCCTTAACATTGATCGGTTTAATCTCGAGCTTGTCCGCAATCCACGAACAGGTCTCATCAGAAATAGACCCCAGTTCATCCTGAATTAAGTGAATGACCATTAAAGCAGCACTTCTTTTTTCCGGATAACGAGGAATTACCTCATCGATTTTGGTGAGCGTTTCTTTAGAAAGTTCCATAAAATTAATTAACGATCACACTCACCCATTACAAAATCAAGACTACCTAAAATAACTGTAATATCGGACAGGAAATGCCCCGGGGCAAGTTTTTCAAGAATACTCAGGTTGCAAAAGCTGGGGGCGCGTATCTTCATCCTGTAAGGAACTCCCCCACCCTTTGAAACGATGTAAAACCCAAGAGCACCCTTTGGGTTCTCAGCTTCAAAATAAACCTCTCCCGCTGGAATTTGCGGTCCTTCGGTTACGATCATGAAATTTTGGATTAGCTCCTCCATACTAGTTAAGACTTTCTCCTTCGGTGGAGCAAAAATCTTCTTTGCATCTTCTGCATACCAAGCACCAGTTGGAAAATCCTTAATTACTTGTTTTATAATCCGAATACTTTGCAATACTTCTTCGATCCGTACTAAGTATCGATCGTAACAATCTCCACGCGTACCAATTGGCACATCAAATTCGTACTGTTCATAACCTGAGTAAGGCTTATCTTTACGTAAATCTAAATCGATTCCACATGCACGCAGATTAGGACCAGTCAATCCATAGGCCAAGGCATCTTCTTTGGAAATTTCTCCAATTCCTTCCGTTCGGTCTAAGAAAATACGATTCCGAGTGAGCAGTTTTTCAACCTCAGCTATTGCTTTCGGTAATTGATCCACAAAACTTTCCACTCGACCAAGCCAACCATCTGGAATGTCACGAGCAACTCCCCCAATGCGCGTATAACTAGTGGTAAAACGAGCACCCGTTAATTCTTCAAATAAAGTATATAATTTTTCTCGCTCTGTAAAGGTGTACATGAACGGAGTCCAAGCACCCGCATCCATACCAAATACTCCCATCCCTAAAAGATGACTTGAAATTCGAGCCATTTCGCACACCAATACACGAATTGCCTGACATCGGGGGGGAATGTCGATGTTGGTCAGTTTCTCAACCGTCAAAGCGTAGGCAACATTGTTGGCCAAGGGTGCTAAATAGTCTAATCTGTCGGTGTAAGGAACAAATTGATTGTAAGTCATGTTCTCAGCAATCTTTTCGTCTCCACGATGGAGGTAACCAAGAACAGGCTCACATTTTTCGATTAAATCACCATCGAGTTCCATGATTAAACGAAGAACTCCATGGGTAGTGGGATGGGAAGGACCAACATTTAATGCCATTTTGTCGCCATCCAGCTTACTACTTGCCTCTGCTCCACGAGAACCGATATCACCGATTGAAATTTCTTTTGTAGTACTCATACAGGTTTTTCCTTCTTTTCGGTCCAACTCTCATCTTTCGCCCTCGGTTCTGAATCACTCATCGAGCCTGAATTGGAGGATACGAATGGACCTCCCATCATAGGTGCGGGTTCCACTGAGGCTTGCGTAACTTCAACCACATCATCCGCGGGCAAAGGAGTATCAATCCCCGCCAAAGGAAAATCTTTCCGCAATGGAAAGTGGGGATATTCGTCCCACATTAAAATGCGTTTCAAATTGGGGTGGTCTGAGAAATGAATTCCGAACATATCGAAAGTTTCTCGCTCATGCCAATTTGCTGCCGGATAGATAGAAGATACTGATGGCATTTCCGGTTTATCATTGTCGGTGCAAGTTGAATGGATTCGCAAATATCCCCGCTGTACCAAAGAGTAAAGATGGATAACAGTAGAATAACGAAAATCTGCACCTTCTCCATGATCAATTGCAGTTAAATCGACAAGAATTTCAAAGCCTTCGGTGTCTCGTAAAGATTCTACAAAAGAAAGAAGCTTTTCAGGTACACATTCAAAAGTAACCCAATCTACGGAATCTTGTTGAGTGAGATAAGAATGCTTTTGAAGCAAACTTTTTGTGAAGTCCTCGTCTATCATCCGATTACTTTACGGCACCCGCCGAGGTCTTTCGAAGATTACGAACGGAAGATTCATTTCCAATCTTGTCCTGTAGCTTCATCATCGCATCCAATAAAGCTTCTGGCCGAGGAGGGCAGCCACTTACATAAACATCAACGGGAACAATGTTATCCACTCCTTGCATTACTGAATAAGAACGGTACATCCCCCCTGTGGAAGCACAGGCCCCCATTGCAACTACCCATTTGGGATCACCCATTTGGTCATAAATTCTTCTCACCACCTCCGCCATTTTGTAGGTAACTGTACCCGCTACAATCATGCAGTCGGATTGCCGGGGGGAAAATCTCATTACCTCCATTCCGAATCGAGAAATATCATATCGGGAAGCGGCAGAGGCCATCAACTCAATCGCACAACAAGCAAGACCCATTGGCATTGGCCATACAGAATGTTGTCGAATCCAGTTTATAACTGCATCCGCCCGAGTGACGACTACATCGCCCTCCACCTTACCATTGTACGCAACATCGCTTGCTGTCATATGCATATGTTTATTTCTAACTAATCTTTTAAAACAAGCAAACCCCAAAGAAGAAAGAATTAAAAAAACGCTCTTTCAATAATTAATTTACTGCAAAAACACTTTTTTGATCATTGACGAACCAACTACATGTCGGCATTAAGGAACACTGTTTTAAGGAGAGGTGACAGAGTGGCCGATCGTGCAGCATTGGAAATGCTGTGTACCGCAAGGTACCGCGGGTTCGAATCCCGCCCTCTCCGCCATATCTTAAATAAGATAACGAAAGAGTTTTTTAAGCATCCCGAACGAAAACCTTGGCATTATTACCAAAAGTTGCCTCAGCTATATCTAAAGTAGCCGGTGCAACGATTGGATCAGTTGAAGATGGAGCGACTGCTTGGCCAGAAATTAAGACAGCAACCTTGCCGTACAAATTAGTTGA
>JAQXBH010000122.1 GCA_029252505.1 Opitutales bacterium | reverse complement strand
AATGAAGGAGATCGGTGAGATCTTCTTCATCGTCGACTACAAATATACGAATGCGGGCGGACATGGTAAAACCCGCGATTTGACGGTGCCCGGGCGTTCATGGCAAGATTGATTTCTCCCCAGCTTGAATTGTCAGACTTGGCAGGCTAGGCCTGCTAAAAGTTTTTAAGGTTTATTCTAACTTCTTACGCAGTGCGGATTTTTTAAATTCGGGAGCATGCCGGATATCCCGGCTGGTCGCCATAAATACAGTTTCCTTGGAAATATTCACCGCATGGTCACAGACTCTCTCCAGTGATTTGGAAATAAACAACACCTCGAAAACAGAGGATGAAGTCGTGGGATCCTTTTCCACGAGGGACTGGCAGAATTGGTTGTTTTCTTTGTGCAATTGATCGACCTCGAGGTCACGTGTCCAAATTGCCTTGGCCTGGTTCTCATCATATTCCGCGAAGATGGAGAGGGCATCCTGGATCATTTCCCGGGCAATTTCTCCCATTCTGGGAATTCGATGGAAATTGGGTATGGCCGTCTTGCGGGAGCGCCGGGCAATTGCCTTAGCTTCATCGCCAATACGTTCGATCTCGTGGCTGATCTTGATGATGGATACAAGCAGGCGCAAGTCAGAGGCCACCGGGGCGTGGGTGGATAGAAAAGTGGTCACTTCCTCGCCCAGTTCGTTTTCCAAATCGTCAATCTCCTCGTCCTTTGTTCGTACGGCCTTGGCGAGTACGGAGTCCCCTTCGACCAGGGCTTTGATTGCTCCCTGCAGGGATTCGTTGGCCAGTTGGCCCATTAACAGGAGCTTGGACTTGAGGTTTTCCAGGTTGTGTTCGAATTGTGTGGTCATGGGCAGGTGGGCATTATCCGAATTTTCCGGATATATAATCTTCAGTTTGTTGCTTGCTTGGGTTGAGGAATATTTTTTTGGTCAGGTCGCATTCGATCAGTTTCCCAAGGTAGAAGAATGCGGTGCGGTCGGATATTCTTCCTGCCTGCTGCATATTGTGGGTAACAACCACAATGGTATACTCATTCTTCAATTCAAGGATCAGTTCCTCCACTCTGCCCGTCGCGACCGGATCGAGGGCGGAGCAGGGTTCGTCCATCAGAATAATTTCAGGTTCGACCGCAAGGGTTCGGGCAATGCACAGGCGTTGCTGCTGTCCGCCTGATAGCCCGTAGGCGTTTTCATTTAACCGGTCCTTCACTTCTTCCCAGAGGGCGGCTTTTCTAAGAGACTCCTCCACTTTTTGGTCGACTACCCGCTTGGACTTCACCCCTTGGATCTGCAATCCGTAGGCGACATTCTGATAAATGGATTTAGGAAAGGGATTGGATTTTTGAAAGACCATGCCGACTTTCTTGCGCAGTTCGATCACATCGACGCTTTTGTCATGCAGGTCTACCCCGTGAATTTCGATCGATCCCTTGCCAATGCGGGCACCTTCGACCAAGTCGTTCATGCGATTAAGGCAGCGCAAAAGGGTACTTTTCCCACATCCCGAAGGGCCGATAAAAGCCATTATCTCTTTGGGGAAAATATCGAGCGTAACATTATGGATTACTTGGTTATTTCCGTAGAGGAAATCGAGCTCCTTTATACGGATTGCCGGTTCTCTATACTCCTCTGTGTTTTCTGATGAAGAATTTTCGGGGTTTGCGGTGGGTGCTTCTTGCATGGCTTTAAATGTGTAGATGATTTACCAACGGTATTTCTTTCGAAGTCGGTTACGGAGCATGATGGACAGGCTTGCTATCCCGACGACCAGAAGGAGAAAAATAAAAGCGGTACCATATTGCATGTCGGCGGTGTATTCATTTTGGGGAATTTTAGCGCTGACAACATAGATGTGATAGGGGAGAGCCATCACGCCCTGAAAGAAAAAGTCGGTCCAATGCTCGAGTCCTTCCCAGGGAAGCTCCGATCTTTTTGCATAGGCAGCGGTAAACATGATTGGTGCGGTTTCTCCAGCTGCACGTGCCACTCCCAAAATAGAGGAAGTAAGAATTCCAGGCATCGCAAAGGGCAGTACGCTGGTCTTGATCATCGTCCACTTGGTTGCTCCAAGTGCCAGCGAGCTTTCCCGGAAGCCCTGGGGGATAGACCGTAAGGCTTCCTCGCTTGCGGTGATAACAATCGGGAGAACCATGAAGGCAAGGGTGAACCATCCAGCTAGCAAAGAAACATTCCAATCCAAAAAGATGACAAATAAACCAAAACCAAACAGACCAAAAATGATAGAAGGAACTCCGGCAAGGTTAAGAATGGCCAGTCTTACCATGGAAATAAATTTTCCTGATTTCCCATACTCTGCAAGAAAGATCGCACAAAATACACCAAGGACGATTGAGATGGCCATTGCGCCCACCACAAGAAGTAAGGTTCCTACAATTGCCGGGAAAATACCACCTCCAGAATAGGCAAAGTCACGGGAAGGAAGAGCCACCGTCATGGCTTCTTTAAAAGGAGAAAGACACTGTTGTAAGTCATCCCAGTTGGACATATTTTGATCTTCTTCTAAAAATGTCTGCCGTACGGATGAGTAGGCTACTAGTGCCTCAGCAAAGCGTCCAAATTCCTTAGGTCCTTCCTTCGAGTAGAAGTCATTAAAAGTAATGGTTGCTTCTTCTCCAAATTCCCTCATCGCAAGGTTGTAAGTTTGAGGTGCTTGGGCTAAGAATTGATTATAAGCCAATTGAATTTGCTTAAGGTTCTCTTTGGTAAGGTTTTCGATTTTTGGATATTGCTGTGCACGAAACAACATTAGCTGATCGCTCAGTAATTGGAGTCTGCCTCTTTCTTTCTCAAAGTGTCCCAGCATGAATTGCGAAACCATTGGGAGTACTTCTTCCCGTTTGATTTCGAAATCACTAGCAGTGCTTTCGAAGTTAGTAACTAGTTCTGTCCAAAAGGAAAATTTATCGGATAGTTTTCCCTGCTCTCTTTCAATAAAACGAGCGTCGGCTAAAACCAATGCCTGATCGGTCCACTCATCTTGAATGGCTTTGCTGGCCTCAAATAATTGGTTTCTTTTGTTCTTGTAATCGGAAGTCCCTTTGAAGGTGTTCCATTTTTCGTACATTTTCTCATCTTTGAGGCGGTAGTAGTTGCTGGAACTAAGTTTGATCTCATCTTCACCTTCTCCAATAACATGGAGGGTTTGAGGGTGCTCGGTAAGAAATTCCCAGTTAATTAAACCTTCCCCCTCGAAGATTTTGCCTGCACCCTTGGATAAAATATCCCAAAAGAGAAAGGCAGCGCAAAAGAGCACAAAGAATGTCATGCCACGCAGCAGGCCAAACACAAATGTTTCTTGAATGCGTTCGCGACTTAGTCGAGGTGTGAACGGATGTTTGGGTTCCTTTTGGGCACTCATCATTCTAATAGCTTGCTTTGTACCTACCCGCTATTGTTTGAGAGAGGAAATTTACCAGTAATGCGATGAGGAAGAGGGCAATGCCTACCATGAAAAGAGCACGGTAATGAATGCTGCCAAACTCAACTTCCCCCATTTCCTGAGCGATAATCCCAGTCATGGTATGAACAGGTTGAGCGAAAACGCCCAAGCCAGAGCTGACATTAGGTATGGCGATACGATTTCCTGCACAAAGCAGGACCACCATTGTTTCGCCAATTACCCGTCCAAACCCCAAGAGGATAGCAGAGATTATACCGGTAATTGCAGAGGGAAAGATTACCCGGGCACAAGTTTGCCAGCGTGTTGCACCCAGCGAGAGAGATGCATCTCGTAAAGCACGGGGCACATTATTGAGTGCATCTTCCGCGAGGGTAAAAATAGTTGGCACCGTCATTAATGCCAACAAGAACCCTGCAGTTAAAGAGTTCAACCGTTCGCCTGCAATAAGGTTGACCATCCCCCCAAGTACGGCGATCCCAAAAAAACCAATTAATACCGATGGAATGGCTGAAATAAATTCAATGCCCGGTTTGATGAATGTCTGCTCATGTGCGGTGGCAACCTGGTTTACATAAATGGCGGACCCCACACCAAAAGGAATAGCCAGAGCGAGGGCGATCAGACTGACCAAAAGCGATCCAGAAAGTAAGGGTAGGACTCCATACCAATCCTGTCTTGCACTATTGGTAACCCAGTCTTTACCCAGGAGAAATCCGCTGAATGCCCGATGGAGAGGGTAATCTTTGGTCGGGTCCCAAGTGGTCAGTCTTTCTTTGTAAAGTGGAACATTTACAAGGTATTCGCTAAGGGCGTCTTTTGCTTTTTTAAAATCTGTCTCTGACTTGGAAAGTATAAAGGATGGCTTGTAATCAGAAAGAATGGTTGAAAATCGATTATCCTGCTTAGTTAAAATATCAGGGTATTGAGAGATGGCTGATTCCTGAATGATACTGGTCAGGTTATTAATCTCTCCAGTTTTGTGGGTACCTGACTCAGTTCCCACCATGGGGTTAATTCTTTTGGCTAGGTCTTCCCTTTTGTGCCGTATAAAATAATTTTGCCACCTGGCCAGTTCAGTATGTGAGAAAGATTGGCGGTCAATTAACTCCTCAATGGATTCTGAAAAATCTTCTTCTGGTAAATCACTTGAAATTGCTTGTTTTTTGACATCGATAAGGTCGCTTTTTGTTAAAAGAAAGAGCTTAGTTTCTGCCGCCCATTTAACCATTTTCTTTTCGTATACGAGAAGAAATTCCTTGGTATTTTGAAATTCTCTGGTCAATTGTAATAATGCTTTAGTCTTCTCTTGAGCCTGTATTTTTTTGGTGGAATCAATGGCTATACCTTCCATGGATTCCACTTCCTGTGAAAGTATACTTTCGAGGTAGCGGTAAAGCAGAGTTTGGTCGTCATGCTGTTTGGTGACAACAGTGGCATACTCCATTCCTGACTTTCGGTACCTTTCGAGTGCATCGCGGTACTGTCCGAAGAATTCAACTCCTTCTTTGAAGAGGAAAAGAGTAATGAGCCCCAAAATGATGATTGAGGTAACTGCATTGCTGGCAAAAAATATTTTGATCCAGTGGTCTTTCCGTTGCGAGGAATTCATACAGATATGATTACATGGGTGCCTGTGGAAACAGGTTCATATATAAGCATGGATAAATCTTTAAATTGAGGTTCATGAAACAATGGAATGGATTTTACCATAATCGATTGTTTGTTATGTGACGGAATTGCGCCAATTCTGTAACAAAGCCATCTTTGAATCTTCATGAATCCTAATATCTGGGGAGTTCGATTGAAAAAGTGGTTCCTTTCCCCAATTTACTTTGAGCAAAGACTCGACCTCCATGCCCCTCGGCAACATGTTTAACAATGCTGAGTCCCAGTCCTGTTCCACCTTTCTCTCTCGATCGTCCCTTATCTACTACATAAAACCGTTCAAATATTCGTTCCAAGTCTTTTTGGGGGATGCCGTTTCCGTCATCCCGTACTGAGCAGATGATGGTTTTGTTATCCTTCGAAAGAGTAGTGGAAACCTCAACTGTGGTAAAGCTACCAGCGTATTTAAAGGCATTATCAATCAAGTTGCCTATGGCTATTGCCATTTTAATGGCATCAAAAGCGAAGGCATCTTTTTCCTTAGCGAGTGAAAATTTTAACTTGGATGCATCTACATAAGGCTTTTCTTGGATGTATAAATCGATTCCCCGAATAACCTCACATAGTTTGTTATTAGTCGGTTGGAAGGCATCCACACTTCCCTCCAACTCTGAAAGGCTGAGCAAATCATCTACAAGTGCCTGAAGCCGGAGGGAATTCTTATGAATTTTAGAAATGAAAGAGCTACGCCGGGCGGCTGGTAGAGTAGGGGATTCGACCAATGTTTCAGCAAACCCCTTTATCATGGTTACAGGAGTCCGCAGTTCATGCGATGCATTGGCCACAAAGTCTTTACGCAGGCGATCCGCCCGTTTTATTTCGGTGACTTCCCTAAATAATAAAAGGTAGACATCTTTTGATTCAGTGCGGATCGATGAAAGGAGGGCGATCGCAACTTCAAAGTCTTTGATTGTGCCGTTTTTACGAAATGTGAATTCGGCTTTACCAGAGGTTAATCCTCTTCCCGATTGGTCAATTAAGTCTAGAATTTCAAAAGAATCAATAAAGGCCTCAAGCCGACGACCTTGCATTTTTTGTCCCAGAGAAAAGTTTTTCTGAGCAGTGGAGTTTACGAAGGTAATTATATGATCCCGATTTAAGATTATTGCCCCGTCTAGCATACCTCCAAGGGTTTCATTAAAAGTATGTGTGGAACGATCGCTCTCTCTTTCTAGGTTGGCGATACGGTTGGCATTTTCATCCATTGCCTTTTGGTAAAGCTTCAGCGGAAATCCTTTGCTGAGCAATAAGGGTTTTTCAAGGAGAAGTGAGTTGCTCTCACGAATTGATGTAACAATATCGAGTAGCAATTGACGGCCGTACCGATGTTGAACCCAAAAGTACAAAGTTAGTACTCCCAGGACAAGGGATGAAATTTCAAGCATGACAGGTTAGGGTTTTTTGGGGATGATCAATCGATCACCAGCTTGTATCCAACGCCACGGACCGTTTTGATCATTTCTCCTTTATCACCGAGCTTACCCCGCAAACGACCGACATGGTTATCAACTGTGCGTGTTTCTATGTCGGAGTCATAATTCCAAACATTAACCAGTAGGTTTTCCCGGCTCTGTACCCGACCGATCCTTTCCATCATTAAGTGTAATAACCTGAATTCGGTATGGGTAAGGTCGACCAATTCATCATGAATAAAAACTTCGTGGCTTTCCGGATCAAGAACAATGCCTCCGCCTTCGAGTTTCCCGGTCATCGCGAGCTTTTTCTTTAGCGTACGGGCGAGGATCGACTTGGATCGGGCGATCAGTTCCCGGTTGTCAAAGGGTTTTGTCAGGTAGTCATCTGCTCCTCGCTCAAATCCCTTTACTCTTTCATCTGCGTCACTGCGTGCTGTTAGAAAGAGGATAGGGGTATCTTTAAGTTTTGAGTCCACTTTAAGCATACTGCAGAGGCGCAGCCCATCCAACTCAGGCATCATAACATCAAGAATGATCAAGTCGGGTTGAAAGTCTCTCGCATGCCCGATTGCTTCCAATGGGTTGGAAAGAGAACTGGTCCGGAAGCCCTCCTTTTGCAGTTGAAATTCAATCAGTTCGCAAAGGTCAGGTTCGTCATCGATTACCAGGATCGAGTGTTTTGGGGGGGTAAAGGTGGAGGATTCACTCATGATTTAAAAGCGTTCATTGGGGATAGGTCTGATTTACTTTACATGCTCAATGTAACAACTCTGCGCCAAGCATCGAAAAGTTATGTTATTTTGGAGCGATTGTTTGATTTAGATAAGATCTTTGACGCAGAGTTTGATGATATGAACAGAAAGGGCCGCCTCTGGAGAGGCGACCCTTGTATAAAACAAACAAACGGAGATCGTCTTACTTCACGGGTACGAAACCAGTGCTTGCTACGATCTTTTGACCAGGTGCGGTCAAGGCAAAGTCCAGGAACTTCTTGGCTGCACCAGTCGGTGCACCGTTGGTGAAGCAATTTAATCCGCGGGCCAACTTGTAGGAACCATCATTAGCGGTTGTTGCGGATGGAAGAACGCCGTCTACCGCAATCACTTTGATTCCCTTGGCACCAACATAGGCCAATCCAACATAACCAATGCCGTTAGGATTATTGGCTACTTCGGTGGCGATTTGCTCGTTACCCGCCATCTTCTGAGTGGCGGAACCATAATCGCGCTTGGCCATAGCGAACTTCTGGAAGAATGCATAGGTTCCGGAGGAGGTGTTACGGGTATAACCGGAGATACCTCCACTTTTACCACCCACTGCACTCCAGTTGGTCACATCACCGGTGAAGATACGCTCGATGTCTTTGAGGGACAGTTTGGATAGTGGGTTGGATGCGTTAACGATCACGGCCACGGCGTCGTTAGCAACCACAGTCTTGACCAAGCGTACGCCATTGGAACCAGCTGATGCTTTTTCCTTACCTTTGAGCTCGCGGCTGGACATTCCAATGTGGGCAGTTCCGTCAATAATAGCGGCAATACCGGTGGATGATCCTTCCGCTGCGATTTCAAACCTGGAACCGGGGTTCTTATTTTCATAAGCCTCCGCAATTTTGGGGATCATTTTCGCACCCAGGGTATCGGAACCCTTGATTATGAGCTTATCCTGAGCAAAGCCTGGAAGAGCGATGGCGAGTGCCGCAGTGGCAATCGAAAGTATTTTCGTGTATTTCATTTAATGTAATTAATTTATGATTTATATTCGGTGATTAAATTCAGAGTTTAGAAAAGGAACTGAATACGAGCACGGAAACCGTCCGCGTCTGCTCTTGTTCCGTCTTCATCTAGTTCATTCATTTCATACCCAAGCATGAATTTAGCATCATGCCCGTTGAAGAGGTAATTTACTCCAACATAATGTTGCTCCAAGCGATCAACGCTACTGTTAACAATGTTGGCTCTACGAATGATTTCCTTTGCGCTAATTAATTCCTCGTCTGAGTTGCCTGATCCTTCAACTTCTGAATATCTGTAAAGAAGTTCCCAAGAACCATGAGGAGCATTACTCAGTGCATAAGAGGCCTGTAAGGAATATCCTTTATGAGTATCGTCAG